>NZ_JBVVOS010000005.1:0-351705 GCF_055807515.1 Bradyrhizobium sp. Kon69 | reverse complement strand
GCGCCCGGCCTTCCCTGCGCCCTTGTCTCAACGAGGGTAATGCGATCGGGCAAAGCTCGGGCGAATGCGCCGCGAGAGGGCGGAGGCATGCCTTGCGACGGAAATGCAAGTTGATGGTCTCCGAAAGCTCCTCATCCTCCGTCGGTGTTGAAGCAGCGGCGCACAAAAAACCTCGCGCCACCCGGTGCTACCACCTCAATTATCCGCCCTGCGGAATCCCCCCACTCCTCGCATGATCGCCCCGCCTCCACCGCACGCCGGCGCAATAGACTTTTCCCGACCCGGGCGGCATCCTGCCGCCATCAAACGATAACAGAGCGCCACACAGGCGGAGGAAACAGATCATGCTGCAGACACGGTTCACCAAGCTCGCCGGTGTCGAGCACCCGATCGTCCAGGGCGGCATGCAATGGGTCGGGCGCGCCGAGCTGGTCGCCGCCGTCGCCAATGCCGGAGCGCTCGGCTTCATCACGGCGCTGACCCAGCCGACACCGGAGGACCTCAGGAAGGAGATCGCCCGCTGCCGCGATCTCACCGACAAGCCGTTTGGCGTCAACCTCACCATCCTGCCCGCGATCAAGCCGCCGCCTTATGCCGAATATCGCGCCGCCATCATCGAGAGCGGCATCAAGGTGGTCGAAACTGCCGGCAACAAGCCGCAGGAGCATGTCGACGAGTTCAGGAAGCACGGCGTCAAGGTCGTGCACAAATGCACCAGCGTCCGTCACGGGCTCTCGGCCGAGCGCATGGGCGTCGACGCCATCTCGATCGACGGGTTCGAATGCGCCGGCCATCCCGGCGAGGACGACACCCCCGGCCTGATCCTGATCCCGGCTGCCGCCAACAAGATCAAGATCCCGATGATCGCCTCCGGCGGCTTTGCCGACGCCCGCGGCCTGGTCGCCGCACTGGCGCTGGGCGCCGAAGGCATCAACATGGGCACGCGCTTCATGGCGACCCAAGAGAGCCCCATTCATCAGCTCATCAAGGAGAAGATCGTCGCCAATGACGAGCGCGAGACCGAGCTGATCTTCCGCACCATGCGCAACACCTCCCGCGTCGCCAGGAACGAGATCTCGACCAAGGTCGTCGCGATGGAGAAGGAAGGCGCCAAGTTCGAGGATATCCGCGAGCTCGTCGCAGGCGCCCGCGGCAAGATGGTCTACGCGACCGGCAACTCGGACGAAGGCATCTGGTCGGCGGGCCAGGTCCAGGGCCTGATCCAGGACATCCCGACCTGCGCCGAACTGATCTCCCGCATCGTGCGCGAAGCGGAGGCCATCATCCGCAGCCGGCTCGAAAGCATGATCATTCATCCGACAGCGCAGGCTGCTGAATAGTCACGGCAAGAAGCGAGAGCAACACATGAAGGCTTATGTCTACGGCCCTGGTGGCGCTACAATTTCCGACGTCGCTCAACCAAAGCCTGAAGGCACGCAGGTGCTGGTGCGTGTCCGCGCCTGTGGCCTCAATCGCGCCGACACCGGCATGCGCAAGGGCCACGCCCATGGCGCGGCCGGGGGCGCCGGCACCGTGCTCGGCATGGAATGGGCCGGCGAGATTGCCGCGCTCGGACCGGATGCCAAGGGCGTCAAGGTCGGCGACCGCATCATGGGCTCGGGCGGCGCGGCGTTTGCCGAATACACACTGGCCGATCACGGCCGGCTGTTCCGCGCGCCCTCGAACATGAACTTCGAAGAAGCTGCCACCCTGCCCGTCGCGCTCGCGACCATGCACAACGCCGTCGTCACCATCGGCGGCGTGCAGCCCGGGCAGGCCGTGCTCATCCAGGGCGCAAGCTCCGGCGTCGGCCTGATGGCGATGCAGATTGCGAAGCTCAAGGGCGCCAAGCTCGTGATCGGCTCGTCGACCGATGCCACTCGTCGCGGCCGGCTGAAGGAGTATGGCGCCGACCTCGCGGTCGATTCCTCCGACCCCACATGGGTCGAGGAGGTGCTGAAGGCGACGAACGGCGAAGGTGTCGACCTCATCGTCGACCAGGTCTCCGGCAAGGTCGCAAGCCAGAACCTCGCCGCAACGAAGGTAAAAGGCCGCATCGTCAATGTCGGCCGGCTCGGCGGCACCCATGCCGATTTCAATTTCGACCTGCACGCGGCCCGCCGCATCGACTATGTCGGCGTCACCTTCCGCACCCGCACCGTCGCGGAAGTCCGCGAGATCTTCGACGAGGTCAAAAAGGACATCTGGGGCGCGGTCGAGTCGCGAAAACTGCAGCTGCCGATCGACAAGGTGTTTGCCTTCGACGACATCGACAAGGCGTTCGAGCACATGGAGGCGAACAAGCACCTGGGCAAGATCGTCGTGACGGTGCCGTAACATTCCTGGGCCAAAGACCGAGGTCTAGTAGGGTGGGCAAAGCGAAGCGTGCCCACCATGCGTCAGCGTCCCCGAAAGATGGTGGGCACGGCGCTCCGCGCCTTTGCCAACCCTACAAAACCGGAGGATCCCGCTCCTGCAACTCACTAGCGTCTACGCCTGTGGATCGTCGCTTGATGTTCACCCGTGGCCTGCTACATCCCCCGCCATGAGCTCCCAACACAACAAGACCTCGGTCGCAGCGATCTCGATCTTCGCCAGTGGCGGCATGGCGGCGGCCAAGTTTGCGGTCGGGATCGCGATCGGCTCGCTGGCGCTGATTTCCGAGGCGCTGCATTCCTCGATCGACCTGGTCGCCACCATCATCACCTGGGCGGTGGTGCGGGTGTCCGACAAGCCGGCGGACGAGGAGCATCATTACGGCCACGGCAAGCTCGAAAGCGTCTCGGCACTGGGCGTCACGGCCCTGCTCTACGTGCTCGCCGGCGGCATCCTGGTCGAGTCCTACAGCCGGCTGCGCGAGGGAACCGCGCCGCCGACCATTTCGGCCGTGCCGTTCGTGGTGTTGGTGATCGACATTGTCGTCAATCTCTGGCGCGCCCGCGCCCTGCACCGTGCCGCGCGGGAGACCAGGAGCCAGGCGCTCGCCGCCGATGCGCTGCATTTCGCCTCCGACGTGATGGGCTCGTTCGCCGTGATCGTGGGCCTGATCCTCGCCGCCCTCGGCTTCTGGTGGGGCGACGCGGCTGCCGCTGCCGCGGTGGCCGTGATGATCGCCCTGCTCGGCCTGCGCATGGCCGGCTCGACGGTGCAGACGCTGGTCGACCGTGCCCCCGAAGGCGCGCATGAGAGGGCCACGGCCGCGATCCGCAGCGTGCCGGGTGTGATTGGCGTCGAGCGGCTCCGCGTGCGCATGGTCGGGGCCACCACGTTTATCGACACGATCGCAAAGGTGCCGCGGACTTACCCCATCGACCGGGTCGAGGACATCAAGCGCAGCGCGCAAGCAGCGGTCGAAAAGGCCTTCGGCGATACCGACCTCACCTTCACCGCAGTCCCCGTGGCGCGCGACAACGAGACCGTACGCGACCGCATCATGGTCATCGCCCACAATTCAGGCCTCGCCATCCACCACGTCACCGTGCACGATCTCGGCGCCAAGCTGATCGTCAGCATCGACCTCGAGGTCGACGCCGGGATGCAGCTCGACGCCGCCCATGACGTCGCCAACACGCTGGAACGCAACATCCAGGAAGAGTTCGGCGCGGACGTCGAGGTCGACGTCCACATCGAGCCGCTGGAACCGGAACTGCCGTTCGGGGTCGATGCCGCGTCGGAACGGGTGCAGGCCATTGCCGCCGCCCTGACGGAATATGCCGCCGGCGGCGAGATCCACGACATCCACAATGTCCGCGTCCGCAACACCGACGCCGGCGAGATCGTCAACTTCCACTGCCGCGCCGAGCCGTCGATGAGCGTGATCAGGGTGCACGAGCATGTCGACGCGATCGAGCGCGCGTTGCGGCGCGCGTTCCCGAGCGTGAAGCGCGTCATCAGTCACGCCGAACCGCCGCGTGCGTGACAGAGAATGTGCGAGGAGTCACACGTTCTCGTTTCGGACTCGCCGCGCACGTAAGTTTGCGGAGGCGCGACGCACAAACTGCGCGTTGGATAAGAATAAATTCGCGTTAACGATTCGTTGACTCTCGACAGCCCGCGAAATCTGGATTCAAATCGACCATGATTCGGAAGCGATGTGGGGCTGCTTCCAAAATCAAGTTGCAAGCAGGTTCCAGGGGGCTTTAGGCATGTCGCGTGCAGACGCCGCGAACGCGTGCGTCCAATCCGATTCGATCAAAGGATTGGCGCAATCGATCGCGAAACCTGCCTATCATCGGCTCCTGATCGCGGAGCCTGCGCTACGCCGTGCCGTGCCAACGCTCATCATCGCGTTCCTGATCACGATCTGCCTCGGCGCATTCGTGCAGGTCGTCGACCAGACGCGCCAGAAGCGGCTGGTGATCCGCCACGACATCTCGGCGCTCGCTGACCTGCTCGCCGAGCGCATCGACCGCCTCACCTCCGCGCGGCAGGAGCGGCTGAAGAACATCGAGAGCCTGCCGGCGCTGCTGCCTGACCTCATTCCATCCTGGGGCACCGCCTCGGGCCGGCACGTCATCGTCACCTCGGCTGGACTCGACCGCCGCATCCTCGCCCGCATCCCGGTCGACAGCGATCCCGCGGGCAACGACCGCCTGCTCGACGCAATCACGACGGCGCAACTGATGGCGGCGCCGCCGCACGACGGCAACATCTCCGACCTGACGCTGCCGAACGGCAACGCCGCGATGGCGACCGCGCGGCAGATCAAGTCGCTGCCCGGCTTCGTCACCGTGATCCAGGAGCGCAACGAGCCGATCTGGGGCTCGGACGCCGCGCTGTCGGTCACGCTGTCGGCCACCACCGGCTTCGTCGTCCTGATCCTCGGCTTCGCCTTCCACTGGCAGTCCACCCGTGCCCGCGAGGGCGATTTGATCAACGACGCCGTGCGCGGCCGGATCGACACCGCGCTCAACCGCGGCCGCTGCGGGCTGTGGGACTGGGACCTGTCGCGCGGCCGCATCTTCTGGTCGCAGTCGATGTTTTCGATGCTCGGCCTCGACGGCCGCAACGAGCTCCTCACCTTCGGCGAGGTCAACGCGCTGGTGAAGTCCGACGACATCGACCTGTTCGAGATCGCCGACCAGCTCATCTCCGAGAAGATCGACCACATCGACCAGACCTTCCGCATGCAGCATGTCGACGGCCACTGGATCTGGCTGCGCGTCCGCTGCGAAAAGACCAGCGGCGCGACGGACTCCAGCGTTCACCTGATCGGGATCGCCGTCGACATCACCGAGCAGAAGAGCCTCGCCGAGCGAACCGTGGAAGCCGATTTGCGCCTGCGCGACGCGATCGAGACCATTCCCGAAGCCTTCGTGCTGTGGGACGCCAGCGACCGCCTGGTGCTGTGCAATTCGCACTTCCAGCGCCTGCACAAGCTGCCCGACAGCGCCGTCATCCCCGGCACCTCCTACGAGACCGTGCTCGAGGTCGGCCGCATGCCCGAGGTCCGCACCCGGCACAACGAGACTGCGAGCCAGGGCCCCGGCGCGCGCACCTTCGAGGCGCAGCTCGACGACGGCAGCTGGCTGCACATCAGCGAGCGCCGCACCAAGGACGGCGGCTACGTCTCGGTCGGCACCGACATCACCCGCATCAAGGAGCACGAGCAGAAGCTGGTCGACAACGATCTACGCCTGCGCGCCACCGTCATCGACCTCAAGCGTTCGCAGGCAGCCCTGGAGCGCCAGGCGGGTGAACTGGCCGATCTCGCCGAGAAATACCAGCGCGAGAAGACCCGCGCCGAGGAGGCCAACCAGACCAAGTCGAAATTCCTCGCCAATATGAGCCACGAGCTGCGCACGCCGCTGAACGCGATCATCGGCTTCTCCGAGATCATGGGCTCGGGTATGTTCGGCGAGCTCGGCTCGGAGAAGTACCAGGAATACTGCCACGACATCCTGACCAGCGGGCATTACCTGCTCGAAGTCATCAACGACATCCTCGACATGTCCAAGATCGAGGCCGGCCGCATGAAGCTCGACATGGAAGAGCTCGACCTGGCGCAGACGCTGGCGGAATCCCTGCGGGTGGTCACCGGCCGCGCGCAGGACAAGCACCTGACGCTCGACGCCGACATCGCGAAATCCATCTCCGTCGTCGCCGACCGCCGCGCCACCAAACAGATCATCGTCAACCTGCTCTCCAACGCCGTGAAGTTCACGCCCGACGGCGGACGCATCGTGGTGCGCAGCCGGCAGCTCGACGACAGGATCGTGCTGATGATCGCCGACACCGGCATCGGCATCGCGCCGCATTCACTGGCGCGGCTCGGCCGCCCGTTCGAGCAGGTCGAGAGCCAGCTCACCAAGACCTATCATGGCTCGGGACTGGGGCTGGCGATCGCCCGCTCGCTAGCGCAGCTCCATGGCGGCTCGATGAGGCTGCGCTCCAAGCTGGAGGTCGGCACCGTCGTGCGCGTCACCCTGCCCCGCGACGCGATCAAGTCGGCGTCCGGAATATCAGCCGCGGCCTGATGGCTACGATTGCAGCGACGGCGCGACTTCCCGCGCGACGTTGACCAGCGCCGCGATCAGCGGCGTCATCGGATCACGCTGCGGGATCACCATGCCGATGCTGTAATTGACATCGGGATCGGTGATCGGGATCGAGCGCACGGTGTCGGACAGGCCGAGCGTCTCGGCGAGCTTGGCCGGCATCACGCTGGCCCAGCGCCCCGTCTTCACATGCGTGAACAGCACGAGCAGCGAATTCGACGTCAAGGTCGGCGTCGCCTCCGCGCCGACCGAACGTAACGCACGGTCGATGATGCGGCGGTTCTGCATGTCGGGCGTGAGCAGGCACAGCGGCACCTGTCCGACCTCCTTCCACGTCACCGTCTCGCGATCGCCGAACATTCCATCCGGCGCGGTGAGCAGGCGATAGCTCTCGCTGTAGAGCGGGATGGTCCGCACCTTGCCGATCGGCTCGTTCTCGATATAGGTCAGCCCCGCATCCACCTCGAGATTCTCGAGCAGCCCCAGCACCTCGGACGAGGTGGTGGAGCGGATACTGAAACGCACCTCGGGATGCCTGGCGCGGAACGGCGTCGTCAGCGCAGCGACCATGCCGAGCACGGTCGGGATTGCGGCAATACGGATCTCGCCGGAGAGCTGATGCTTCAGCCCGTTGATCTCGTCACGCATCGCGCGGGCATCGCCGACGATCCGCCGCGCCCAATCGAGTGCCCGCTCGCCTTCCGGCGTAAAACCCTGGAAGCGGGAGCCGCGCTGGACCAGCATCACGCCGAGGATCTCCTCGAGCTGCTTCAGCCCGGTCGACATCGTCGGTTGCGTCACGCCGCAGACCTCCGCCGCGCGTCCGAAATGCCGCTCCTTCGCCAGCGCCAGCAACAGTTCAAGCTTGTCGAGCAACCGGTCATCCCCTCGAATTGTGTGGTGGCATACAAGCTAGCATGCTCGCCCCATTCCAACACGTAAAAACGGCCCGGAGGACAGCTTCAATTGCAATTTCAGATCGAGTGATTGCCATCGCAAATCGATCGGAATCCGCAATCGCAGCATGAGACAGCTTTATTGATCTTCGAACGATTCCAAATAGTTTGCGATCAGCAGACGCTCTGGTTGAGAACGAAGAATGACAGCGGTTTTTGAGCCTTGGGACGAAACGCGCGGCGCCGAGATCATCGCCGAACACAGCGAGCAGGAAGGCGCGACGCTGGTGATCCTGCACGCACTCCAGGAGGCGTTCGGATACGTGCCGGAGGCAGCCATTCCCATGGTGGCGCAGGCGCTCAATTTGTCCCGCGCCGAAGTGCATGGCGTGTTCACGTTCTATCATGACTTCCGCCACAAGCCAGCCGGCCGCCATGTGCTGAAGCTCTGCCGCGCGGAGGCCTGTCAGGCGGCGGGCGGCGACGCGCTGGCGGCACGTGCGGAGGCAAAACTCGGCGTATCGCTCGGCCACACCACGGCCGACGATCGCGTCACGCTGGAGCCGGTCTACTGCCTCGGATTGTGCGCGACCGCGCCCTCCGCGATGCTCGACGGCCGGCTGATCGGCCGGCTCGATGACAAGCGTATCGATGCTCTCGTTGCGGAGACGCAGCGATGAGCATCCGTCTATATGTCTCTCGCGACGCGGGCGCGCTTGCGGTCGGCGCCAACGAGGTCGCGCTGGCACTGGAGCAGGCTGCGGCGAAGCGTGGCATCGCCGTCGAGATCGTCAGGACCGGCTCGCGCGGCCTGTACTGGCTCGAGCCGCTGGTCGAGGTCGCGACACCGCAGGGCCGGATCGCGTTCGGCCCTGTGACCGAGACCGATGTGCCCTCCCTGCTCGACGCGCTCGCGAGCAACACGCCGCATCTGCTGCGGCTCGGGGCCACCGACGAGATCCCCTGGCTCAAGCGCCAGACCCGCCTGACCTTCGCGCGCTGCGGCGTGATCGACCCGCGCTCGCTCGACGACTACCGCGCCCATGGCGGCTACAAGGGCCTCGAACGCGCGCTGTCCCTCGGCTCGAAAGCCATCCTCAATGAAGTGACGGCGTCCGGCCTGCGCGGCCGCGGCGGCGCGGGCTTCCCGACCGGCATCAAGTGGAAGACGGTCGCGCAGGCGAAAGCGGATCGCAAGTTCATCGTCTGCAACGCCGACGAAGGCGACAGCGGCACCTTCGCCGACCGCATGATCATGGAAGGTGATCCCTTTCTCGTCATCGAGGGCATGACGACCGCCGGCCTCACCGTCGGCGCGACCAAGGGTTACATCTATATCCGCAGCGAATATCCGCACGCGGTCGAGGCGATGAACGCGGCCATCCAGGCTGCGAAGCACGACGGCTATCTCGGCGCGAACATCGGCGGCTCAACATACAGCTTCGATCTTGAGGTGCGCGTCGGCGCCGGCGCTTACGTTTGCGGCGAAGAGACCTCGCTGCTGGAAAGCCTCGAAGGCCGCCGCGGCCTCGTGCGCGCAAAGCCGCCACTGCCCGCGCATCACGGCCTGTTCGGCAAGCCGACCGTGATCAACAACGTGTTGTCGTTCGCCGCCATCCCCTTCATCCTGGCCGAAGGCGCCAAGACCTATGCCGATTTCGGCATGGGTCGCTCGCGCGGTACGATGCCGATCCAGCTCGCCGGCAACATCCGCCACGGCGGGCTGTTCGAGACGGCGTTCGGCGTGACGCTCGGCGGGCTCGTCGACGACATCGGCGGCGGCACGTTCACGGGCCGCCCGGTCCGCGCGGTGCAGGTCGGAGGTCCGCTCGGCGCCTACTTCCCGCGCGCGCTGTTCGACACCCCGTTCGACTACGAGGCATTCGCCGCGCGCGACGGCCTGATCGGCCATGGCGGTATCGTCGTGTTCGACGACAGCGTCGACATGCGCAAGCAGGCGCGTTTCGCCATGGAATTCTGCGCCATCGAATCCTGCGGCAAGTGCACGCCGTGCCGGATCGGCTCGACCCGCGGCGTCGAGACGATCGAGAAGATCATCAAGGGCGAGCGCGTGAGTGAAAACCTCGCACTCGTCGAAGACCTCTGCAACACCATGAAATTCGGCTCGCTCTGCGCGCTCGGTGGCTTCACGCCCTACCCCGTGCTCAGCGCACTGAAGCACTTCCGGGAGGATTTCGTCCCGGCCCCGACCACGCTTCAGGCCGCGGAATAGGAGAACGACAATGTCTCTGATCGAAGAAATCGACTTCGGCACGCCGCGCTCGAAATCGGAAACGATGGTGACGCTGACCATCGACGGCAACCAGGTCACGGTGCCCGAGGGCACCTCGATTATGCGGGCGGCGATGGACGCCGGCCACCAGATCCCGAAACTGTGCGCGACCGACATGGTCGATGCGTTCGGCTCGTGCCGCCTTTGCGTTGTCGAGATCGAGGGCCGCGCCGGAACGCCAGCCTCGTGCACCACGCCAGTGATGCCCGGTCTCGTCGTTCACACCCAGAGCGAACGGCTCAAGAAGCTGCGCAAGGGCGTGATGGAGCTCTACATCTCCGACCATCCGCTCGACTGCCTCACCTGCGGTGCCAACGGTGATTGCGAGTTGCAGGACATGGCCGGCGCCGTGGGCCTGCGCGACGTCCGTTACGGCTATGAAGGCGAGAACCACGTCTTCGCCAAGACGCCTGGCAAGTCCAATGGCGAGATCAATGCCGCCTGGATGCCGAAGGACGAGTCCAACCCGTATTTCACCTACGATCCCTCCAAGTGCATCGTCTGCTCGCGCTGCGTCCGCGCCTGCGAGGAAGTGCAGGGCACCTTCGCGCTGACGATTTCCGGCCGCGGCTTCGACAGCCGCGTGTCGCCCGGCATGAGCGAGAGCTTCCTCGGCTCCGAATGCGTCTCCTGCGGCGCCTGCGTGCAGGCCTGCCCGACTGCAACACTGACCGAGAAATCCGTGATCGAAATCGGTCAGCCCGAACATTCGGTCGTCACCACCTGCGCCTATTGCGGCGTCGGCTGCGCCTTCAAGGCCGAGATGCGCGGCGAGGAAGTCGTCCGCATGGTGCCGTACAAGGACGGCAAGGCCAATCGCGGCCATTCCTGCGTCAAGGGCCGCTTCGCCTGGGGCTACACCAACCACAAGGAACGCATCCTCAACCCGATGATCCGCGAGCGGATCGAGGATCCCTGGCGCGAAGTGTCGTGGGACGAGGCCTTCTCGTTTGCCGCCGACAGGATGCGCGGCATCCAGAAGAAATACGGCCGCGACGCCATCGGTGGCATCACATCGTCCCGCTGCACCAATGAAGAGACCTATCTGGTGCAGAAGCTGATCCGCGCCGGCTTCGGCAACAACAATGTCGACACTTGCGCCCGCGTCTGCCACTCCCCGACCGGCTATGGCCTTTCGACCACGTTCGGTACCTCTGCCGGCACGCAGGATTTCGACTCGGTCGAGGACACCGACGTCGTGGTCGTCATCGGCGCCAACCCCGCTTCGGCCCACCCGGTGTTCGCCTCCCGTCTGAAGAAGCGGCTGCGCCAGGGCGCCAAGCTGATCGTGATCGATCCGCGCCGCACCGAGATGGTGGAATCGCCGCATGTGAAGGCGCTGCACCTGCCGCTGATGCCCGGCACCAACGTTGCGGTGATGACGGCACTGGCGCATGTGATCGTCACCGAAGGCCTCGTCGACGAAGCCTTCGTGCGCGAACGCTGCGACTGGAGCGAGTTCGAGGAATGGGCGACGTTCGTCGCCCAGCCGAAGAACAGCCCGGAAGCCACCGCCATCCTCACCGGCGTCGATCCGAAGGATCTGCGCGAAGCAGCGCGCGTCTACGCCACCGGCGGCAACGGCGCGATCTATTACGGTCTCGGCGTCACGGAGCACAGCCAGGGCTCGACCACCGTGATCGCGATCGCCAACATCGCGATGGCCACGGGCAATATCGGCCGTCCCGGTGTCGGCGTGAACCCGCTGCGCGGCCAGAACAACGTGCAGGGCTCCTGCGACATGGGCTCGTTCCCGCACGAGCTGCCCGGCTACCGCCACATCTCGGGCGATGCCGTGCGGGACCAGTTCGAAGCGCTGTGGAATGTCAAGCTCAACCCCGAGCCGGGCCTGCGCATTCCCAACATGTTCGACGCCGCGGTCGAAGGCACCTTCATGGGGATCTACGTGCAGGGCGAGGACATCCTGCAATCCGATCCCAACACCAAGCATGTGGTGGCGGCACTCTCGGCGATGGAATGCGTCATCGTCCACGACCTCTTCCTGAATGAGACCGCGAACTACGCCCATGTGTTCCTGCCAGGCTCCAGCTTCCTCGAGAAGGACGGCACCTTCACCAATGCCGAGCGCCGCATCCAGCGTGTCCGCAAGGTGATGACGCCGAAGAACGGCCTCGCCGACTGGGAGGTCACCATCGGCCTCGCCAGGGCCATGGGCTTCGAGATGACCTACAGCCATCCTTCCGAGATCATGGACGAGATCGCGGCGCTGACCCCGACCTTCGCCGGCGTCTCCTATGCCAAGCTCGACGAGCTCGGCTCAGTGCAATGGCCCTGCAACGACAAGGCGCCCGAGGGCACGCCGGTGATGCATATCGACGGCTTCGTCCGCGGCAAGGGCAAGTTCGTCGTGACCGAATATGTCGCGACCGACGAACGCACCGGCCCGCGCTATCCGCTGCTGCTCACCACGGGCCGCATCCTCAGCCAGTACAATGTCGGCGCGCAGACCCGGCGCACCGAGAACGTGGTCTGGCATGCCGAGGATCGGCTGGAAATCCATCCGCACGATGCCGAACAGCGCGGCGTGCGCGACGGAGACTGGGTACGGCTGCAGAGCCGCGCCGGCGAGACCACACTGCGTGCGGAGATCACCGATCGCGTCGCGCCGGGAGTCGTCTACACCACGTTCCATCATCCGGACACGCAGGCCAACGTCATCACGACCGACTATTCGGACTGGGCGACCAACTGCCCCGAATACAAGGTCACGGCAGTGCAGATCTCGCCATCGAACGGCCCGTCCGACTGGCAGAAGGCCTACGACGCGCAAGCACGGCATTCCCGCCGCATCGCGCCGGCCGAGGCCGCGGAGTAGCGGCATGCACGTGCCGGTCCAGGCCATCGACCGCGATATCTGGCGCGACGGTGTCGCGTCCGAAGGAGCGCGGCTGATCCCGGAGGAGACGCCGCTGGCGTTGACCTACAATGGCGGCACCTACGCCGTCATGATGGGAACGCCGCAGAACCTCGAAGATTTCGCGGTCGGCTTCAGCCTGGACGAAGGCATCATCAAATCCGTCGATGACATCAAGTCGCTCGAAATCGTCCGTCTCGACGACGGCATCGAGCTGCGCATGTGGTTGGCGCCCGACAATGCCGCGCGCATCAGCGAGCGCCGCCGCCACATCGCCGGTCCGACCGGCTGCGGCATTTGCGGCATCGACTCGATTGCCGCAGCGGTGAGGCCAGCAGCCGTCGTGCCGCAGGGACAGACGTTTACGCCCGAGCAGGTCATGCCGGCGATGCAAGCCATCGCGCCGCTGCAATCGATCAATCTGCAGACCCGCGCCGTTCACGCCGCCGCGTTCTGGTCGCCTGCCGGTGGTATCGTCGCGCTGCGGGAGGATGTCGGCCGCCATAACGCGCTGGACAAGCTCGCCGGTTCGCTGGCGCGCAGCCGCACGCCTGCAAGCGGCGGCATCGTGCTACTGACGAGCCGCGTCTCGGTCGAGATGGTGCAGAAGACCGCCGCCATCGGCGCGCCGGTGATCGTCGCCGTCTCTGCGCCGACTGCCCTTGCCGTGCGCACCGCGGAGGCCGCCGGCATCACGCTGATTGCCATTGCCCGCCAGGACGGGTTCGAAGTGTTTTCGCATGGCGGCCGGGTTGTCGCCCGTCATGCCACGGAGGTTGCCGATGTCGCCTGACCGCCTGATCTACATGGCCAACCAGATCGGCACGTTCTTCCGGAGCCAGGGCCACGACAAGGCCGTGCCGGGGATCGCCGACCACATCAAGAAGTTCTGGGATCCGCGGATGAAGCGCGCGATCTTCGCCCATCTCGATGCCGGCGGCGCGGGCCTTGAGCCGAACGTGCGGGAGGCGCTCACCTCGCTGAAGCCGACGACATCCCTTCCAGCAGCGCCCTGAAGACACGGCGCACCTCGCCCTGCGTCTCCTTCACGCGCGCCTCCAGCGAGGAGAAATGCGGCGCATCGCCGGCGCGTGCCATCACGCGCAGAAGGTCGGTGCCGGCGGTTTCCGGCTTGAACCGGTCGCTGACGCAGAGCCGCAGGATCTGCGTCAGGTCGTGATAGAGCCGCGCCGCGGCACGCAATATCTCGGTCTCCGATTGCGCGAGCACGCCGAGCCTGCATGCGTTGTCCAGCACCTGCGTGGTGCCGACGTCGAGAATCTCCGGTTTCTCGTGAGCATGCACGAGTTGGAGATATTGCGCGATGAAGTCGATGTCGACCATGCCGCCGGCGGCATATTTGAGATCCCAGCAATCGGCCTCGCCCTTCTCCTGGGCGATCGCGCGCCGCATGTCGGCAACATCGTTGGCGGTGATTGCGGGATCGCGGCGACGGGTCAGGACATCGCGGATGACGTGTTCGATCCGCTCCCGGAATTCGGGCGAAGCCGACACGACGCGCGCGCGCGTCAGCGCCATGTGCTCCCAGGTCCAGGCCTCGTTGGCCTGGTAGTCCGCGAACGAGACGAGGCTCGAGGCCACAGGGCCGGCACGCCCCGAGGGGCGCAGCCGCATGTCGATCTCGTAGAGCACTCCGTAATTGGTGCGCGTCGTGAACGCGCTGATCAGGCGTTGGGTGAAGCGGGCGAAGTAATGCGCACCTTGCAGTGACTTCGCACCGTCGGAGTCCGGATTGTCGCTGTCGAAATCGTAAAGCAGGATCAGGTCGAGATCGGACGACGCGGTCATCTCGCGGCTGCCGAGCCGGCCCATCGCGATGATTGCGCTCTCCTGCCCCTTGATCCGGCCATGCTGGGCGGCGAAGCGGTCGGCGACGAGACCATGAACGGTATGGACGATGCCCTCGGCGACGTCGGCAAAGGCCGTGCTCGCCTGCTGCGCCGAGACGGTGCCGGAGAGAATGCGCGTGCCGATCAGGAACAGGCTCTCCTGCCCGAACAGACGCAGGCGGTCGAGGAACTCTTCGTAAGAGCCGGCATCCTGCACGGTGGTCGCAAGCCGCCCCGACAATTCCTGCCGGTCGGGCATGGCGCCGAAGAAGCGCGGATCGATCAGGCCGTCCATGAGCTGCGGCTGCCGCGCCAGCATCTCGCCGAGCCGGGGCGCCGCGCCCAGCACCAGGGCCACGAGCGCGACGAGATCGCGGTTCTGGCCGAGCAGCGTGATCAGCCGGCCGCCGCGCTGAAGCGCCCCAAGGAAATGGTCGAACGCCACGACGGCCCGATCCGGCTCCTCGGCATGAGCGAGACCGTCGATCAGGGCCGGCACGAATTCGACGAAAGCGTTTCGCGTCGCCTCGACGCGGAAGACGCGGTACTCGCCGGTGATCCAGTCACGCACGGTCTGCGCGACGGCGGCAGGCTTCTTGAAGCCGAGCGTGGCCAGATACTGAAGCAGCCGCGGATCGTCGGGACCCGCACTGTAGTCGAGCGCCGGCAGCTTGGCCGTGCCGGTCGGATCGTCGCCCTCGAACAGTTTTTCGTAGTGGCCCTGAACGATCTCGAGCTGGCGCAAGAGGTCGCGGGCAAAGGCCTCGCGATCCGGATAGCCGAAGAACCAGGCGAAACGCTCGACCGCCTCCTTGTCCTCGGGCAGCGTGTGGGTCTGCTCGTCGGCGATCATCTGGAGGCGATGCTCGACCCGGCGCAGGAATTGGTACGCCGTGGTCAGCTCGTCACGCGCCGCAATCGTGATCCAGTTGCTGGAAGCAAGCACGCCGAGTGCCGCGAGCGTCGGCCGCACGCGCAGTTCGGGATGTCGTCCCCCGGCGATCAATTGCTGGGTCTGGGCGAAGAACTCGATCTCGCGGATTCCGCCGCGCCCGACCTTGACGTTATGGCCTTCGACCGCGACCTCGCTCTGGCCGCGATAGGTCTGCATCTGCCGCTTCATGTCGTGAACGTCGGCAAGCGCGGCAAAGTCGAGATGCTTGCGCCAGACGAAGGGCGCGATCTCCGCGAGCAGCGCCTCGCCTGCCCTGGGATCGCCGGCGCAGGCGCGCGCCTTGATCATCGCGGCGCGCTCCCAGGTGCGCCCTTCCCGCTCGTAATAGTTCAGCGCGGCGTCGCGCGAAATCGCCACCTGCGTCGAGGATGGATCGGGACGCAGGCGCAGATCGACGCGGAAGACGTAACCGTCGTAGGTGCGCTGCTGGAGAATGCGTGCCATCCCCTGCGTCACCCTCACGAAGAATGGCTGGGGTTCGATATCGGCGGCGAGTGTCGTATTGTCGGGATCGAAAAACACGATGAGATCGATGTCGCTGGAATAGTTCAGCTCGCCTGCGCCCATCTTGCCCATCGCAAGCACGATCAGCCCGCAGCCCTCCTCCGGCGCCTCGGGATTGGGCGGCGAGAGCTTGCCGCGTGCGGCTTCCTGCCGCAGCAAGTATTGAAGCGCCGCCCGCACCGAAGACACCGCGACATCGGTGAGCGCTGCGGTCACCCGCATCACCGGCCAGACCCCGCCGATGTCGCACAGTGCGATCAGGAGCGCGGCCTCCGCCTTCATGCGGCGCAGCAGCCGCATCACCTCGGCTTCGTCGGATGCCGCGAGCACCGCGCCGTTCGCCTCGGTGATCAGCGTGGCGAGATGCGCATCCGGTTCGCATTCCAGCAGCCGGATCAGGCGCTGCGGATCAGCGCGCACCAGCTCGAACAGATAAGGCGAGAATTCCGCGATGCCAGCCAGGATGTCCCGCGCGAAGCGGTGAGCCAGCAGCGCTTCAAGACGAGTGAATTGCGCGGGCTCGAGCTCGGCCAGCCAGCTTTCAAAACGTCCTTGGTCGGTGGCGGAAGCGGCAATATGGGGAGCCTCCGCGAAGCGTGCGGCAAGTCTCTCACCATGCTTGTCCGCGTTTCCCGGCGCGGAATGGTTCATGCCACCTTCTGTGGCACATCCTGCATTGGCGGAGCAACCCTGTCGCCGGCCCCCGCGCGCGCCGGCAGCACAAGCGTGGCGACAAGCCCGGGCTGGGCGTCACCCAACCTCAACTCACCGCCATGCAATGTCGCGACCGCGGAGGCGAGACTGAGGCCGAGGCCGGATCCAGGCAGCGTGCGGCTGGCTTCCAGCCGCACGAATCGCTCGACGGCATGCTTGCGGTCGGCCTCGGGTATACCGGGGCCGCGATCGGTGACGCTGAGCAGCACCTGGTCGCCCTCGCGTTTCGCCTCGATCGTGATCTGCCTTGAATCCAGGCTGACCACGGTTCCACCCGTTAGCGCGACCGGCTTGCCGTATTTGATCGCATTCTCGACAAGATTGGCGAGGGCCTGGCTGATCAACTCGCGGTTGGCGTAAACCGGCGTCGGCTCGCACCTGACCTTCAAGGTCATGCCGTCGTCTTCAGCCAGTGGCTCGTAGAGCTCGTGAATGCCGTTGGCGACATCGGCCGCGTCGAAATCATCCATGTTGCCGCGCGCCTGCCCGGACTCGGCGCGCGCGATCATCAGCAGCGCGTTGAAGGTACGGATCAGGCCGTCGGATTCCTCGATGGTCCGCTCCAGCGCGGCGCGGTAATCGGCCTCGCTGCCTGATTTCGCCAGCGCCTCCTCGGCGCGGTTGCGCAGGCGTGTCAGCGGCGTCTTGAGATCGTGGGCGATGTTGTCGGAGACCTCCTTCAGCCCCGCCATCAGCGCCTCGATGCGCTCCAGCATGGCATTGAGGTTTTCGGCGAGGCGGTCGAGCTCGTCACCGCTGCGTCCCACCGGCAGGCGCTCGCTGAGATCGCCGGTCATGATACGATGGGCCGTCCCGGACATGGCGTCGATGCGCCTGAGCACCCTGCGCGCGACGAAGATCCCGCCGCCCAGGCCAAGCACCACGACGATCAGCACCGACCATTGCGCGGCCTTGGCGACGATGCCGAACAGGCGCCGCCGCTCGGCGAGGTCTCGGCCGATCAGAAGCCGGAAGCCATTCTCGAGCTCGGTGACGCGCACCAGGGCGCGATGGTCGCGCTCGTCCGCATCCTCGATGCGCCGATACGCCGTCTCCGACCAGCCGCGCGTCGCCATCACGCCGGGCGCCAGCGAGCCGACATTGCCGGCGATCGCCTGCCCGGTCGGCGTGGTCACGAGGTAGAGGTTGGCCCCCGGCCGCAGCGCCCGGTACTCAATCGCGCGTACGAGGCCGACCAAGCCGCGGCGGCCGTAGATCTCGTTGATCTCAGACGTCTCGGCATTGACCGTCTGCGTGATTTCCTCGGTGATCAGCCGCCGCGTATTCCAGGCGAAATAGGCCAGCAGCGAGGCCGCGAACATCGCGAACAACAGCAAATAGACCAGCGTCAGCCGGAATGCCGTGGTGCGGACGAGTTTACCGAATGCCGTCACGGATCATGTATCCCGCGCCGCGGATCGTGTGCAGCAGCGGCCGCTCAAAACCCTTGTCGATCTTGGAACGCAGCCGTGAAATGTGCACGTCGATCACGTTGGTCTGCGGATCGAAATGATAGTCCCACACGTTCTCCAGCAGCATGGTGCGGGTCACCACCTGGCCCGCATGCTTCATCAGATATTCGAGCAGGCGGAATTCGCGCGGCTGCAGCGTCAGCTCGTCCTTGCCGCGCGCGACGCGATGGGAGAGCCGGTCGAGCTCGAGATCGCCGACCCGGTACAACGTGTCCTCGGCCGGACCGCCGCGGCGGCGCGACAGCACTTCGACCCGGGCCAGGAGCTCGGCGAAGGAATAGGGTTTTGGCAGATAGTCGTCGCCGCCGGCGCGCAAGCCCTTGATGCGGTCGTCGACCTGGCCGAGCGCGGAGAGAATCAGCACCGGCGTCGAATCGTCCTTGTCGCGGAGCGCGCCGATCACCGACAGGCCGTCGCGCTTGGGCAGCATGCGGTCGACCACCAGCACGTCGTAGTCGCCGTTCTCGGCCATGGCGAGGCCTTCCTCGCCGTCGGCGGCGTGGTCGGCAATGTGCCCGACCTCGCGAAACGCCTTCACGAGGTAGTCGGCGGATTCGCGGTCGTCTTCGATGATGAGGAGGCGCATCGTGCGTTCGGCAACGGTCAAGGGAGTGAACCTTCTCTAAACATGGCGCGAGCGGCAATCGCATGCAAGCCGAGTGAGAGACTCTGGCATCGAGAAAAAGGCGGGCGGTGAAGCTGGGGGGACTTCACCGCCCTAGGCCTTCCGACGGAGGGGGGCGTATTCCACCGGAAGGTAGACAGGGGAAGCAAACGTTGCGCTGCTCCCCCGAAGAGCGCCGTCGGCGGGGGCGACTGATGCCGGCGACACCCTTCATCTCGGAGGCCTCCTGAGGCCTGGCCCTTGGTTAACCCTTGGCGATGGGCACGGCGACGAAGCGCGACTGGCCGCCGCTCTTCACCCGCATCAGGACGCTGTTCTTGTTGTCGGTCCGCGCCGTGTTGATGGCGTCGCGGACTTCACCGGCGGTGCTCACGCTCTTGCCGCCGACTTCGAGAATCACGTCGCCTTCCTTGAAGCCGCGCTCGGCTGCGGCGCTCTTCGGATCGACTTCGGTGATCACGACGCCTTCCTTGCCGGCGCCGGCCACGGAATCGGCGGGCGCCACGGTCATGCCGAGCTTGGGCACGTCGGTGCCGCGGCTCGCGCCCTTGCCGCTGTCCTTGTCGATGTCGGCCTTGGCCTCGACCGTGTTCGGCAGCTGGCCAAGGGTGAGGTTCACCACCTTGTCCTGGCCCTTGTGCAGCACGTTGAGCTTCACGGTCGCGCCGGGCGCCAGGCCGCCAATGGTACGGGCGAGCTCGCGGGCGTCCTTGACCGATTCGCCGTTGACCGACGTGATCACGTCACCGGACTCGATGCCGGCCTTGGCCGCCGGACCGTTCGCCTGCGGCTCGGCAACCAGCGCGCCTTCGGCCTTCTTCATGCCGAGGCTGTCGGCGATGTCGGATGTCACCGGCTGAATCTGCACGCCGATCCAGCCGCGGCTGACCGAGCCCTTGTCCTTGAGCTGCGCCACCACGCTCTTCACGGTGCTGGCGGGAATCGAGAACGCGATGCCGACGCTGCCGCCGGAAGGCGAGTAGATCGCGGTGTTGACGCCCATCACCTCACCGTTGGTGTCGAAGGCCGGACCGCCGGAATTGCCCTTGTTCACGGGCGCGTCGATCTGGATGAAATCATCGTAGGGGCCGTTGCCGATGTCGCGGCCGCTGGCCGAAACGATGCCGGCAGTCACGGTGCCGCCGAGGCCGAACGGGTTGCCGACCGCGAGCACCCAGTCACCGATCCGCGGCTTGCCGTCGGCAAGCTTCGCGAACGGGAAGTTCGAGCTGCCCTCGACCTTGATCAAGGCGAGGTCGGTGCGCTGATCGGTACCGATCACCTTGGCGGTGTAGGTCTTGCCGTCGTCGGTCGTGACCTCGACCTTGTCGGCGCCGTCGACCACGTGGTTGTTGGTCACGGCGAAGCCATCAGCCGAGATGAAGAAGCCGGAGCCCTGGCCCTGCACGACGCGGCCACGACCGCCACCACCCTTCAGGCCCGGGATGCCATCCTGACCGCCGAAGCGGCGGAAGAACCGCTCCATCGGCGAGCCCGGCTGGAACGGCGACTGCGCGTCATCGCCGTCGTCATTGCTCGCGGTCTTTTCCTTGATGTTGACCTTCACCGAGATCACCGACGGTTTCACCCGCTCGACGATGTCGGCGAAACCAATTGGGCGTTCGACCTTGCGGACCTCGTTGTTGACCTGTGCATGCGCCGGGCTTGAGAACAGGTCGGCCGGCGAGGTCGACGTGCCGAAGCCGTAGACGGCGGCGCCGAGGCCGGCGACAACCGAGGCCATCAGCGCGATCTTGCGGGCCGAGAAAACGGACCGGCGGGGCTGCCGGTAGGACGGAAGGTTCGAGAGGTCGGAACGGTCGGTCATGCAGAGATCTCCAGGGCCTTGAAATCCATTTGGCGCCTGACGGCGGCACCTTACGGACCTGAAGATGGGGGCTGCCGCCTTACCGTGCGCTGGCGGCGGGGTTAAACTTTTGTAATGAACGCGGAATGCGGATGCGGCAGTTTATCGCGGCCGAAAGTCGTGAATCGGCAGGAACTTAACGAAGTTCCAGTAACGCCCGCGCGGTGCGGCTTGATGCGCGTAGCAACGTAGCTAGCGCGATGTGGCCTCGTCCGACATCAATGCGGCGAGCCGCGCTTCCTCGTCGGGCGTGAGCGGCGGAGCCGGTAGGTCTGCACCATTTCGCGAGCGCCGGCGGATTTGCAGCCATAGCGCCAGGCCGCCGCCAAGCAGCAGCAGCGGCGCGAGCAGCCACAGCAGCATGTTCTGGCGCTCGAAGCGTGGCTTGAGCAGCACGAACTCGCCGTAGCGCGCAACCAGGAAATCGAGCACTTGCGAATTGCTGTCGCCGGCCGCGATGCGCTCGCGCACCAGGAGTCGCAAATCGCGCGCGAGCGGCGCATCGGAATCATCGATCGACTGGTTCTGGCAGACCATGCAGCGCAGCTCGCGCGACAAGTCGCGTGCACGCGACTCCTTCGCAGGGTCCGACATGATCTCGTCGGGCTGCACGGCATGCGCCGCAGGCAAGGCCAGCAGCATCAGCGCGATGAACGCGACCATCATTCGGCGCATCAGATCACTCCGCCGGCTGCAGGCGCTGCTTTGCCCGCGCCGGTTTTGGCGCACCCACCCGCAGGCGCCGGTCCGACAGCGACAGCACGCCGCCGAACGCCATCAGCACCGGCCCCCACCAGATCAGCAGCACCAGCGGCTTGTGATAGATGCGCACCGCAATGGCGCCATCGGCAGTGGCGTCGCCGAGCGAGATGTAGAGCTGGCTGGCGCCGCGCGTCAGCAGCGCGGCCTCGGTAGTCGAGGAGCCGCGGGTGGTGAAGCTGCGCTTGGACGGCGTCATCACGCTGAGCTTCTCGCCGTCACTGCTGACGTTGAATTCGGCGATCATCTCGTGGAAGTTCGGCCCTTGGCGCTGAAACAGGCCGTCCAGCTTGACGTCATAGCCGGCGACATGGGCGACGTCGTTCTGCTTCATCGTGGCGATATATTCGCTGTTCCAGGTGGTCTCGCAGACGATTCCGATCAGCGCGACGCCGAGGCCGGCATGCGCAAATACCGAGCCCCAGGCCGAGCGCGGCAGACCGCGGGCACGATGCAGCGTCGTCGCGAACGGCAGGCGGAACAAGCCGGTTCGTTCGGCCAGATCCGTCGCGGCGCCGGCAATGACGAAGACGCCAAGTCCGATCGCCAATGGCGCCAGCGCGCTGCCGCCGAGCGCCCAGCCCCAGACCATGGCAACGGCGACAAGCCCGGCAACGCCGGCCGCGAGCAGACGTTGGGTGACGCCAAGCAGATCGCCGCGTTTCCATGCCAGCATCGGCCCGAACGGCACGGCGAGCAGCAACAGCGTGAACAGCGGGGCGAAGGTGAGATTGTAGAAGGGAGCACCGACCGACATCTTGAAATCGGCGAGCATCTCCATCGCCAGCGGATAGAGCGTGCCGAACAGCACCACCGCGCAGGCGACCGTGAGCAGCAAATTGTTCAGCACCAGCGCACCTTCGCGCGAGATCGGCGCAAACAAGCCGCCTTGCTTCAACGACGTCGCGCGCCCCGCGAACAGCGACAGGCTGCCCCCGATGAACAGGCAGAGAATCAGGAGAATGAACACGCCGCGGGTTGGATCGGTCGCGAAGGCATGCACCGAGGTGATGACCCCCGAGCGCACCAGGAAGGTGCCGAGCAGCGATAGCGAGAAGGTCAGGATCGACAAGAGGATGGTCCAGACCTTCAGCGCGTTGCGCTTCTCCATCACCAGAGCCGAATGCAGCAGCGCGGTGCCGGCAAGCCACGGCATCAGCGAGGCGTTCTCGACCGGGTCCCAGAACCACCAGCCGCCCCAGCCCAGTTCGTAATAGGCCCAGTACGAGCCCATGGCGATACCGAGGGTCAGGAAGATCCAGGCAACCAGTGTCCACGGCCGCACCCAGCGCGCCCACGCGGCATCGATCCGCCCCTCCAGCAGCGCCGCGATCGCGAAGGAGAACGAGATCGAGAAGCCGACATAGCCGAGATAGAGCATCGGCGGATGCACGGCGAGACCGATGTCCTGAAGCACCGGATTGAGATCGCGTCCCTCGATCGGCGGGTTGGCGATGCGGAGGAACGGGTTGGAGGTCACCAGGATGAAGAGATAGAAGGCACTGGCGATCCACGCCTGTACGGCCAGCACATGCGCGCGCAGCGACAGCGGCAGATTATTGCCGAAGGCCGCGACCAATCCGCCGAACAGCGCGAGGATCGACACCCACAACAGCATCGAACCTTCATGGTTTCCCCACACGCCGGTGATCTTGTAGAGCAGCGGCTTCATGGAGTGGGAATTCTCGTAGACGTTGGCAACCGAAAAATCCGACTCTACGTGCAGCATCACCAATGCGATGAACGACGCACCGACGAACAGAAGCTGCGCCAGCGCGGTGGACCGCGCCACATTCATCAGCGCGTCATCGCGCAGTCGTGCGCCGATCAGGGGCACGATGGACTGGATCAGTGCCAGTCCGAGCGCCAGCACCAGCGCGTAATGTCCCGACTCCGCGATCACCGAATTGCTCCCTGCGGATTGCCCTGCGCAGTCGTGGCCCCAGGCCTGACGCTATCTGAAGCCTTGACGCCATCGGAAGCTTTGGCACCGTAATCATCCTTCCAGTGCCCCTGCTTCTTCAGGGCATCGGCGACGTCCTTGGGCATGTAGGTTTCGTCGTGCTTGGCGAGCACGGTGTCGGCCTTGAACACGCCATCGGCGTCGAGCGCGCCTTCGGCGACGACGCCCTGCCCTTCCCGGAACAGATCGGGCAAAATGCCCTTGAAGGCGACCGGAAGCTTGGCGCCGCCGTCGGCGACCTCGAAGGTCACTGCGAGATTGTCGCCGCGCTGGAGCGAGCCGGGCTGCACCAGGCCGCCGAGGCGAAACCGCTTGCCGGGCGCGACGTGCTTCTCGGCGACCATGGTCGGGGTCGAGAAGAACACGATGGAGTCGCGCAGTGCGTTGAGCACCAGCCCGGCCGCGAGCGCGAGCACGGCAAGCGAGCCGCCGATGATGGTCATACGTCGCTGCTTGCGCGTCATGGCGTATCCATTCCCTGCCCGTCTCGTCGTGACATCCTCATCCGTCGAGCCCGAGTGTCTTGAGGCCTTCATCGAGCTGGCGCAACCGCGCTGCATCGTTGGCAACTGCCTGGCGGGCATCGGTCGATGCCCCCACCGCCTTGTCGCGATCACCCATCACGAGATAGGCGCGCACCAGGCGCAGCCAACCCTCGACGTCGTCGCCGTTCTGCTTGAGGCGCGTGGCGAGCCGTTCGACCATGCCGCGAACCATCGCGTTGCGGTCGCCCTCTTTCATGTCCTTGGAAGCTGCGAGGGTTTCATCGGACAGCGCCGGCATCGTCGCGCCACCGCCGCCGACCCGCGCGAGCGAGGTCTGCACCAGAGGGCGCCACGGCGCATCCGCCGGCGCTTTCGCCAGCAGCGCGCGCCAGATATTGGCGGCATCGTCTTTGCGGCCGTCCTGCTCGGCGGCGAGACCGAGGAAGTAGTTCGCCTTGGGGTCATCGGCGCTGAGCGCGCGCGCGCGCTCGAACTCGGTCTTGGCCTCGGCGGTCACGACGCCGCCGGCGGCGGCCGAGATCGCTTCGCCGAGATCGGACCGGCGCTCCGCGCTCTCGCCATTGTAGGTGAGCGAGTTGCGATAGGCGCGCACCGCGTCATCGAAGCGGCCAAGCCGCTCCAGCACGGGCGCGATCACGTTCCAGCCGCGCCCGTCGGTCGGATTCTTTTCCAGATGTTGCTCGACCTGGACGACCAGATTCTCGAGCGACTGCGCCATGCCGGACCCGGATCCGCGCTCCCGCTGCGCCAGTGGAAAGTCCTGAAGCCTGGGCGAGCCGAGCGGCACGTAGACGCTGATCGCAACCAGCGGCAGGCCGGCAAGCGCCAACACGGCCGCCGCGCGGCGCCATTTGAGGCTGGAATTCGGCGCCGTTGCGGGCTCGCTGCCGGCTGCGGCGAGCAGCCTGCGGCTGACCTCGACGCGCGCGGCCTCGGCTTCGGGCGCTGCGATCAGCCCTGCGGCAAGATCACGCTCGATCTCGGCGAGTTGGTCCTTGTAGACCGCGACCTCGCTGCCCTGATTTTGCGCGCGTCCGCTACGGCCGAGCGGCAAAAGCACGGCGAAGATCGCCGCGACCGTCATCAGCGCGAACACGAACCATAGCGTCATCTGGCAAGCTTCCGGCAGCGCGCAAGCCGCGCCCACAGGTGGCTTTACACCACGGCCGGACGATGCGGCAATTGACAATTGTCAATTCGGCGCGACCGCGCACGGTCCCGAAATGGTGAAAATCCAACGGCTTAGCTGATCTCGAAGTCCGCGCTTTGGGCGGCGTCCTCGCCATGCCCGTTGAAGGCCTTCAGGAAGTATGTTCCCGGCTCGATAGCGTCGGGCAATCTGATGCGCAACGCCCCGACCGGAACGGGCGATGCAACCCTGGTGACAGTCTCAGGAAGCTGCCGACCGCTTGCCTTCTCGACCAGCACCACCTTCGCGCCGACCATCAGCCTTTGATATTTGGCAACGACGACGCGATTCTCGATTTCGATGGAACTGATAACGGATTTCATGCGCCCACAGATAGAAATATCAAAGTTTGCACGGCGACCGTAGGGCCCGACATGGGCACCGTCAACCTGAAATTGTGACTACTGAAATATGCGCCTGGATCAGCTCGCGCGCGACGATTTGCGCTCGCCCGTGGCCGCGTTCTCCGCGGCGCGGCTCATCAGCGAGGCATAATCATCGCCGAACAGCACCTGGCAGAAGCGGATCGCGGCCTGCACCTGCTGCTGCCGATAGGTGCGGACCTTGTGATCGGCGCCGCGCAGCGACTGCACCAGCTGCTCGGTTGAACGCTCGACATATTGCTGGAGGTCGGAATAGGTGCGCAGTGTCACCTCGTTGATCGCAAGCTCGCTCGCATAGTTGCGACAGGTCGCAACGAAATCGATCAGCGCCACGGTTTCCTCGACCTCGGTGCTGTCGATCCGCGCGCCCGGCGGAATGTCCTTCTCGGCGCGCTGGCGCAGGATGCGGCGGACGCGGCCGGGAACACTGTCGATCTCGGATTGCAGCGCGTTGGAGATGTCGGCCCGGATCGAGGTCAACTGCTTGCCCCAAGCGGAATCGTTGCGCAGGTCGAGCTCGGTACGCAGGCCCCGGACGCCGTCGTGCAGCGTCTTGAGATTGCCGGCGACATTGTCGAAATGGCCGCGCTTGATGTCCATGCGCAGGATGGCGGCCACGCAGGACAGATCATGCAGCGCCATCGTGACGGCGACGCCATAGGGCGTTGCCGCGACACGGATCTCGTCGTCGGACGCGGCGATCTTGATGGCGAGGCGGATGATCTGCCACGGCGCGGTCATCCGCTGCACGACGATGGAGAGCGCGAAGGGCAGCATCTGCGGCGTCTGGAGGACGGGAATGTTGAGCGCTGCAGTCACCGAGGCGATCTGAGCATCGCCGAAGGCGCGCAAAGAGCGCGGCAGCTTCTCGTTCAAGGTGACGATGGCGTCGCGGACCGCGAGCACCGCCCCGGTCGAATAGAGATCCTCGATCACGTTGGGCGGACCAACGCGTGCGAGCGCACGCGATTTATCACCCCCGCCCGGTCCCGTCAGTTCGAAGATGGCATCCGCGGCGACCGCCTGGAGCTTCGAGGCCAGCGCTTCGACCTGCCCTGCGCTGTCGGCCGGCATGCGTGCCAGCGCCGCCTCGAATTCGCTCAGCTTGGCCGGAGCACCGTCGCGGCCGAGCCATTGCCAAATCGGAGCCAGCGAGGAGCGGCGGATCTGCCCGGCCCGGATCGGGGTGCCTGCCTCGACCAGGAAGGGTTCCAGCACCTGGAACAGTAGCCGCGACAGGTCGTCCGTGCGCGGCGGTGTTGCTTCCTCGGCTTCCGTCTTGCGGACAATCTTGCGCAGCTGGTCGAGCACGAGGGTCGCCACTGCCGTGTCCTGGCCGCGCTCAAGCGCGCGCTCGAACTCCCGCATCAGCAGTGCCTGCGCCTGCGGCGGGAGCTGCGCGAGATATTCCCTCAGCCGCTCGATCGATGTCTGGCTCATGCGTCCGGGTAATGAACGGTAAAATGGCGGACGTGGGATCCGTCCTGCTCGATCATAGGTGGGCCCGCTTAAGAAGCCGTTTAGGAAGTCGCTCCGAATACCCCTGGTTTCGTCCGGATCGGTGTGCCTCTGCAGGTCAAATAGTCGCGTCGGAACAAGGGATTATATTCCGGGGAGGACCAGCTCCGCCCGCAAGCCCCCGGTCGGCGCGCGGCCGAGTGCGAGGCTGCCGCCGTAGAGCGCAGCGAGCTCGGTCACGATCGACAGCCCCAGCCCCGATCCGGGCTTGGACTCGTCGAGCCGCTGGCCGCGCCGTGAGACCTGGGTGCGCTCGGCCTCCGACAGGCCGCGACCGTCGTCGTCGACGATGATGTGCAGCCGCGGACCGGCGCTCGCCTGATGCGGCGCCTCCACCAGAACTTCGATGAAGACCCGCGAGGCCGCCCATTTGCAGGCGTTGTCGACGAGATTGCCGACCATCTCCTCCAGATCCTGCCGCTCGCCGCGAAATTTCGCCGACGGATCGGCCTCGGCCTCGACCACGATGCCGCGGCCGCGGTGGATCTTCTCCATGGTCCGCCGCAATGCCTCGATGGCCGGTGCAACCTCCGTCACCGTCGCGACGACCGAGACCCGCGCCGCGATGCGCGCGCGCTCAAGGTGATGGGCGACCTGGTCGCGCATCACGTCGGCCTGCTCCATCACCTTGGCCGCGAACGGATCGGCGGCGTGCGCGCCGGCCTCGTTCACGATGACCGAGAGCGGCGTCTTGATGGCGTGGGCGAGGTTTCCGACATGGGTGCGGGCGCGCTCGACGATCTCGCGATTGGCGTCGATCAGCGCGTTGGTCTCGCGCGCCAGCGGCGCGATCTCGACCGGGAACTCGCCCTCGAGCCGCTCCGCCCGCCCAGACCGGATGTCGGCGATGGATTCGGAGATGCGCTTGAGCGGCGCGAGACCGAAGCGGACCTGGAACACGGTGGTCAGCAGCAACACGATGCCGAGCGCGGTGAAGGTGCCGCCGAGATAGTAGTCGAAACTGCGCGTCTCGTCGAAAATCTCGGTGTCGTCGCCGGCGACACTGACGAGAAATTTGCCGTCCGCGCCGAGATCGACCGGCCGCTCCACCATGCGCAGGTTCTGTCCCTCGGGACCGTCGACATAAGCGATCCGGATGCCGGCGGCGGTAAGCTCGGTGCCCTGCTCTTCCAGCTTCGGCAGCTTCTTGTCCCAGAGCGAGCGCGACGAGCGCACCTCCGGCTTTTCGATGTCGGTCCGCGTGATCTGCCAGTACCAGCCGGACAACGGCAGCTCGAACAGAGGCTCGCCGAGCGACTGGAACTGGCGGTCCGGGGGCTCGTCGGGGGTGGCAACCTCGGCGATCAGTGTGCGGAGATAGAGATTGAGCCGGCGGTCGAAGGCGCGCTCGGTGGCGTTCTTGTAGACCGACGACAGCACCACGCCGGTGACGGCCAGGATCACCACGAGCCACGCGGTCGCCGACAGGAACAGGCGGTTCGCGAGCGAGCTGGCGGGCATCGGAATGATCCCGGAGGCACGGGGTGGCATGGCGTCGGAACTCATGACCCGAACAAGGCCTCTGCCGGGCCGCCCGTCAAGCCAAGATACGTCTAGACAAGATCGTTCGAGACACCACGCTTCAAGCCCCGGGGGGCGGCGGGGTCAGGAGATAGCCGAGGCCGCGGACAGTCTGGATGATGTCGACGTCGAGCTTCTTGCGGATGCGGCCGACGAAGACCTCGATGGTGTTGGAGTCGCGGTCGAAGTCCTGGTCGTAGAGATGCTCGACCAGCTCGGTGCGGGATACGACGCGCCCCGAATGATGCATCAGGTAGGCCAGAAGCCGATATTCGTGCGACGTCATCTTGATGGGATTGCCCGATACGCTGACCCGGCCGGTCCTGGTGTCGAGCGTGACGGGGCCGCAGCTCAGCTCGCTTTGGGCATGGCCGGTGGAGCGGCGCAGCAGCGCGCGGATGCGCGCCAGCACCTCCTCCAGGTGGAACGGCTTTGCGACGTAGTCGTCGGCGCCGGCATCGAAGCCCTGGACCTTGTCGCTCCAGCGGTCGCGCGCGGTGAGGATGAGGACCGGCATGGTGCGGCCGTTGCGCCGCCAGGCTTCCAGGACCGAGATGCCGTCCTTCTTCGGCAGGCCGATGTCGAGCACCACGGCATCGTAGGGCTCGTTGTCACCGAGATAATGCCCCTCCTCCCCGTCGAAGGCGCGATCGACGACATAGCCGGCGTCGGTCAGCGCCTTGGTGAGCTGGCGATTGAGATCGGGGTCGTCCTCAACGACGAGCAGGCGCACGCTTCTCTCCAGAATTAGGCCGCATGAACATCCGCACAGATGAGCAATTCCGGCGTGAACTGAATATGAACACGGGGAACCGGCCGCGTTACTTTTTGGTCATATCCGACCAGTTCGCGCAAAACGCATTGCGCCCGCCGGGCCACCGGACGAACCGGCGGCCTGGCGGGCGCAATGTGCCGCGGTACGCGGCGAGTCGGAAGGTGCGAACCGTCCGCTCGATCTGCCGATCAGGTCCGGAAGAACACGAACCAGATGACCGCGAGGATCAGGATCGCAAGCCCGGTCGATATGGCGAGCAGCGCCGCCACCGACGGCCCAGGCTCGCCCTGGCGCGCCTCGGTCGGAGTTTCCACGATCTGACGTTGGTCTCGCGTGGTTGCCATGGTGACCTCAATTCTGGCTGTCGCGTCGGATGGCCGCGACTGCTCGCGGCGGAATGTCTCGTGCCAACGCATGATGGGATATGATGTTCCGGCCTTTGCGGCCTGATCAGGTTGCAACCGCGCACCGGGCGGCCGGTTAACGCAGTTGCAAGATTCAGCGATCCGCCTTGCTATGATTCGTTGTTCCCCGATGGTATCTTCGTCTTCTGTCCCCGTTGCGTTTGGAGTAGCCCATGGCCCCCCGCGCCAATTGGAAGGGTTTTCTGCGTTTGTCGCTCGTGACCTGCCCGGTCGCGCTCTATCCGGCCACTTCGGATACCGAGAAGGTCTCGTTCAACCAGATCAACCGCAAGACCGGCCACCGGATCAAGTACCTCAAGGTCGACGCCGAGACCGGTGACGAGGTGACCTCGGAGGACATCGTCAAGGGCTACAAGGTCGACACCGACACCTATATCGAGGTCACCAAGGACGAGCTCGACGACATCGCGCTGGACTCCACCCACACGATCGAGATCGACGAGTTCGTACCGAAGACCGACATCGACAGCCGCTATCTGATCCGCCCCTATTATCTCGTGCCCGATGGCAAGGTCGGCCATGACGCCTTTGCCGTGATCCGCGAGACGATCCGGAGCATGGACAAGGTCGCGATCGGCCGCGTGGTGCTGACCAACCGCGAGCACATCATCGCGCTGGAGCCGCTCGGGAGCGGCCTAATGGGGACGCTGCTGCGCTACCCCTATGAGGTGCGCGGCGAGAAGGACTATTTCGACGACATCCAGGACGTGAAGCTGACCAAGGACATGCTCGACCTTGCAAAGCACATCGTCGAGAAGAAGTCCGGCGCGTTCGAGCCCGAGCTGTTCGAGGACCATTACGAGACCGCGCTGATCGACCTCATCAACAAGAAGCGCAGCGGAGCGCCCATCGCAGCAAAGGCCGCGCCCAAGACCGGCGGCAACGTCATCAACCTCATGGACGCGCTGAAGAAGAGCATCGCGAACGAGAAGGACGCAAGCCCCGCGGCGAAGGTGGCCAAGGACGTGAGCAAGGACGCCGTCAAGGGCAAGAAGCCGAAGAAGCGCGTCGAAGGCCAGCGCGAGATGCTGCTGCCGATCGCGGGCAAGGGCGGCAAGGACGCTGCTGCGAAAGCCGCTCCCAAGAAGGCCGACAAGCCAGTGCGCGCGCCGGCGCGGGCGAAGAAGGCCGGCTAGAACCATCGCACAGCGACGACGCCGTGATGCCTCCCCTCGTCGATCGGCCGACCTGACATGCCCTGGTCGACTGCGTTCGACGACCCCATTTCGTTACGTGGCGGGCGCAAGCTGCGGACGCTGCAAGAAGCTGCCGATCACATCATGCGACTGCCCGAGGATACGCAGCATGCGAGCCACTGGCAGACCGCGATCGAAACCCTGATCAACGCGGCCGAGACCGGCGGCGGCTGGATGATGTTCGCCCGCATCGCGGTGTTGCGGGCGCTGAATGCGGACGCTCGTCGCGACTGAGCTTTGCACCGCGGTCGAGAACAGGCTCAACAATCCGTTAAGCCAAGCCCGCGCTTTCAGCGTCTGCCCACAGTCGCGGGGGCGGCACGTAATCCTACGGAAGACAAAATTAACCGACGCTTCTCGCTCTGCGCAGCATGGTCGCCCCTCGATTGAACCCGGGATTTGCAGGCTCGTGCAGCAGCAGGACGCCAGAAAGAACTACATCGGCATCGTCAACGACGCGGCCGAGCAAGAAAGCCTCGCCGGCAGCCCCGCGCGGGCGCAGCCGTGCGCGGTGAGCTATCTGGTCGGACGCCTGGCAGCGGTGCTGAAACGCCCCGGCAAGATCGCGCCGGAACGTCAGATCTCGTCCTGAGACGGGATGACGACATCGCCAAATGCGTCCGAATTGGGTGACGAAACCTTAAGTCAATCGATGACACCATATCAAACGGCAGGTGAGGACCATCCACCTGCGTTTTGACGCGCCCGCGAAAAATTAGTGAATCAATTTACCATTCCGAAAACGGCACCAGCCTAGGTTGGACGGATGAACAGGAGTTGACGATGACTTTGCTCAAGTCATTTCTTGCCAATGAAAATGGTGCCACCGCCATCGAGTATTGTCTGATCGCCACGGGCATCGCGCTCGCGATCATCACGGCCGTGAACAACACGGGCGGCGCACTCCTGAGCGGCAAATTCAACTCGATCAGCGCGGCGGTGAAGTAGCCGGCATAGCCGGCGCGCCGCAATCTCATCAGCACGAGTCCGCGTGCAGCACGCCGGATGACGGGCTCCTCCTTCCGATGCGGCGCGACCCCAGCTTGATTTTCGCGAAGTTCACATTATGGCGTTGTGTCGTGCGGTTGCGCCGTCGTAGAGCGTAAGCTCAAACTCCAGCGGCCCTTTGATATGATTCCTTCCGACAAGCCGACCTCGACAATCCGGGCTCGTCTTGGCTCGGACCGGTCGGTAGCGATCACCGTTCTTGCTGTCCTGGCGGCCGTGTCGTTTCTTCCGGTGCTGCTGACCCCTATCCCCGCGATGGTCGACTATCCCAATCACCTCGCCCGGATGTATATTCTGAGCCAGAACGGCACTCCCAACGCCAATCCGCATTACGAGGTGGTCTGGGCATTCTATCCCAACCTTGGAATGGATCTGCTGGTCCCGCAGATGGCGCGGCTGATCAGCGTCGAGAACGCCACACGGCTGTTTCTGCTCCTGAGCCAATTGCTGATCGTCGGGGGCGCTCTCTTGCTCGAATGGGCCCGGAAGGGACGGGTCCATCTCGCCGGCTTTGCGGCGCTCGCTTTCCTTTACTGTCTGCCGTTCAGCTGGGGCTTCGTGAATTTCGAGTTCGGGCTAGGCCTCGCTCTCTGCGGCATCGCCGTCTATCTGATGCTCGCCGAACGCCCATGGCCACTGCGTTTCGTCGTCAACATGGTCTTCGTCGCAGCGCTGTTTACGGCGCATTTCTTCTCGCTCGGCATCTACGGCGCGACGCTCGGGCTTTACGAGCTCTCGCGCATCCGCCATGGGCGAATGTCGTACGGTGTCGCCGCCGCGCGGCTCGCCGCGTTGGCCATACCGGCGCTTGCCCTGTTTGGGATCATGCGCATGACGGCGGGATCGATCGGAAGCGAAGGAACGAACTGGTTCTTCGGATTCAAGCCTATCTGGCCGTTGCGCATCATGAACGGCTACAATTTGACGGTCGCGGCGGCGACCGGGCTGACGCTGATGATCTCGCTGTTCTTCGCCGCAAGACGCGGCGTCCTCAAGCTCGAAGCAGCCGGAATCTGGCTCGCGATCGGCTTCGCTCTGCTCTATGTCGTCATTCCCTCGAAGCTGTTCGGAACCTCGTTCGTCGACCTGCGCGTGATTCCCGCTGCGGCTCTGATCCTGCCGGCCTTCTGCTCGCTGACACTGCCCAGCCGGGCATGGAGAATGGCAGCGCTCGCCGCGATCAGTAGCATCATACTGATCAATCTCGCCCTCGTGCTTGCGGTGTGGTTGCCTTACCGCACCGACTATGCGGCCATCGTCGAGTCGTTCCACAAGATCGATCGCGGCTCGCGCATCCTGGTCGCCAGCACGGACGATAACGGAGACCCGCCCTTCGCGGACCTCACCTCGTATCCGATGTATTATGCGCCTACGCTGGCCGTGCACTATGCCAACGCGTTCGTGCCCAATCTATTCACGGAAGCCGGCAAGCAGCCCGTGCGGCCCCGCGAGGACGTGCGCCGTCTTGCCATTCCCTACGGAGGGCCGGTGCCGCTGGCCGTGCTGACCGCGATTGCGGCAAGCCGGCCGCCGGCGGGCGTTCCGCCGTTCGTCCGCACCTGGCACCAGGACTTCGACTATCTCTACGTCCTCGGGCCGAAAGTCGCAAACCCGCTGCCGGATCTGCTGGAAGCGCTGGACACCTCGGAGCGATTTGTTCTCTACAAGATCCGCCGCAAGTCCTAGGCCGAAGTCCTAGACCAAAGCCGCCGCTGCCCGCGTGGTTAATCGGGTATCACCATCCGCACCCGCCTCATTGGAAGCGGCCACGGTGCCCGATATCCTTAATGGTTGTGGCAAGGCGACCTTAACCACCGCAGGCATAGACTTCCGCTCCTGCAACGAGTTGGACTCTCTCGCATGGCGGCCAATTTCCAGTCGATCCGCTACAGCCTCGTCATCCCCGTGTTCAACGAGGAAGCCGTGCTGCCGGTGCTGCTGCGCAGGCTCGACCTGGTCTTGTCCCGGCTCGACGGGCCGGCAGAAGCAATCTTCGTCGACGACGGCAGCAGTGATTCCAGCTCGATCGTGCTACAGGCGCTCGCCACGCGCGACCCGCGCTTTCGCTATATCGGCCTGTCGCGAAATTTCGGGCATCAGATCGCCATCACCGCCGGCATGGACGCCGCGCAAGGTGAAGCGATCATCGTCATGGATGCCGATTTGCAGGATCCGCCCGAAGTGATCGAGCAATTGATCGCAAAATGGCAGGAAGGCAACGACATCGTCCACGCCCGCCGCCTCTCGCGCGACGGCGAAAGCCGATTCAAGCGCGCGACCGCGCATCTGTTCTACCGGCTTCTCGGCAGGATGTCCTCGGTCGGCATCCCCGCCGATGTCGGCGACTTCCGCCTGATCGATCGCAAGGTGCTCGACGCGCTTCGGCAGATGCCGGAGCAGGACCGCTTCGTACGCGGCATGATCGCCTGGCTCGGCTTCCGGCAGGCCGAGGTCACCTTCCACCGCCTCGAGCGCGCAGCGGGCGAGACCAAATATCCGCTGTTCAAGATGGTGCGGCTCGCGACGAACGCCGCGCTCGGCTTTTCCGATCTGCCCTTGCGGCTCGCAATCTGGTGCGGATTGACGGTCTCGGGTCTGGCACTGCTCTATGGCGGCTGGGTGATCGTGTTGTGGCTCAGCAACGATAGTCATCTCGTGACCGGCTGGTCCTCGACGATCGTCGTCGTGTCCCTGCTGTGTGGAATGAACATGCTGATGACGGGCATCGTGGGGCTTTACGTCGGCCGTATTCATGCCGAGGTGAAACGTCGACCGCTCTACGTGGTGCAGACCCGCGCTGGCTTCGACCGCAACGAGGCGGCGGCCGCGCCTGCGATCCACGCCGTCAACGAGTGACCCAGCGCATGACCGAGCTCTTCGACGGTTATCACGACAACTACCGTGACGTGGTCCAATCCTCGATCGACTTCTCCGGTTTGCCGCATCATTTCTTCATGCGCGCCAAGGCTGATCTCCTGGGCAATCTGATCGCGCAGCGGCTCGACACGGAGAGGCCCGACATGCTGGACGTCGGCTGCGGCGTCGGCAGCCTTCATCCTCTGCTGCACGGCATGGTCGGCCGCTTGAGCGGTATCGACGTTTCTTCGGCCAGCCTGGCGCAGGCACGCACTGACAATGGCAGGGTCGACTACCGTGAGTTTGACGGCCGCACCTTTCCTTTCGACGATGCCAGCTTCGATCTGGTCACGGCCGTCTGCGTGATGCATCACGTCGTGCCGGCCGAGTGGGCGCAATTCATCGCGGAGATGCGGCGCGTGACGCGCCCTGGGGGACTCGTCTGCGTCATCGAGCACAATCCGTACAACCCGCTGACGCGCCTCGCCGTCGCGCGTTGTGAGTTCGACCGGGACGCTGTCCTGCTCGGGGCTGGCACAACCCGAAAATTGATGGCTGCCGGCGGCTTGCGCGAGATCGGTGCGCGCCATTTCCTGCTGCTGCCCTGGGACACCAAGCCGGCGCGGCGCCTCGAAGCGACCCTGAGCGGCGTGCCGCTCGGCGGCCAATACGCCGCCTTCGGGACCGCTTGATCTATCTTTGCGGCACATCTCGCCGCTTGTGCACGACCGCCACGTCGTCGCTGTAGACGCGCTGCCATTGGGGTAGCCGGTCCAGCATCGCTATCGCGGGCGTCTCCGGCGCGAGCAGCGTCGCGCCGATGTTGTATTCATCGAGCAACTTGAGAAAGTCGCCGAGGTCGACCAGCGCCAGGGCGCGATTGTAGCGGTTGATGAACGTTCCCCCGTACAGTTCACCGCGACCGTCGATAAAGGTGGGAATGCCGGCAAAGATCAAATAGCCGCCGAAGGAATAATCGTTGAGCACGTGCCCCGTCGTGGCGAGCTTGGCTTCAGTGACGGCAGCCTGAGGAGTAATGGCCGAAGCCGGCCGTATATCACGGACCAGCGTCGCCCCGCTCACCACGATCAGCACACCCAGCACGGCCAGGTTCAGGCCGCGTGACGAGCCGGCAGCATCTTCCGCAATCGATCCGCCGAACGTCCGCCCCAGCGGAGCCGCCAGATAGAGCGGCGCCAGCATGGCCAGCAGATCCGCATTGCGGATCTGGGCCAGCGCGAAATGCAGTAAGCCGATCACGACCAAGGTCCGCACGACCGGCAGCGTCACGCCACGCGAGAGCGCGAAGATGCCGGCCAGCAGCAGCAACTCGAAGATACCTATGTGGCTGAAATCCTGCGGCCGCCATTCCGCGATCCAACCGAGCGCGGGGCCGAGGCCGAGTGTGGTCAGCGGCATCAGCAGCGGTTCCGGCCCGTAGGGGGTCAGGCAGGACGCCGCGACCGCAAGCGCGGTGAACGGCAGCCAACGCAGGAATACGCGGGGCCATTCGCTGCGCTTCTCGCGCAGCAGCGCCTCGAGCCCCGCAGGGCCGATCAGTCCAAGCGCCAGCACCACACTGCCGTGCAGATTGGCCCACACGACCAGCAGCGGAAGGGCCCAATACGGCGGAGGCCCTCCACGATCCATGCAGCGTACCAGGGCAGCCGCCCAGGTCACCATCAGCGGCAGCACCAGCACGTGTGGCCGCGCCAGCATATGCGGCGCCAACAGGATGACGGCCGCGATCACCATGAGCAGCGTCTGGGTCGGCGAAAGCTCGCGCAGCAGGAAGAACGTGAACAGGCCGAACGCGAGCGCTATCGCCGCGGCGCCGACGACGAGGCCGGCCTGCCAGCCGGCAAGCGCGTAAGCTCCGGCGTAGATGATCTCCGAGAGCCATTCGAAGGTGATCCAGGGGGCGCCATGCCTCGAAAAAGAAAATGGGTCGCTCGCCGGAAGCTTGCCGTGCGCGATGATCCAGCGCCCGACCTCGATGTGCGAATAGGTGTCGGGATCATTGAGCAGCCGCGGTCCTAGGATCAGCAGCAGGACATAGACGCCAAGGCTCACCAGCCAGGGGAGCGCCGTGCGCGCCGAAAACGGTTGAACCTCGCTGTGGACGACCTGGTCACTCATGGCGAGCGCAAGTTAGGGCCCAAGCGTTAAATTCCTCTTTGACATTCATTGCGGCTGGAGAGTGCGCGGCGGGCCGGTCACACTTTGTGAACCATACTCCCGGCTACGAAATCCGGGCTGCGGCGCTTTGACGACCATGCGGGTCCTGATACCCTTCATACTGTCAATCGACCAACCACAGCTGCAAGGATGCGGATGAGAAGCGTGATGCTCCTGGCTTTCAGCCTCGTCTTGTCGGCGTCTGGTCGCAGGACGGCGCGAGAGGACAGACTTCGGCCGCACCGCCGGTTTCGCTTTCTCCGCCCAATGGATCGCCGCCGCACGCGGGCGCCAAAAATTCTAGACCTCCGCCGGCAGCATCCATCAGAGAAGCTTCGCCGCCTGTGATCGGCGGGCTTCCATCGGCGCCGAACCCAGCCGCCGACTACGATGGCTTCAGCGTAGGCACTGGCGACGACAACGACACATCGCATCAGGTGGTCCCGCCTGTGAGGTCACGCACTGCGAAGGGCTCCAAGGCCGACCCGGGTGCTAAAGGCGCCGCTGAGCAATTGATCGATCAAGAAGACGAGGCCTTGAAACGCAAGCTGAGGATCTGCCAAAGCTGCAAGTAGCGGTCGTAGCGGATCGAGCGCCGCAATTGGTCACCGGTCTATCCGGGTGGAACGGCCCCGGATTGCGCTGCGCTCCATCCGGGCTACGGCAGCTCACTGCATGGCTGACCTACCGCAGCTCTCACGCGCTCACGCTTTACCCTCCGCCAATTTCCTGATCCTCTCTCCCCTAATCGGCCGGACCAACCGGCCCGCCCAGGGAGAGAGACGCCATGAAGCTCGGCACCGCCATTGCGGAAATCATGAAGCGCGAGGGGATCGAGATCCTCTGCGGCTATCCGGTCAACCATCTGATCGAACATGCGGCGAAGGCCGATATCAGGCCCGTGATGGTGCGGCAGGAGCGCGTCGGCATCCACATGGCGGATGCGATCTCGCGGGTGACGTCGGGACGCTCGATTGGCGCGTTCTGCATGCAGCATGGGCCCGGCGCGGAGAACGCGATGGGCGGCGTCGCGCAATGCTACGGCGAATCCGTTCCCGTGCTGGTGCTGCCGATGGGCTATCAGCGCAGGCTTGCGCATATCGAGCCGAACTTCAATTCCAGCGAAGCGATGAAGGCGTTTTCGAAATCATCCGAACCGATCATCCTGGCCGCGGAAGTCGCCAACATTTTTCGCCGCGCCTTCACCAAGCTGAAGAACGGCCGCGGCGGGCCTGTCATCGTCGAGATCCCGGCGGACATGTGGAACGAAGAGGTGCCGGAGCCGCTGAACTATACTCCGGTGCTGCGCACGCGCTACGGCGCCGACCCCGTACATGTGAAGGAAGCCGCCCACCTGCTCGTCAGCGCCAAGCGTCCGGTGATCTATGCCGGCCAAGGCGTGCATTACGCGCGGGCGTGGCCACAACTGAAACGGCTGGCCGAACGGCTCGCCATTCCCGTGACGACCAGCCTTGGGGGCAAATCATCGTTTCCGGAAACGCATCCGCTCTCGCTCGGCTCCGGCGGCCTTGCGGTGCCGCGCGCGGTGCCGAAGTTCCTGGCCGAGGCCGACGTCATTTTCGGCATCGGCTGCTCCTTCACCGAAACAAGCTTCGGCATCGCGATGCCGAAAGACAAAACCATCATCCACTCCACACTCGATCCGAACCATCTCAACAAGGACGTCGAAGCCCGGATCGGCCTCGTCGGCGATGCCGGGCTCGTGCTCGATGCGCTGCTGGAGGAGATCTGCAAGGCCGTCACCGCGGATCGGGACGCCTCGGCGGTCGCCGCAGAGATCGCGGCCTCGCACAAGGAGTGGCTGGCGAAATGGATGCCGAAGCTCACCAGCAATGATGCGCCCTTGAGTCCCTATCGCGTGCTGTGGGACCTGCAGCACACCGTCGACATCGCCAACACCATCATCACCCACGATGCCGGCAGCCCCCGCGACCAGCTCTCGCCGTTCTGGAAGTCGGTCGAGCCCCTCACCTATCTCGGCTGGGGCAAGACGACGCAACTCGGCTACGGCCTTGGGTTGGCCATGGGCGCAAAACTCGCCAAGCCCGACAAGCTCTGCATCAATGTCTGGGGCGACGCCGCGATCGGCTTCACCGGAATGGATTTCGAGACCGCGGTGCGCGAGCGCATTCCGATCATGTCGATCCTGCTGAACAATTTTTCGATGGCGATCGAATTGAAGGTGATGCCGGTCTCGACCGAGAAATATCGCTCGACCGACATTTCCGGCGACTACGCCGCGATGGCGCGCGCCTTCGGCGGCTATGGCGAGCGGGTGACAAGACCTGAGGACATCATCCCCGCGATCAGGCGCGGCATCCAGAAGACGCAGGAAGGCGTTCCCGTGCTGCTGGAATTCATCACCAGCAAGGAGACCGAGGTGTCGCGGCCGGGCACATAAAGCTGGCCGGATTCTGGCGCCAAAACTCGCTGTCGCGGACGCTGGCTCCGGCCGCAGGAGATGTGATAATCCGCCCTGGTGCCGCGCTTGTCGCAGCATCAAGCCGGATTGCGAATGACCGCCCCTTCCAACGACATCGCGGAACTTGAGCGCCTGTTACAGGCGGCCACAGCCGAGAACGCGCAGCTTCGCAGCGAGCTCGCGATTGCGCGCGATCGTCAGAGCGCCAGCGCCGGGATTCTGCGCACCATCGCGGCCTCTCCCTCCGATGCCCGGCCGGTCTTCGAGGCGATTGCGTCCAGCTCCCGGCGTTTGCTCGGCGGCTTCTCCGCCACCGTGCTTCAGTTCATCGAGGACGAGCTCCACCTCGTGGCGTTCACACCAACCAGCCCCGAGGCGGACGAAGGGCTCAAGGCGTCGTTCCCGCGCAAGATTGCCGACTTTCCGACCTTCGCACTGGTGCGTGGCGGCGAGACGATCCAGTTTCCAGATAGCGAAGCCGCGGAGGTCCCGGAGCTGAACCGGAACCTCGCGCGGCTGCGCGGCTTCCGCAGCGTGCTGTTCATGCCGCTGATGAACCGGGGAACGCCGGTCGGCATGATCAGCGTCACGCGCGCCGAGCCCGGCGCGTTCGCAACCGACCTCGTCCAGCTGCTCCAGACCTTTGCCGACCAGGCGGTGATCGCGATCGAGAACGCACGGCTGTTCAACGAGACACGCGAGACGCTGGAACGCCAGACCGCTACTGCCGACATTCTGAAAGTGATGGCCGCCTCGCCGTCCGACGTACAGCCAGTGTTCGACGCCATCGCTGCCAATGCCAACCGGCTGATCGGCGGATTCTCCACGGCGGTGCTGCGCTACATCGACGGCGCTGCGCACCTTGCGGCGTTCACGCCGACCGATCCGGCCGGCGATCGCGTGCTGCAGGCCTCTTTCCCGGTGCCATTCGCGCAGTTCCCGCCCTACCAGCTCGTGGCCAATGGGGCGGCGGCGCAATTGCCCGACACCGAGGTCGAACCGGCAGCTCGCGACATCGCGCGCGCCCGCGGCTACCGCAGCATGCTGTTCGCGCCCTTGATGAGCGACGGCGAGGCCATCGGAATCATCATCGCCACGCGGCGCGCCACCGGCGTGTTCGGCGAGCATCATGTGCGGCTGCTGCAGACCTTCGCCGACCAGGCGGTGATCGCGATCAAGAATGTCAGCCTGTTCAATACCACGAGGGAGGCGCTGGAACGGCAGACCGCGACCGCCGACATCCTCAAGGTGATCGCGGCCTCGCCCGCGGATGTGACGCCGGTGTTCCAGGCGATTTCCGATAGCGCCAAGTCCCTGGTCGGCGGACATTCCTCCACCGTCACGCGCGTCGTCGACGGCCTGCTGCACCTGGCCGCCTTCAGCACCGACAACGCAGCCGGCAACGAAGAGCTGCTCAGCTCGTTCCCGGCGCCGCTGTCGGCGTCCGGCATTCACAGCCGGGTGGCAAGAAGCGGAGAGTTCGCATTCCGCAGCGACATGCAGAACGAGCCCGACCTCACGGATGCCATGAGAGAGCTGGCGCGGACGCGAGGTTATCGCAGCATCCTCGTGATCCCGATGCTGCGCGACGGTGTCGCGATCGGCACCATCGGCGTGACGCGGCCGGAGGCCGGTCCTTTCCCGGACAAGGCGATCGCCCTGCTCAAGACCTTTGCAGACCAGGCCGTGATCGCCATCGAGAACACGCGCCTGTTCAACGAGGTGCAGGATCGCACCAGGGACCTCGCCAAATCGCTCGACGACTTGCGCGCTGCCCAGGACCGGCTGGTCCAGACCGAGAAGCTGGCCTCGCTCGGCCAGCTCACCGCCGGCATTGCGCACGAGATCAAGAACCCGCTCAACTTCGTCAACAATTTTGCATCGCTCTCCGCCGAACTGACGGACGAACTGAATGATGCGCTCGCGCCTGTCTCGCTCGCGGACGACGTCCGCAGCGAGGTCGACGAGCTGACCGGGCTCCTGAAGGACAATCTCGCGAAGATCGTGCAGCACGGCAGGCGCGCCGACTCCATCGTCAAGAACATGCTGCTGCATTCCCGCGAGGGCGGCGGCGAGCATCGGCTGAGCGACATCAACGCGCTGGTCGAGGAGAGCCTCAACCTTGCCTATCACGGCGCCCGCGCCGAGAAGCCACAGTTCGACGTGACGCTGAAGCGCGAGCTCGATCCGGCGGCCGGGCAAGCGGAAGTGTTTCCGCAGGAGATCACCCGGGTGCTGCTGAACCTGATCTCGAATGGCTTCCACGCGGTTGCCAAGCGCAAGTCGGATGTCGGCGCCGCCGATTACGAGCCGGTGGTGATCGCCGCGACACGCGACCAGGGCGACAGCATCGAGATCCGCATCCGGGACAATGGCACCGGCATTCCGCACGAGGTGAAGGAAAAGATGTTCGATCCGTTCTTCACCACCAAGCCGGCCGGCGAAGGCACGGGCCTTGGATTGTCGATGAGCCACGATATCGTGGTGAAGCAGCACGGCGGCACCATCGACGTCGCGACGGAGCCCGGCGCGTTCACCGAGTTCACGATTCGATTGCCGCGAAACAGCAGCTTTCCGGGCGGAGGCCGCGGCTAGCGGTTCTTATTCCGCCATCTCGACGGGTTGCGTCGTGGACGGACCGGCCAGCGGCCGCTCCTCCATCATGATCAGGCAGAGCGCGGCGCCGGCCATCAGCGCCGTGGCGGCGCCGAAAACGTAGCGGAACGCATGCCGCATGTCGTCGGCGGGGATCGCATTGACGGCGCCGTGATGCTCGCCCGCGAGCGGAACGTCGGCACCGAGGGCGATGAGCAGGATGGCTGCGAACGCCGCGACGGTAAACGAGGACATCAGCGAGCGGAAGAAGTTCAAGGCGCCGGTGATGGTGCCGACCTGCGGACGGGCGACCGAATTCTGCACCGAGACCACACAGACCGGAAAGGTGGTGCCGAGGCCAAGCGCAAACGCGGCCATCAGTGTCAGCAGTGCCCAGAGCGGCAACGTCGTCAACGTCAGGCCGAGGCCGCACAGCGCAGCCCAGGACGTTCCGACGATGGCGACCCGCTTGTAGTGCTTGGCCCGCGCCATGGTGCGACCGGCGACGGCCGCGCCGACGGTCGAGACCGCCGCGAGCGGAATCAGCGCAAGGCCCGCTTCGCTGGCGCTGAGGTGATAGACCGCCTCGTAATAGAGCGGCAGCTGGACCGTGAGGCCCGTGATCGCACCGAGCGCGCAGCCGCCGGCCGTCAGCCCGAATGGCACAACCGATCCGCCGAGCAGCGGCAGCGGCAGGAACGGCTCGTCGGCGCGGCGCGCATGCCACACGAAAGTGACCGCGAGTGCGACCGCGCCGCCCACCATCGCAAGCACGGTCGGCGAGAGCCACGGGAAGCGCGTGCCGCCCCAGGTCAGCACAAGCATGAAGACGACGGCGGAGGCCATCAGCAGCACGCCGCCGAGCCAGTCGACCTTGCGCTTGCGGTGGAACACCGGGATCTTTTTCATCCGGGGCAGCAGCAGCGCGATCGCCGCGGCCGCGAGCGGCACATTGATCCAGAAGATCATCGACCAATGCAGATGCTCGGCGAACACGCCGCCGATGACCGGGCCGAGAATGCCACCGACCATCCACACGCTGGAGAAATAGGCTTGGTACTGGCCGCGCTCGCGTGGGCTCACGACGTCGGAGATCACGGTCTGCACCACCGGCATGATGCCGCCGCCGCCCAGTCCCTGGAGACCGCGTGCGAGAATCAGCATCGGCAGGTTCGGCGCGATCGCGCACAGCACCGAGCCCGCGACGAACAGGCTGAGCGAGATGATGATCATGACGCGGCGGCCGTAGATGTCGCTGAGCGTGCCGAACACCGGCGCGACCGCGGTCGACGCGAGCAGATAGGCTGTGATGACCCAGGAGAGATTGGAGACGTCGTGGAACTGGCGTCCGATGGTCGGCAGCGCGGTAGCGACGATGGTCTGATCCAGTGCGGCCAGGAACATCGTCAGCATCAGGCTGATGACGATGGTGCGGACCTCGTCCTGCGATAGCGGCGCCGGCGGCGCGAGCGAAGGAGCGTCATCGACGCTCAAGACCTCGCTCGGAAGGCGGGACAATTCCTCGGCGATATCGTCGGGCAATGTCTGGGTGTCGGCAGAACTGCTCTGCCGCTCGAACTTGTTCATCTCGATCGGAAGCCATGAGGCGGCGCAACGCCGCGAAGGATTCGTTCTATGCAGTCCAATGTAGACAGCAAAGTTCTTCCCAGGCAGGCACCGCGGCGCATGGGTGCATCCCAAAGTCGGGCCATCGCGACGATTGGCGTACGGACCCAGGTGAGAGTCGCAGGACCCCGGTCGCTGCCGGCAGCCCTGCGACGCCCCAGGGCAACCTTAGGAAAACATCAGTGCCGTCTTGCCCGAGGGGCCTGGATGCACCAGTCGCAGCCGGGCGATATAGCTTCGGCCGGCGAACAATTTGTAAGAAATTTTCGCGTTTCGATCCTCGCCGCTATCATCGTCACCCACGAGAAACCGCGGCGTTCCGTTCACCTCCTCGAACAGGACCAGCGTTGCGTCAGACGGCCCTTTGGTCTCGATGGTATATTTGCGTGAGGCGCTGGGTTTGATCGCATAGTCCATCTGCTGACCAGCGGCGAGATCGACCACGGCCGGATGGAAGGGCTGAAGCGTCGTCAAGGCCGGCTGTAGCGGCGGATACCAGCGGCGGATCCACTGCTTGTCTCCGGCGGAGAGCGTCCCCGGAGGAACCAGACCATTGGTCTCGTAAGGCTTCGGCTCCGCAATCAGCCCCGGCTCAAACTCGTATTCCATGATGGAATCCGGATCCCATGTTGAACCCTGTACCTGCTGCGGGGTGAGCTTCTCCAGAATGTTGTGAAACGTCGTCGATCGGCTCCACTTGTTGGGCGGAGCGCCCAGCGACTTGTAAACAGCCTCATCATGCCACTTGATGCCGGCGAAGGGGTTTTGATGCTCGTGCTCCATGCCAAGCACGTGTCCGAGTTCATGCAGCGCAGTGCCGCTGCCATATTGCGAGGTCAGATCCCAACCATACACGGTGGTCGGCTCGGTCTGGGATACCTGCAGCACGTCCCTGCCAACCTGCGAGGCCGACGATCCGTCTGGCACTGAATAGCCAATTCGCACTTCGGCTTCAGCGAGTTGGGAGACCTCCTGGAATTCGAGGCCGATGCCTACCGCCTTCCATTTCGCGAAGGCCTTGCGTATTGCGTCCGCCTGGGCCCTGGGAACTTCAAAGTGACCCGAGGTGAAAAAGCAGTAGTGCAGGACCGTGCCGTTCACCCACTTGGATCGGCTCGAGATAATCGCACGTGCGCGAAGGGTGTCGGCCATGACAGCCGGACTGAGCTGCGGCAGGACTCTCGGGCCGTTCTGACAAAATGGCCGGGCCTGACCTTTGACCACGGGAGATTTCTTCGCCTGCTTTTGCGACTTTGCCATATGGCTCTCCAAAGATTTACGCCCCCGGGTGGGGGACTGAAAACAGAAGGCAAGAGAAAAAAATGAGCCGTAAAACGGCGCCAGCATATCACAATCTCAGATTGTATCAATATGCTGCGCTAGGGGCTGGGCGTCCGCTCCGGCCCGACCTCGATCTCACAGGCGGATCAGTCCTTCGGACGTCGCTTCAGGCGGGCCCGTTTCGGCAGCTGCGCCGGCCACTGCACGATGTGGTTCTCGAGCTCATCGTCCGGGATCTCCACCTCGCTGCCTTCGACCCGACCGCGTACGGAGACGCCGGCCTCATGCACGGTGTCGGGATCGCCTGACACCAGCGGATGCCACCAATAGAGGTCGCGGCCTTCCGCGACGAGCTTGTAGCCGCAGCTCGGCGGCAGCCAGTTCAGGGTGCGGACATTGGCCGGAGTCAGGCGGACGCAGTCCGGAACCTTGTCGGAACGATTCGCATAGTCCTTGCAGCCGCAGGTCACCCCATCGAGCAGCTTGCAGCCGACATGGGTGAAGTAGATGTCGCCGGTGCCCTCTTCCTCGAGCTTGTTCAGGCAGCAGCGGCCGCAGCCGTCGCACAGGCTCTCCCATTCGGGCCCCGACATCTCTTCCAACGTCTTGGTTTTCCAGAAGAATCCTTCCTGGCCTGAAGGTCGTTTGGGAGCTGCGGTCATGCGCCTCAACAAAAGTTCGAAAGAGCTACGGCTGGTGCCATCTAGGGCGTGGGGCCTTGGGGCCGCAAGCAACGCCCGCGTGAGGCCCGTAATGAACCGGGGTCAATTAGGCCTGTTGTTCAAAATCGCAAGCGTGACCATTGGTTTATAGGCCCTGCTCGGCTAGAAGGAACAGCAAGTCCCCACCGTCGCTGGCCGGGCGCCTTGGGTTTGCCGCAACACTCCCGCAAGACGTCTCGATGCCGCCCCGGCCGGGTGCTTGAACGCTTTCGAACCAAGCCGCAAGGGTTCTAGGTGCGCCAGATCATACCACCGCATTGGAAGGCCCGGATCCGGAATTTCTTCCTGGATCTCGATGCGCGCATCGACTCCTCGCTGTTCTCCTCGGCCAAGGGCATCCGCGAGCTCTACGAGCGCTACTCGACCTTCATGGACCGCTTCTATGTCGGGCGTTGGAAGCGCTGGGTATTCATCGAGCCGCTGTCGGAGGCTGCGACGCTGGGCCTCGGCGGCCTGGTTGTGATGCTGACCCTCGCCATCCCGGCGTTCCGCGAGACCGCGGACGAGGACTGGCTGAAGAAGTCCGACCTCGCGGTGACCTTCCTCGACCGCTACGGCAACCCGATCGGCAGCCGCGGCATCAAGCACAACGATTCGATCCCGCTGGAAGATTTTCCGGACGTGCTGATCAAGGCGACGCTGGCGACCGAGGACCGCCGCTTCTACGAGCATTTCGGCATCGACATCGCCGGCACGGCGCGCGCGCTCGTCACCAACGCCCAGGCCGGCGGCGTCCGCCAGGGCGGCTCCTCGATCACCCAGCAGCTCGCCAAGAACCTGTTCCTCAGCAACGAGCGCACCATCGAGCGCAAGGTCAACGAAGCCTTCCTCGCGGTCTGGCTGGAATGGCGCCTGACCAAGAACGAGATCCTCAAGCTGTATCTCGACCGCGCCTATATGGGCGGCGGCACCTTCGGCGTCGACGGCGCCGCGCATTTCTACTTCAACAAGTCGGCACGCGACGTGACGCTTGCGGAGGCCGCGATGCTCGCCGGTCTGTTCAAGGCGCCGACCAAATACGCGCCCCACATCAACCTGCCCGCCGCCCGCGCCCGCGCCAACGTCGTGCTCGACAATCTCGTCGACGCCGGCTTCATGACCGAGGGCCAGGTGTTCGGCGCCCGCCGCAATCCTGCCTTCGCGGTCGACCGCCGCTACGAGGCGTCGCCGAATTACTATCTCGACTACGCCTTCGACGAGATGCGCAAGCTGGTCGACACCTTCCCGAAATCCTACACCGAGCGCGTCTTCGTGGTCCGGCTCGCGATCGACACCAATGTGCAGAAGGCGGCGGAAGACGCAGTCGAGAACCAGCTGCGCCAGTTCGGCCGCGATTATCACGCGACCCAGGCCGCGACCGTCGTCTCCGATCTCGACGGCGGCATTCGCGCCATGGTCGGCGGCCGCGACTACGGCGCCAGCCAGTTCAACCGCGCCACCGACGCCTATCGCCAGCCGGGCTCCTCGTTCAAGCCTTACGTCTACACCACCGCGCTCCTCAACGGCTTCACGCCGAACTCGATCGTGGTCGACGGCCCGGTCTGCATCGGCAATTGGTGCCCGCAGAACTATGGCCATTCCTATTCCGGCGCGGTGACGCTGACGCAGGCGATCACGCGTTCGATCAACGTGGTGCCGGTCAAGCTGTCGATCGCGATCGGCCAGAAGGAGCAGCCGAAGGCGCCGAACCCGGCCAAGATCGGCCGCGCCAAGATCGTCGAGGTCGCGCGCCGCTTCGGCCTCAAGGCGCCGCTGCCCGACACGCCGTCGCTGCCGATCGGCTCGGACGAAGTCACCGTGCTCGAGCACGCGGTGGCGTATGCGACCTTCCCCAACCGCGGCAAGGCGGTGACGCCGCATTCCGTGCTGGAAGTGCGCACCGGCGCCGGCGATCCGGTCTGGCGCTGGGACCGCGACGGACCGAAGCCCCGCCAGGCGATTCCCGCCTCGGTGGCCGCCGACATGGCCGGCATGATGAGCCACGTCGTCAGCGAAGGCACCGCGCGCCGCGCCGCGCTCGACGGGATTCCGACCGCGGGCAAGACCGGCACGACCAATGCGTATCGCGACGCCTGGTTCGTCGGCTACACCGGCAATTTCACCTGCGCGGTCTGGTACGGCAATGACGACTATTCGCCGACCAACCGCATGACCGGCGGCTCGCTGCCGGCGCAGACCTGGCACGACATCATGCTCGCGGCGCATCAGGGCGTCGAGGTGCGGGAAATCGCCGGCATCGGCATGGGCCAGAAGCTGCCGCCCGAGCGGATCGCCAACGCGCAGGCCAATGCGGCGCCGAAGGTGCTGGAGACCAAGCCCGGTCCGCCGCCGGTATTGACCAAGCGCGGCGCCGACGTGTTGGTGCGGGTCGAGAAGCTGCTCGATGACGCGGCCCGGACCGCGACCAAATCGGCCGCCAGCGACTCCAAGCAAGCCAAACCGGCATCGTCCACGAGCGCGCTCGCCTTCCCGCAGAACTATGCGGAAGAGAATGCGAACGCATCCGCCCCGCGCAAGAACTAATCGAAACAAGAACTGATCGAAACAAGTGCGGCTGATCCTGATCACATTGACGGCCCTTCTGCTCGCAACCGTGGTGGGCGTCGGCGCGACCTGGATGACGACGACGCGCGGCACCGAGATTGGCGCGCTGACCATCGGCCCCTGGACCGCGCGTCCGCGCACCGGCACCGCCGACGTCGACCCCTATTCGCGCGCCACCATCGTGCGCAACGGCGAGCTGCCGATCGGCACCGGCGACGGCGTCGCCTTCACCGCGACCACCGACGACAAGAAGAAGGTGCTCGACGGCCGCTGTGACGTCGTGGTCTCCGGCGTGACGCCGCCGGCGCGGTTCTGGACGCTGACGCTTTATGACCACAAGGGTCATCTCGTCCCGAATTCGCTGCAGCGCTACGGCTTCACCAGCCAGGAGATCGTGCGGCAGTCCGACGGCTCGTTCGAGATCCGCATCGCCTCGCGCTCGCGCGCCGGCAACTGGTTGCCGACCGGCGGCATCGAGCGTTACGCGCTGATGCTGCGGCTCTACGACACCCCGGTCGGCGTTGCCACCCGCACCCAGCGCGACGCGCCGATGCCCACCATCACGACGGCGGGCTGCTCATGATCCGGCTGTTGTTCACCATCGTTGCCGGCGTGGTGCTGGGCCTCGTGGTCCATCTCGTCAGCGTGCTGGCGTTGCCGCGGATCGCGACCCAGGACGCCTATTCGCGGCTGACGCCGATGACCAAGCTCAACGGCGTCACCCAGCTGCCGCTCGCCGATCCCAGCACCTCGCCGATGCCGTTCATGGACCCGGCCTTTGCGCTGGCGATCTGTCGCTACGATCTGTCGAACGGGCCGATCAAGCTGACGGTGCCAGTCAGCCAGGCCTACACCTCGGTGTCGTTCTACACCCGCAACGAGATCGCCTATTACGCCATCAACGACCGCTCGGCCGGCAAGAAGGTGATCGAGCTCGACCTGATGACCGAGCCGCAGCACAACGAGCTGCCGGAGGACGAAGAGATCACCGCCGCCGACCGCCTGATCATCGATTCCCCGAGCACGACCGGGCTGATCGTGATGAAGGCGCTCGCGCCCGAGCCCGGCCTGATGCCGCAAGCGCAAGGCTCGCTTGCGGCCGCGAGCTGCGGACCGCAGACCGAGCCGCCGGCGAAGGCCGAAGCGCCGCGCGGACGGCGCTGAGGCGCGGCTTCGGCAAGCCGCAAAACAAAAAGTCGAAAAACAACCCCATGCACAGTAGCGTTGGCATTGAAATCGTTAGCCATTTTTGTTGCACCAAATAGGCATTTGCCGGACCGGTACATCCCTGCCGTCGCGCTGTTCAGCTTTGACTCGTCGGGCAAAACACTGGCAGAATGGCAGCATCGAAAGTTCACCCGCGCGGAGCAATCCGCCGCGGGTTTTTTCATGCTTGTGCCTCAAACCGAAGATGACCTGAATGCCTGGAGCGCGGCGCCCCCTCAGGTCGGTGGTTGTAGCCCTGGCGAGTTGAGCCAATGATCCAGGGACAAGCTTGTTTCGGCCCAGCGTGCGCGTCTGAGGGCGGCATCTCTCACTGGCCCTGGCGGGAGCAGTTCCGCGGCTGAGCGAAGACGAGCGGCCATTTCTGCAAGCCCCTCTTCGTGCGATTCATTGAACTTGCGCCGCTGGCTCACTGCACCATCCGTTCCGGAGGAGGCGGGAGCGCAAGCAGCGTTCTCATCACCGATAACAGCCGCTGATCGGGCGGTGACGTCGGAACGTAGATATTGGTGGAAGCTTCCGTCGGCGCACTAGTGCACACAAGCGGCAGAGAGCGGTTCACGTTGGCGGCACTTCCTCCTGCAGCATGTACATGGATCAGGTCGGAGCCACCAAGCATCGCGTCCCGCTAGCGCGGGGAACAAGGTCAAGGCATGCAGGTTGACGTTGCGGCAGGGAGAGTTGTCATGAGCGAAGAGGAGCTGACCAGCAAAGCCGAGCGCGCGCTCGTTACCGTTGCGCTTAGCCTGACGATGCTGGTTCTTTGCGTCGGAGCCCTGATCTGTCGCTAGCGCGTTGCTCTGTTCGCCGCTCGGTGTTCGCCAATCCTACCGCTCTTCAGTCGGATGCCACCCATTTCTATGGGGTTGAGCGCAGGTTGCCATGATCGGAGAAGCACTATCGTCTCACTTCAACGAAGTTCCTTTGTCCCCTCTCGATATTTCATGTGCACAGGTGCTGTGCGGTTTCGTCGCAATGTTTCCGGGGAAATGAACTCCTATAATCAGATCATCATGGCTTACGTCATCGACATTGATGCGCGCACCGCGCGTTTTGGTCTTCACGCCGGCCGCCTCCAAGCAGGCGGTTAGCCGGACGGTGTTCGCGCCGTCCGGGCTCTTTTCCAGCTTTCGTGACCCCCACTCGATAGGTCGTCTTGAAGCAGAAGGAGTGCGCCGTGCTGCCTCTTCCAAAAATCGCACTGACCTCATCAGACTATCCGCGGCTCGAACAGCTCGCCCGCTTCTCCGTCCAAAAAGGAGATTTGGACGGGATATTCCTCATGGGCGAAATCAACCGCGCCGATATCGTCCCGGACGAAGCGGACAACGTCCGTCCTTTCGTGACGATCGGATCATGGGTCACCCATTGCACGAATTGGGGCGTTCCGCGTCGTACTGTGCAACTGGTCTGGCCCGAGGAGTGCTGGTCGGATCCCGCCTGCATTTCGGTGTTGACCCCGCTGGGTACAGCTTTGATCGGACTGCAGGTCGGCGATCAGATGCCGTACTTCGTCGCCGGATGTCTGAATGTCGTCAGGGTCCAAAGCCTGACCCCATCGGATTCAAAGGTCGTCCCACTGTTCCGGAGAGGGCCGAGGCGGTCAGGCAACCCGTGCGACGACGATCCCGGACCAACTGCAGCATAGGAGCGACCAATGCGCAATTTCGAAGCCGAGAGCCGGCGAGAACAGCCGGCGTTGCCGCCGATCAAGATCACTGAGGACGAATCACGGCGCCTCAGTTCCTTGGCCAATTCGAGCATGGATCTGTTTCCGCGAGTGGCCCATTTTCTGGCTCGAGAGATGGATCGTGCCACGGTGACGGACGAGAACGACTTGCGAGGCGTGATCAGGATGGGATCGAAAGTGACCTATCGCGACGACGAGACGGGTGCGAGCCGAGAGATCGTGCTGGTGTATCCGCATGAGGCAAACATTGAGCTCAATCGGATCTCGGTCCTGACGCCTGTTGGAGCGGCCTTGATCGGCCTATCGCCAGGGCAGCGGATCGACTTCGAGACGCCCCACAAGCGCACCAGGGGCCTGACCGTTCTCGCGGTGTCCGAATAAGGCGCGTACGTTAAGTCAGACCGAGCATCGCACGTCTTGCGATATGGGCCGTAGTCCCGAGGGCGTCGCACCCGGATCTGGCCCTTTCGTATGAGTTCGACAGCGCACTCGCCTTGGTTTCGTAGCGCTGTGGATCACCGCGCCTCTCACTATTGCAGGACTGGTCGCCCAACGACTCTGCGCGGCTTCGATCCATCATAGTGAGTTTGCAACGCGGTGTGCCCCCAGAGGACCGGGGCTCAGGGGGCGTGAAGTCGTTCACAAGTACGTCTCAAGTCGCGGCCGTGCGGTTGATCTACACACTCACTCTTTGGAAAAAGACAGGAACATTCCTGCAATTGCCAAGTTTTCCCGATGCCCTTCCCCAAGGGCGACCCCGAGTGGCCCCAGCTCCATGCCCCCCAATATCCCCGCGAGCTGGGGCCCGTCTTTTCTCGAAATTCGGGAGACCGCACCGGCGAGCTTCCTGCCATTGATGTCGAGGCCATGGCGGAAGAGCCGCCTAAGCCCTTGACGAAGAACTCGGGTTGCCTCGGTGGATGGCGTAGCCGAACAGGCCCCTCTCGAGGTTGCATGGTCTCGGCATAGTCTTGCCGCCATCTTGGTGCCCAGCTCCTTCTCGACGATTTCGACCGAGTTATCGCAGTGCGCGTTCCTGCTCCCCGCCAAGGAGGCCGTCATGTCGAGATTAGCGATCGTGTTAATGTCGGCACTTTCTGTGACTTCTGCCACCGCGCAAGATGCTGCGTCCGGACGATCGCACGAGCCGGCCGCTGCCAGCGCGTATGAAACTCAGCCTTTCCTATTTGATGGACGGATGCGAGGCGACGGCATGAGGCAGCGAGGGCCTGCCGACAATCGTCACCCCAACGCCGGTGCCATTGGCGTGCAACCGAAAGCAAACGAGCCAAGGCGCGAACGATGAGCCCGCGTGCCCGCTTTGATCTGCCCGCCCAGTTGTTTGCCCTGGACGAGGTGATCAATTGCGCCGGCAATGTCTCCGATCGGCCTATCGCCTCCGGCTTCCAGATCGGCGGATCGCTTGTGCGGCAGAGACGAGCATGATAGCAGGAGCCATCGGGTCAAACACAACCGCCCGACCAGCTTTCGAGCCAAGCGTTGTTTCGCTCCATTACGGAGGTGAAACATGTCTTGCGACAGCACCACTGGCTCAATCGGCACATCCAGCGCAGCCATCGGCCCTGCTCCAAACCCTGGATGGTTCTGGAAGCTCACGCTCGCGCTGCTGGATGGCATCACACGGCGCCGCCAATACGACGAGCTTCTCGAACTGGACGACCGGCTTCTCGCGGACGTCGGCTTATCGAGAACGATCGTTGGGGAGGCTCGACGGTGTTACTTCTCAGGTTGGCGCGACGATCGGTGATCGTCATATCCACTCGATGAGCGGCCACACCTGGGTGTGCGAAGGCGGCGCGTCTGCTTATCCTTGCGGATCGGACGGCCGCCAAGCCAGCGAAAAGGCTAACGGACTTCTTAACCGCGATCCTTACGCCTCAGAAGTCCAGCTTGTCGCGTATGGCATCAATTCCGGCTCTCGCGCACGCTTCGTCCGCATCACCGCCCGGAGCGCCGGACACGCCGATCGCGCCGACCAGGGAGCCGCCGGCTTCGACGATCAGTCCTCCGGCGATGACGACCGCTCCGGGAAGATTGCGAATGCCCGCCTGCATCATGCCGGGCTGGCTGATCGCATTCAGCTCGGTCGTGCTGGTCTTGAACGAGGCAGCCGTCCACGCCTTGGCTGCTGCCGTCGAGGGCGTGTGAGGGCCTGCGAAACGGTCGCGCAACATCACTTGCGTGACGCCGAAGCGATCGACGACGGCAACTGCAATTTGGTATCCACGGGTGCGGCAGTTCGCCAACGCAGCGCGCGCAAGATCGAGCGCCAGTTCCGGACCGAGCGATTTGTAGGCGACCAGACCTTCCTCCGCCCGTACCGGGCAGATGGACGCAATCAGCACGGCCGTCGCGACCGACAGGCATCGAACGTTCATGGCAATCTCCGGCAAGGGTGACCAAGCGCTTATTCGATCTCACCATATGTCAGATCATCGAACAGGGTCACGCTATCTGCCTTGGTCCACAGGCCGATCATGCCGGCGTCCGGAATGGTGGCGTCTTCCACCTCGAACAATTGCTTTCCGTCATAGCTCACCTTGAACCGACGTCCTGCGAAGTCGCAGCGCAGCAGGTGCCATTGCCCTGACGACACCGGCGCGCCGACGCCATAGCCGCCTCTGCGACCCACGATCTCAAGCGACGTTCGAACGCCATTGACCGTCTTGTACAGGACGACATTGTCCTCCAGCGCGTTAGCCCGGACCACGTAGTAATTATCGGCGTCCTTCGCACGCCAGATGACTCCCGCGGCGCGGTCCTCGGAGCCGGCAACGGCCTTGAATTTCACCTCGACGAAGCCGTCGCGGATGGCGGTATCGCGCTTGATGGCGAGAGGAAACGTCGCCCGTCCGGATTGCTTGAGAACGTTCGGCTTGCTTGGCGCCGTCGACTCGGCCTCGACGGTCCATTTGGGCTGTCCCTTGCCGGTCATCGTCAAAGTCCAACCTTCGGGCGAGGTTCCGGCAGCAGCGTTGTCGAAATTCAAGGTCTCGGCCATGGCGTTCCCTCCCACTAACAAAGCCAGCATGGATGCCAGCGCAAGCTTGCCCACGAGCTTGTCCAAGAGCTTGTCCAAGAGCTTGTCCATGTGCTTGTCCATGCATCAGCCCTTCGTGCTCGCCGTCTTGTCGAGCGCCGCACGGAGGCCCTCCGCAAGCTTGACGGCGTCGTCGTTGGCCCAGAAGTGCATGAAGAAGAGCCGCGGCTGTTCGTCCAGCATGTGGCTGTGCAGCGCCGTTACCTCGACGCCGTGGGTCCGCAGCGCCACGATGACCGGGTTCACCTCGTCGCTGGTCAGCACGAAGTCGCCGGTGATGGCCGCCCTACCCGCGCCCGTCGGTTGGAAATTGATGGCGATCGCAACGCCCATCGCGGCGACGGGGGTCAGCAACATGCCGTCTTCCGTAATGGGGTCGTGCCGCTTCACGTTGAACTGGTAGACGCCGCCATTCGCTTTCCCGTCCACTCCGATGATCTGGTCGAGTTTCGCCGTGTCGAGGTCGATGGCGGGCGGCGGGTTCACCGGCGCCGTGACCGTCAGCGGGGTCTTGCTTTCGGCCAAGGCATCATGGATGGCCGAGGCCAGTTTGACGGGATCGCCGTGGCCGGCGACGTGCATGTAGAACGTGGCCGGGCTCGCGCGCAGCAGATGATTGTGCACGGCTGTGATCTCGAGCCCGCTCGCGATCATCTTCGCCATCACGGGATTGATCTCGGTCTCGAGCAGCACGAGGTCGCCCATGACCATGGCACCGCCATGCGCAGGCTTGAACGCGATCCAGCCGCCAAGAGCCAGCGCCGGCTTGATCGCAACCCCATCCAACGTCACGGAGAGATCGCTGCGGGGAAAGCCGTAACGGCGGACGTCGTCCGAGACGGCGGGCTTGCGACCCAAAGTCTCGTCCACCTTCTGCCAGTCGGCATCCTGGGCATATGCCGGGACGCAGGAACCGAACCGAAATGCAAGAAGACAGACACCAATGCCGACCACGGCCCAGATGATTCTTTTCATCGTGCTACTCCTCAGGCTTGGTTTCCCTCTTTGACCCGATCGCCGCTGTCGACGACGGACCCGCCCCAGGTGAAGTCCGGCTCGCGATCTTCCCTACATCACACGCACGAGGCGCGACAAAGCGCGGGCATCGACGCGCGCAGCGGGGCTGCGATCGGCACGGGAGCCCGCCGAACAATCGAGCCCATCTGACGGATGAAATCGGGGATGTATGATGACATGCTGCGCCCTTGGTGATCAGGACGCGATGCTTGGGCATGTCGCCTCACGGGGAGATCGCACATCCCCGAGCCCCAAGTAAAAACCCGAGGGCGGCAGCTGTCAACGGGCGTAGGGCTTCGGGTGGCCCACCAAAGCCGCCGGCGAACGTCACGAAGAATTCACCGCTCCGCGGAACCGCGCCAGCCACGTCTTGAAACTCGCGGACGGGCTCGCTACTATTCCTGGTGTGGGGACAAAGCAGACTCCCCGTGAGGCCTCGGTCCAAGCTCTGCGCAGCACGCCATTCGTGGAGCTTGCGCATGGACACCGAACGACACCCTTCTCACCAACACACCGTCGCCATCCTCTCGCGAGGCGACGCTGCCGCGCGGCGGGATGCGACGGCGCAAAACAGCCGCTTCGTCCGCGTTTTCGAAGCCCTCGCCGCCGTCGGCATCGAAGCCCGGCCGGCGATCTACGACGAAAGCTTCGCCGAAGAGGTCCGCGAGCAGTTGCTCGCGGTGGACGGCGTGCTCGTCTGGGTTAACCCCATTCAAGACGGTCGAAATCGCGCCGGTCTCGACGCATTGCTGCGCGACGTCGCCGCACGGGGTGTGTGGGTCAGCGCCCATCCGGACGTCATTCTCAAGATGGGCACCAAGGAGGTTCTGTATCGTACCCGCTCGATGGGCTGGGGAAGCGACACGACGCTATATCAAACCGCTGCGGCGATGCGCGCCGAGCTGCCGACGCGGCTCGCCGCCGGTCCGCGCGTGATCAAGCGCAACCGGGGTAATGGCGGCCAAGGCGTCTGGAAGGTCGAGAGTCTGCCGACCTCCTCCATGATAAAGGTGCTGGACGCGACCAGGGACGCGCCCGAGGAACTGACGCTGGATGATTTTCTCCGTCGTTGCGCGGAGTATTTCGAGAACGGTAGCGTGATCGACCAACCATTCCAGCCTCGCCTGAGCGAGGGCGTCGTACGTTGCTACATGGCAGGCGATCGCTGCGCCGGCTTCGGCCATCACAAGGTCAAAGCCCTCGTTGATTCGCCGGCCGCACGCGCCGAGGCCGGACCACGGCTCTATTCGTCCAACGCAGACCCGCGCTTCCAGCGGCTGCGTCGCTTGATGGAAGACGAGTGGACGCCCGAGCTGACGTCGTTGCTCGATATTCCGCGGCACGACCTGCCTGCGATTTGGGACGCCGACTTCATGCTTGGCCCGGTCCTTCCCGACGGGACCGACAGCTATGTACTTGGTGAGATCAATGTCAGCTCGGTGCATCCTTATCCGGACGAGGCGCCGGCGGAGATCGCGAGGCGGGTTGCCGATCGGCTCCGGCGCAAGCTTTGACACATGCTGACGGTCCGCGCGCTTAAGCGCTTGCACATCTCCGTTTCATTCGACTTGCAGGACGGCGAATGCGTCGCCCTGCAAGGGCCCTCCGGCGTAGGCAAGACCCAGCTCCTTCGCTCGATCGCGGATCTCGATCCCAACGCAGGAATGGTCGAACTGGACGGAACGCTCAGGGAGGCGATGCCCGCCCCGGCCTGGCGCAAGCGAGTGACTTATGTCGCTGCCGAGCCGGGCTGGTGGTCAGAGACCGTGCAAGATCACTTCAGCGGCTGGGATGATGCCTTACCATTGGTCACGAGACTGGGGTTGCCGTGCAGTTGCGGTCCCTGGCCGATCCAAAGACTTTCGACCGGCGAGCGGCAACGGCTGGGGCTGGTGCGCGCGCTGATGCTGAGGTCGCGGGTCCTTCTCCTGGACGAGCCGACATCGGCCCTCGATTCGGCCTCAACGGCGGCCGTGGAATCCTTGATCGCGGAACGCATTTCGAATGGAACGAGTGTCGTCTGGAGCACTCACGACAACGCCCAGGCCCGCCGCGTCGGGTCGAGGGTCCTTGTGATGAATGCCGACGGTGGAATCGAGGAAAATCAGCCGTGAGTTACATTCACTTGGCATACGGCGATTTGATTCTGCCCGCGCTCCTTGTCGTCATGGACGGCGCTCTCTCGCTTGCTCTCCGCCTCAAGCTTGAAAAGCAACTGGCCATCGCCACCGTGCGGATGGTGCTTCAGCTGGTGCTCGTCGGATACGTATTGACGTTCCTGTTCGCCGCGGTCTCGCCGCTCTGGACCGCCCTCGCCGCCTTCATCATGGTTCTCTTCGCATCACGGGAAATCGTCGCTCGGCAAAAGCGACGCCTGCCGGGTATCTGGAGCTATGGCCTAGGAGCGGGATGCATGTTGCTCGCGGCCGGGACCGTCACGATGTTCGCGCTTCTGACGGAGCTACGCCCGGATCCGTGGTATCATCCGCGCTATGCGCTGCCATTGTTGGGCATGATCCTGGGCAACACCATGACGGGAATAAGCCTGGGCCTGGACGTGCTGACGAATAGCCTGGTGCGCGAACGGGCCGCTGTCGAAGCGTGCCTTGCTCTTGGCGGGACCCGGTATCAGGCGTTGCTGCCGGTCCTGCGGGACGCATTGAGAAGCGGCTTCATGCCAATCATGAACAGCATGGCCGCGATCGGCCTTGTCTCTTTGCCGGGGATGATGACCGGTCAAATCCTTGCAGGCGTCGAACCGATCGACGCCGTCAAGTATCAGCTCTTGATCATGTTCTTGATCGCCGGCGGGACGGGATTGGGAACGCTCGCTGCCGTGATGGGAGGCGCTCGCCTTCTCACCGATCATCGCCATCGATTGCGCCTCGATCGATTTTCCACTGCCGAATAGAATTGCGTGACCTCACATCGACTGCGCCCGAACAGACTGGCCCTTCCGCGCCCACAGCAGCGCGAATGGACCCAACGCGATACCAGCCGCGAGGACGCTGAATGCCAAGAGCCAGCCGGTCGCGCTCTGCGGGCCGCCGGCTGCGTCGAGCGCGGCGCCGGTGCCCCAGGCACCGACCGCCGACAGGCCGAAGCCGACCGTCGAATGCAGGGCCAGGGTCGCGCCGCGATGTTCGGACACAGCCGCCGCCGACATGCCGGCGGTCAATGCGCCCGAATCCGCCGGCACGGTCAGGCCATAGGCAAGCAGCAGCAGCGCAAGCACCCATGCCGGCGCCGTCGCGTTGAGGCCGATGATGAGCGCGACGCAGGCCGACGCGATCATCACGACCGTGATCGCGCGATGGCGGCCGAATTTCAGCGCGGCCTCGTTGCCGAGGATGCTGGCGGGCATCGAGATCACCGCGAAGCAGAAGCTCAGCACAACAGGGCTCAACCATGACGGCGCGCCTTGGTGGGCGACGACGAAGGTCCAGAACCCCACCAGCCAGGTGCGGATGCCATAGAGCTCAAAGCAATGGGCGCCATAGCCGAAGATGTATCCGAGCGCCTCGCGGTTGGCGAAGACGGGCGCGAAGTTCAAGAGACGTCCCGTCTTCGGCGCGGGCCGCTGCGCCTGCATCAGAAGGCACGCGACGACCATTGCGATAGGTCCGAAGCCGGTGACAAGGAAGGCGGTCCGCCATCCCCAGCGGTCGGCGATCACTTGCGCGACCAGGAACGAGAGGCCGACGCCGACCGAGAAGCTCGACGTGTACAGCGTGACGGCGCGCGAGGTATCGCCGGCGGGAAGCCGGTCCGTCAGCGCCTTCAAGCCCGGCATGTAGGCGCCGGCAAATCCAAGCCCTGCCAGGGACCAGATCGCGGTCGCGGACCAAAACCCTTGCGCGAAGATTCCGAACGCTGCGGTCGCGAGGCCACTGACGATCGAACCCCAGAGCAAAACGAGCCGCGCATCGATCCGGTCGGTCAATGTCGTCAGCACGGGCACGGCGAGCATGTAGCCGAACGCGTAACCGCTCGCCATCAAGCCGCCTTCGGCCGCGGAAAGCCCCCACGCCGGCATCAGATGCTGCGCCAGATTCGCGGACAGTGTCACATGCGGCAGCAGATTGCCGACCTGGCCGATGCACATCACCGCGATCAGAGACCGCCCGCTCAAGTTACGAATGCTGTCCTCCCGCCCCCCGGCTGACACGGCGCACCAACCACAATGGGCAACTCTCCGGCTTCACCTGCAAGAACTCATGTCATGAACAACCGCAGCCCGAAGCGCCGGCCTTCTTCGCTGCTTCGTCGGCGGCGCAGCAGGCCGATGGCTCTTCCTTCGCCGGCCCACCGCAACATCCTGATGCGGCCGCGGCGGCTTCGACGCCACCGCGCGAGCAGACGCCGGTCTCCGGCAGCACGAGCTCCACCCTTGTGGCGGCTTCCTTGTCGCCGGCGAGATCGGCTGCAATCGAGCGCACCTGCTCATATCCTGTCATCATGAGAAAGGTCGGCGCGCGGCCATACGATTTCATGCCCGCCATGTAGAAACCCGGCTCATCGTGCGCGAGCTCGCGCGCGCCGTGCGGGCGCACCGTGCCGCAGCTGTGCTCGTTGGGATCGATCAGCGGCGCCAGGGCGACCGGCGCCTCGATGGCGGGATCGAGCCGCAGGCGCAATTCGGACAGGAACGAAAAGTCGGGACGGAAGCCCGCCGAGACGATCAGCTCGTCCACGATCACGCTCCGTCCGCCGCAACCCGAGCCGGCCGCGATCTCGAGGCGGCCTTCGGAGTCCGACAGATGCGTGACGCCGAATTCCGTTTCGACCCTGATCTTCCCGGCGGCCACGAGCGCGGCAAAGGTGGAGCCGAGCTCTCCGCGTGCAGCGAGCTTGTCATTCCGGCCGCCGCCAAACGCCTTGGCGGGATCGGCGCCGCGCAACAGCCAGATCGCTTGCGTCCCCGGCGCCTCGTCCGCGAGATGCACGAGATCGATCAGCGTGCCCACCGCAGAGTGGCCGGCGCCGAGCACCGCAACAATCTTCCCGGCATATCGGGCGCGGCCGGCACCACGGACATCGGGCATGCCGTAGGCGATGTGGCCGGCGCATTCGCGCTCGCCGATCGCGGGCAGCCCATTGCCTCCGGCGGGATTGGGCGAGAACCATGTGCCTGATGTATCGATCACGGCATCCGCGCGCAGCACGTCGGGACCTTTGCCGTTCTGGTAGCGGATTTCGAACGGCGCCTGCTCACGCCCTTTGGTCTTCGCCTTGTCGAAACCAACGCGGCTGATGGCCGAGACGCGGCTGGATGTCCGGATCACCTCGCGCAACGGCGTTCGCGTCGCAAGCGGCGTCAGATATCGATCGATCAGCTCGCCGCCGGTCGGATAGGCGCTCGGGTCCGGCGAATTCCATCCCGTCGGCGCGAGCATGCGCGCGGCGGCCTTGTCGACATTATATTCCCATGGCGAGAAGAGCTGGACCTGCTGCCACTGGCGAACCGCGTGCCCCGCTTCGGGTCCTGCCTCCAGCACGATGGGGGACATGCCGCGCTCCAGGACGTGCGCAGCTGCTGCGAGGCCGACAGGCCCTGCCCCGATGATGGCTACTGTTTTTGCGTTCATTCCCGCTTCTCCCATATTCTAGAATTATGGAATAATTTGTCAAAAAATCACGCCGCCGTTTGCGTCGTCTTGCATCCGACTTCGTCTGCGCAGCACTCCGCCGCCAGGAAATCGACCAGACCCCGCATCGCCTCAAAGTTCGCGTGGCAGATCAGCGTCGTCGATTCCCGGACCTGGCTGACGAGCCCGACCGAGACCAGGGTCTTGATGTGATGCGACAGCGTCGACGCCGGGATCTTCAGCTTGTCTTGCAAGCGACCGACGGGCATGCCGGAGTGCCCGGCCCGGACCAGGGCCCGGTAGATCTGGAGTCGGGTCTGATTACCCAGGGCTTCGAGGCGTGCTGCTGCGTCGTCGATCTTCATGGCCGCCATGATGCGCCTGCCGATGTCAAACCGTCAAACCATATTTCTAGAATCTTCGAAATACTGGCTCGGCCACCCAACGGCAAGAATTCCGGATTGACGCGCTCCAAATAATTCCATAAGTCTGGATATATGGAAACCGAGGAAGCCGTCCTGGCGCTCGCGGCGCTGTCCCAATCGACCCGGCTGGAGGCCTTCCGGGCACTGGTCCGGCACGAGCCTGACGGTCTCGCCGCGGGCGATCTCGCCCGGCTGCTGGAGGTCCCCCAGAACACGCTCTCGGCGCATCTGTCGATCTTGACGCGCGCGCGCCTTGTCACCTCCGAGCGGCACAGCCGTTCGATTGTCTATCGCGCCAATCTCGGCGAATTTCGCGACGTTGCGGTTTTCCTGCTGCGCGATTGCTGCGGCGGACGGCCGGAAGTCTGCGAGCCGGTCATCGAAACCCTGCAAGCCTGCTGCAAGCCGAGACGAAAGGAGCGGAGCCGTGCCTGATCAATTCGATCTTCCACGGCGTCTCGCGGCCGAGGCGCTCGGCACAGGCATTCTCGTTGCCACGGTGGTCGGCTCCGGCATCATGGCGGAGACGCTGACCAAGGATCTCGCGCTTGCGTTGCTGTGCAACACCCTGCCGACGGGAGCCATTCTGGTCGTCCTGGTCACTGTGCTCGGACCGATCTCCGGCGCACACTTCAATCCGGCAGTTACGCTGGTCTTCACCGGCAAGCGCGAGTTGCCGGTGAACGAGGCCGCTCTCTATGTGATTGCGCAGATCGCCGGCGGCATCGCGGGAACGATGGCGGCGCATCTGATGTTCGGACTGCCGCTGCTCGATCTCTCGGCGAAGGTGCGAACCGGAGGACCGCAATGGTTCGCCGAAGCCGTCGCCGCCTTCGGTCTGGTCGCGACGATCCTGGCCGGTATCCGGTTTCAGCGCACCGCCGTCCCCTGGCTGGTCGGCCTGTACATCATGGCGGCCTATTGGTTCACGGCCTCGACCTCGTTCGCCAATCCGGCCGTGGCGATCGCGAGGTCGCTGACAAACACGTTCTCGGGCATACGTCCCACCGACCTGCCCGGATTCATTCTCGCGGAACTCTGCGGAGCCTTTGCCGCCATGCTGTTGATGAACTGGCTGCTCGGACAGCCCCAGGCGCGAGGCCCCATCCCAATCGTGGAGACTACCTCATGAGCGTCACGATCTATCACAACCCCGCCTGCGGCACCTCGCGCAACACGCTGGCGATGATCCGGCAGAGCGGCGTCGATCCGGACGTGATCGAATATCTGAAGACGCCGCCATCCCGCGAAAAGCTGGTCGAGCTCGTCAAGGCCCTCGGCATCTCCGTTCGCGCGCTGCTGCGCGAGAAAGGCACGCCCTACAAGGAGCTCGGCCTCGATGACCCCAAATGGTCCGATGACGAGCTGATCGACCAGATGCTCGCGCACCCGATCCTGATCAACCGTCCGATCGTGGTGACGCCCAAGGGTACACGCTTGTGCCGTCCCTCGGAAGCCGTCATCGATCTCCTGGACAAGCCCGTCGGCCGCTTTGTGAAGGAGGATGGCGAGGTGGTCGAGGCGCGATAGGCTTACGGGGCCGCTGTCTTGCTTGGGATCAGATCTTCGGGATCTTCGCCCGCTCCACCACGCCGGTCCATTTTCTGATCTCGGTCTCGATCAGCTGCTTCATCTCCTCCGGCGAGCTGCCGCGGACTTCGCCGCCGACAGCGGTCTCCAGACGCTGCTTGAGGTCGGGATCCCTGAGAGCGTCCAGCGTCGCCGCGTTGAGTGCGGCCATGATGGCGGGCGGCGTTCCCTTCGGGGCCAGCAGGCCGGCCCAGGTGCGCACGTCATATCCCTTGATACCGGCTTCCTGAACCGTCGGCACGTCGGGCAACAATGCGGTGCGCGTCGGCGAGGTCACCGCCAGGCCGCGGATCGCACCGCCCTGGATCTGCGCGGCGAGCAGCACCGGCGTGCCGACGATCACCGGAACCTCTCCGCCGAGCAGCGCGGTGACCGCTTGAGAATCGCCGCGATAGGGCACGTGCACGATCTCGACGCCGGCGGCTGCGTTCAACAGCTCTCCCGCGAGATGGTGCGTGCTGCCGAAGCCGACCGACCCGAAGGAGAGCGCACCGGGCTTCTGCTTTGCCATGACGACGAGCTCGCCCAGCGACTTTGCCGGATAATCGCTACGCACGGCAATGACGAGCGCGTAATAGACCAGCGTTGAGATCATCTCGAAGCTCTCGGCCGGCTGGTAGGCGAGGCTCTTGTAGGTCGCCGCGGAAATGGCGTGAGCGCCGGTGACGAGCCCGATCGTGTAGCCGTCGGGCGCCGCTTTCGCGATGGCATCCGCGGCGATGTTGCCGCCGGCGCCGGGCTTGGCCTCGACGATGATCGGCTGCCCGAGCTTTTTCGAGAGCCCGTCGGCGATGATGCGCGACAGCGTGTCGGCCGCGCCGCCGGCGGCAAATCCATGCAGCAGCCGGATCGGGCGCGACGGATAGTTGTCCGCCGACGCCGAAGTGGTTGCGAGACAACCGCCAAACAGAAAAATCGCCGCAGCAAGCCGCTTCATCCTTCCCATGGATGCGTCCTCCCTTTTGATTGTTCTATCGTTGGCCGCGACGAGGCGGCGTTCTTCAAGTCGAGTTTGAATCCGCTAGCGGGCGAACTCCGTGCATTCAGGCGATTGCGGCATGCCCCAGACGTCGCGCGGCAGACCGACCCAGACTTTTGGCCGCTGCGGTCGATCGCGATGCCAGGGACGCGGCTCGAAATAGCCGAGCGCCTCGTCGGTCATGCGGTCGAGATCGAAGAACAGCTCGACCACATGGCCGTCGGGGTTGCGGTGGTAAATCGCGGTGTTGTGCCCGGGGCCATGACGCACCGGCCCCCAGAGAACCGGCAGCTTGTGCCGCGCGAGATGATCGCAGGCTTCGTGCATGTGAGCGGCACCGCGCAGCTCGAACGCGACATGATGCAGGCCACGAACGGGCGCGCGAGCGAAGTTCAGCGTGTGGTGTTCGAAGCCGCTGCGCATGAAGACGAAGCGATCCTCGATCCAGTCGGAAACCCGCAGGCCCATCATGTTCGCGTAAAACTCAGAGGCCGCGCGCGGATCGGGCGTGCCAAGCGCGACATGGCCGAGCTTGCTGACGGCAAGCGCTCCGATCCGCTCCTGCGCGGGCGTCGGCCTCCAGCCCTGGATCAACTCGAAGCGCGTGCCTTCGGGATCGCTGAACGACAGCAGCCTGGAAACGCCGGGCAGGGGATCGCTCTGAAGTTCGGGCCGCAGATCGGCCTGCTTCAGCGCGGCGCCAAGCGCCTCGATCTGGACATCAGGAGATATCTCGAAGGCGATGCTCGTCAGCGCGGCGTCGCCCGGTTCGATCACCAGCGAAAGCTGCTCGGCATCGTTGGCAAGGAAGATGCGGTTGCCGTCGCGGCCGACGAGGCCAAGACCGATCACGGCGCGGTAATAATCGAGCAGCCGCTCGGGATCGGGCGAGGCGAAGCTCGCATGTCGCAGCCGGGTGAAGCGTGCAATGGGTGCTTGTGTCGTCATCGTGCAATCCACCCCCTCATGGCGTCATGATGATCTTGCCGAGCGCGGAGCCCTGCTCGAGCAGCGTGTGGGCCTGCCTGACCTCGTCGAGTTTCAGGACCGCCGAGATCGCCGGCTTGATCGCATTGCGGCTCAGCGCGTCGATCACGTTGCGCATGAGCGCGCGACGCTCGTCGCGATCGTGGTCGTAGATGTGGAAGGAGAAGCAGCGTATCGCCGGGCAGATGTCGAGATGGTCGCGCATCGCCGCCATCAGGTTTTCTTCCGGCAATCCGGCGAAGGCGTTGTACGACAGCAGCGTCCCCCATTTGCCGAGCGCGCCGAGATAGCCGGTGAACTCGGGCCCACAGACGTGATCGAGCACGAGGCCAACGCCCTCGCCATTGGTCAGCTCGCGGGTCCGCGCCACCACGTCTTCGCGGCGGTAGAAGATGATCTCATCGGCGCCGTTGTCCCGCGCGAATGCGGCCTTCTCTTCGGTGGAGACCGTGCCGATGACATTTATCTGCGCGAGCTTGGCGAGCTGCACCAGCGCGGTGCCGACACCACCCGCCGCCCCGATCACCAGCACGCTCGCCGGTGCGCGCGGATGGCGGCACTCGTTCAGCAGCGCGTAGGCCACCTGGTAGTTCGACAGGCACACGGCCGCTTGCAGATCGACATTGTCGGGCAGCACGTGAATGGCGTCGGCGGGCGCGACCACATAGTCGGCATAGCAGCCGCCGCGCTGCGACAGGTCGCGCGCGCTCAGCAGCACCTTCTGGCCAATCGCAAACCCTTCGACGTCCGACCCGAGCGCGGCAATGCGGCCGGCGACGTCGTTGCCGGGATTGGCCGGCAGCGGCGGCATCCATTTGTAGACGCCACGCCGGATCAGCACATCGGGCTGCCCCACCCCGAATGCTTCGGCGCGGATCTGCACTTGGCCGGGTCCGGGCATAGGCACCGGAAGCTCGACCAGTTCGAGTGCATCCGGCCCACCCGGCTGACGCACCAGCACCGCTCTCATGATGTCACACGCCTCCCAAGCCGTATTTTCGAAAATCATACCGATTACGAAAATTATTGCAAGATGCTCGTTAGCGCGGCATGTTGAGCCATCGATTCAATGACGGAAACCATGTCCGACAGCGCCATTCGCCCCCGCAAGGAATTCGGCAAGACCGTTGCCGCCGACATCACCCATCGGCTGCGCGAGGAGATCATTGCCTGCGGCCTGGCGCCGGGCGAGCCGCTGCGATTCGACGTCCTGCGCGAACGATTCGGCGTAAGTTTCACGACGCTGCGCGAGGCGCTGACGGCGCTTACGGCCGAAGGCCTGGTCGACGCGCAGGAGCAGCGCGGATTTCGCGTAGCGCCCGTCAGCCGCCAGGATCTGGTGGAGGTCACCGATGCGCGGGTGCTGATCGAGGTGGAATTGATCCGCCGCGCGATCGAGCGGGGCGACGACGATTGGGAAATCGCCGTCATCTCCACACTGCATAGATTGAAGCGAATCGAGCAGCGCGATCCCGAACATCCGCTGCGCGATCCCGAATGGAAGATCGCCCACCGCCAATTCCACCAGGCGCTGGTCTCCGCCTGCGGCTCGGCGACACTGCTCGCCATTCGCGCCGAGCTGTTCGATCGCGCCGAGCGCTATCGGCATCTCTCGGCCAATTTCCGGCCGCGTCCGCGCGACAAGGCCGGCGAGCACCAGGCGATCATGCAGGCCGCCATCTCGCGCAATCCGGATCTCGCTGTGCAGCTGATCGAGACGCATATCCGCTCGACCGCCGACAACGTGGCAACCTACGCCGCGCATCTGCTCGATATCGAATAGGCGGCAACGGCTTTTTACCGCCGTGGGCTTGCGCGCCGCTCCATTTTCGAAAATAATAGACAAGATCGAAAATGCCAACCTTTGAGGCGTGACCATGAAGCTGCTGTCGTTCTTGGACGGAAATCGGGAAAGCTGGGGCGCCGTTGTCGAAAATGGCGTCGTGGATCTCGGTCGCGCCCTGCCCCAGTACCCTGTTCTCGCGGACTTCCTCGGCAGCGACGACTATGCGCGGCGCGAGGCCATCGTCGCCGGGCACAAGCCCACGATGGCGCTCAGTGACGTCAAATATCTTCCGGTGATCCCGCGTCCGGAGAAGATCGTCTGCGCCGTGCGCAATTATCTCGACCACCACAATGAAGCCGTGGCGTTCGGCATGAAGCGCGAGATCACGGAATTTCCGCCGATCTTCCTCCGGGTCTGGCGCTCCCAGGTCGCGCACGACGCGCCCGTGATCCGGCCGAAAGTCTCGGACAATTTCGACTGGGAGGGCGAGCTGGCTGTCGTCATCGGCAAGGGCGGCCGTCACATCAGCCAGGCCGACGCCTGGGATCACGTGGCGGGCTACTCGATCTACAACGACGTCAGCGTGCGCGACTGGCAGCGCCACGCCCAGCAGATCGCTTCCGGCAAGAACTTCGTCGGCACCGGCCCGTTCGGTCCCTGGCTGGTGACGCCGGACGAGATCGGCGATCCCACCAAATTGAAGCTCGAGACGCGCGTCAACGGCGCGGTGGTGCAATCCTCCGACACCTCGATGCTGATCTTCTCGATCCCGCGGCTGATCGAGTACAGCTCGACCATCTTCGATCTCGTCCCCGGCGACGTCATCGCCACCGGCACGCCGGCCGGCGTCGGCTTCACCCGCAAGCCGCCTGTTTTCCTCAAGCCCGGCGACGTGGTCGAGGTCGAGATCGAGAACATCGGCGTGCTGCGCAATCCCGTCGTCGACGAAGCATAGAGCCTGCGCATGTCGTCCCAAGACTTGTCGTCCCAAGAAGTGGCCCAAGACGTGTCCTATGACATCCGCAAGACCGCGCTCAGCGTCGAGACCATCTGGCACGAGCGCGGTCCCCGGCGGGAGAAGCCGCTGCTGGTCGGAACGGCCATTGCGGTGATCCGCAATCCCTTCGCGGGCCGCTTCGAACCTGACCTGATGCCGTTTCAGGCATCCTTGCGCGAGCTCGGGCGCGAGCTCGCGACACGGCTGATCGCGCAGCTCGGCGGTGCCGCGCAGATCGAAGCCTATGGCAAGGGCATCATCGTCGGCGAGGACGGCGAGCTCGAGCACGGCGCGGTCTGGCACGAGGCCGGCGGCCAGGGCATGCGCGAGGTGCTCGGTCAGCCCAAAGCGATCGTCCCGGCGGCGAAGACCATCGGCGGTCCGGGCACGCGGCTCATGGTTCCGCTCGGGCACATTCACGCCGCCTATGTCCGCAGCCATTTCGGCACTGCCGAGATGACGCTATGGGATTCACCACGGCGCGACGAGATCGCCTTCGGTCTCGTGATGGCGACCGGCGGCCGCCCTCACGCGCGCATCGGCGGCCTCGCGGCATCCGCTATCTCCGTGCACGACGGACAGCGCTGACGGGCGCACGATGCGCTGAAGAATTTTGCGGAAAGCCGCAGAAGCAGCGCGCCAACCCGACGCAATCAGGCCCCGGTGCGCAGCCGTAAGATGATCAGCCTTTCGAGACCACCGCGCGGCCGTAGGGCGGCTGGGCCGCGACCGGCGGGTTGGCGGTCTGGGCGGCGAGTTCGCCGATCAGGCGGTCGGCATCGGCGGCCATGCCGTCGGGCGCCTGGATCACCAGCCGCTCCAGCCCCCAGCGATAGGACGAGACGCGCTGCTCGAGGCACTGCTGCACCCACTGAATGATCAGCGAATTCTCCTGCATGCGCTCGACCGCGTCCTCCTTCTCCTTCGGCGAGAGGGAGGAGACACGCGCCATGCTGGCATTGCGCTTCTTGTCGAGGTCGATGACGCGGATCGCGGAGGCGAAGAACGGCTCGAAGCGGGTGATGTCGTTGCGCACGTCCTCCATCAGCTGCGTATAGCGCGAAGAATGCGAACGGTGCGGCTCGTCGATCAGCGTGCGACCGTACATGGTGCGGTCGAACACGATCTTTTGCCGCCAGGGCGAGGGCAGCGCCTTGTAGTCGCCGAACACGCTCTTCCAGGCGGGCCGCGACAGCGGCGGCTCGATCAGCGGATAGGCGAGGTCGCGAAGCTGGCGCTCCTCGTCAGTGAGCTGGAACTGGGATGGCTTCAGCCCGACGCTGGAGGTGACTTCCGCGCCCAGCCAGCGATGCATGTCGTCGCTGCGCATGTCGGCGCGGGTCCGGCCGAAATCGCCGCCGCTACAGGCGGCAAGCGTCGCGCCCAGCACTGCGAGCATGATGGCCGTTACGACGGGCCGGATCTGGCGGAGGTTCTCCGGCATTGCAAAGGCCGAAGGCTAGCGGCGACGACGACGGCGCCCCGGCGCTGTGCCCTGCTCCGGCCCGTGATCGCCGCTGGTTTCGTCGCTCTCGCGCTCGATGCGGATCACGGGAAGGATCAAAATCGTGCCCATGTCCGCGCGCGGAGCCACGTCCCCCGACGCGCTCACCCGGCGACCGGCCGGAAATTCGATGATGGTCCCCATATCAGCTCTCTTCAATTGCCGCGCGACCCGGCGCGCCTCTGCAACATGGAGATCATTAAGATCAGTTCATGGTTAACGGGGTGTAAACGTGCCGACGGGACCGTAACCGCACGGGCGGGACCCGCCGTCCCGTTGCGGCACGAGAAAGCTTCAAAGCGCCCGTTCGGCTTCACGCCTCGTTTTCCTTAACGAGCCTTTAAAGGAGCCCGCGATAGGCTGACGGCGAGTATCTCTTCCAGGTCGCGTATCTCTCCATGACCAAGTCGTTGTTTCCAGGATTCGACGGGCTGATGACCCTCTCCCGTCGCGAAGGCGTCGATGTTCGTCCGACGCTGCTGCGCGTGCTGACCGACCTCTATGTCCAGTCGAGCACCCATAGCGACGACGAGCAGCGCCAGTTCGTCGAGCTCGCCACACGACTGATCGACCAGGTCGACGACGCGACGCGCGCGGCCGTCAAGGCGCGGCTTGCGATCTATCCGTCGACGCCCGCGCCGATCATGCAGAAGCTCGGACTGTCGGCCGCGCAGGAGGGCCGCAGGGTTCCGCTCGCGCGCGAAATCCCGGCGCCCGTCCCTGCCCCCGCTCCTGCCCCCTTGCCGGTTCGCACGCCAACCGACGCCGAGCTGCGCATGACCTCGAACATGGCGATGCAGCCAACGGACGCGGCCGATATCCACGACATGTTCTTCCGCGCCGGCGCTGCCGAGCGCGCGCTGATCCTGCACAATCTGGCGGAGACGCCGCTGAAGGCCGCGCCGCGGATTCCGACAGTCCGCGCCAAGCGCGCGATCCAGATCCTCGAGATGGCGGCGATCGCGGGCGATGTCGAGAATTTCACCTTCGAGCTCGGCGACAGCCTGATCCTGCCCTCGCGCGTCGCAGCCCAGATCGTCGACGATGCAAGCGGCGAAGCGCTCGCGGTCGCCGCGCGCGCGCTCGACATGCCGAGCCCGGTGTTCCAGCGCATCCTGCTGTTCTTCAAGCCGGAGATCGGCAACTCCGTGACCGACGTGTACCGGCTGTCGCGGCTTTACGATCGTCTCAGCGACCGCGCGGCGCTGGTAATGCTGGCCGCCTGGCGCGGCTCGACGCTCGCCGTCACCCGTGCCAAGTACCAGCCGTCGCTGCACGACAGCGAGCGCCAGCGCGCGCGCATGGGCGCAAGCCAGACGCGCCCGGGCGTGCAGCCCGGCTCCGCGCCCGCGGTGCGGACGGGGACCGACGGATCGGATCGTTAGGCCTTCGCCAGCTCGAGAAAATGCCGCCCGGCGCGGTCTTCGGTCTCGACGATCCAGATGTCGGAGTCGAAGCGGATCTCCTTGGTCAGACGCTCCTCCACCACCGGCTCCGGCATCGGCTGCGGCGCAAGCGGCACGAAGAAGCGATCGACCGGCCGACCGTCGTCATAAGAGGTCTGCGGCGCGGGCACATAGAGCATCGCGTTGCCGTCGAGCAACGAGACCTTCACGAACACCGCACCCGCCTCCTCCGCGCCGCGACGACGCACCGCGCCGTACACGCCCTCGGTCTGGCACCGGCGCAAATAGGCTGAGACCCAGATATTTGATTTCAAACGCATGGAGGCCACGATAGGACAGCGCGGCAATCAGCACCAGCCTTCGCACAACAGTGACGACTATTCGACGGGGTGGCCGATCGCGGCGCCGAGCTCGCGGAGCAGGCGGTCGGACAGCTGGCCGGTGACCTGCATCTTGTGCTCGCGCTCGAATTTCTGAATCGCGGACTGGGTCTCGGCGCCCATCGCGCCGGTGATCTTCAAATTCCCGTAGCCGTATTCGGAGAGAGCGCGCTGCACGCCGGCGATGCGCCGCGCGGCCGGGCCCTGCTGCAAGGGGATCGGCGCCGGCGGACGCGCGACGGACGGCGGCGCCGCAATCGTTTGCTTGACCAGATTGGTCATGGGATCGCCCGAGCGCGGCGTCGATGCAGTCGCCTCGACGGGCCTCTCCGGCGGCTTGTCTGCAGATCTGGGCTCGGCAGGTCTGGGCTCGGCACGAAACTCCGTCGCTCTCGGCTCGAGCGGCGAGGTATCGGCGCCGACGGGACGCGGACGGGGCAAGGGGTTCGACAGCGCCATGGACGACGGTGCGGGAAGATTGATCACGGTGCCGAACATCGGCGCCGGGTGCCGGCCGGTCTGCAGGAACAGCGCATTGGCAACGATCGCGCCGATGGCGGCGACGGCGACGAGACCGGCCAGCGTATCCTTGGGGCTATGCAGCAGCACGCGCAGCACGAGATTGCGCTCGGTCTCGACATCGATGATCGCGGCCTTGGCGCCACGGCGGCGCGGAGCGGCTTGGTCCTTGGCAGACTTCTTAGGCACTTTTCTTCACCAGAGCGGGTTGGTCCTGAACTTGGTCGTGAGGATGGTCCTGAAGTTCGTGGTCCTGAATTTCCTGGCGCAGCACCGGCGTCAAGGTCGCGATCTTGCTCTCGCTCGCCTTGCTGTCGGGCATCTTGCCATCAGAAGTCTTCATATCAGACGTCTTGGCCTGCGGCGTGTAGACCAGCGGCAGCTTGACGGTGACGGCAGTGCCCTCGCCGAGCCTGCTTTGTACCGTCAATTCGCCGAGATGCAACGCCACCAGGCTCTTCACGATCGAAAGTCCGAGGCCGGTGCCTTCGTGACGGCGCTGATAGGTCTTGCCGGCCTGGAAGAACGGCGCGCCGATGCGCTTGAGATCGTCAGGCGCGATGCCTATGCCGGTGTCGCTGACGCGCAGCGCAAGCTGCGAACCCGAGACCGCGGCTGTGACGGTGACCTGACCGCCGCGCTCGGTGAACTTGACGGCGTTGGCGACGAGATTGAGCACGATCTGCTTGAAGGCGCGTGGATCGCCGGTCATGACAGGCAGGTCCTGCGGCGCATCGGTGACGAGATCGACACCGTTCTCCCGCGCCTTCAGCGCCAGCAGATTGCAGCAATGCATCAATGATGCACGCGGCGCGAACGGTTCCGACGCCATCTCGAAATTGCCCGATTCCATCTTGGACATGTCCAGGATGCCGTTGACGACCGAGAGCAGATGCTGGCCGGAATCGTTGATGAGCTGGGCGTATTCCCTGCGCTGGGCCGCACCCAGCATCAGGGTCTGCTCCTGAGTGATCATCTCGGAGAAGCCGATGATGGCGTTCAGCGGCGTGCGCAGCTCATGGCTCATGGTGGCGAGGAAGCGCGTCTTGGCGGCGTCCGCTGCCTCTGCAGCGCTGCGTGCCTGATCGAACGCCTGTTCGGAGAGCTTGCGGTCGGTGACATCGCGCATCACGGCGACGACATCGGCCTCGCGCGTGGCATCACGGCCCCTATCCTGATCGAGCGGGCGGCAGCGCATCTCGACCCAGATGAAATCAACCTGGCCACGTTCCGAGCCGGCACGTTCCCGGCGCAACCGGAACTCGACGCTGCGCACGTCGCCGCGCGCGGCATCGGACAGCGCCGTCAGATACGCCGGGCGATCGGCGACATGGACCCGATCGAACAGGCCGTGGCCGAGCAGTTGCGCGACGGGCACGCCGAGCATCGCTTCCACCGCCGGCGAAATGAACTGCACCGCGCCGTTGCGCTGATGCCGCGAGATGACATCGCTCATGTTTCGCGCCAGGAGGCGGTAACGCTCTTCCTCACGCGACAGCAGCGCAACGCTGGTGCGCGCAAGCGATTCCGCACCGAAGGCCAGACCCGCGGCATAGAGCGTCGCCGAGGCGACGCCGAACGCCATCAGCACGCCGCGTTCCGTAGCGCTGGTGTCGCCAATCGACAGCCAGCCGAGCTGGCTGACGAGGATCAGGATGCCGGCGCACGACAGCGCCAGCAGCGAGGCAAAGGCCGCGACGCGGCGCGAAGCCGACAGCGCAGCTTCGAGGGGAACCACGACCAGCCAGATCGCGGCGAATGATTCGATGCCGCCGGTCGTCACCGCAACCGCCATGATCAGGCCCGACAGCGCCAGCGACGACAGCACATGCGCGCCTTCGTAACGGCCGGTGCGCGACAGGAACCAGGACAACAGGATCGGCGCGATCAGCCAGGCGAAGGCAGCGACCTCGATCGCGCTCGGCGCGCCGCGCATGGCGAGATAGACCGGAAATGCGGCGAAGGCGGCCAGGCTGCCGAGCAGCCGCGGGGCCATGAAGGCACGATGGCGCGCTCGCGTCAGCGCGTCGTAACGCGCGGAGGGATGCAGCAGCGCATCGAGACAATCGCGGATGATACTCAAAACTGTCACGGGTCTCGCGCTTCGGCTCATTCGTCGGGAAGACGCGCCGGAACGCCTCCTTATCGTTGAGCCACCGTGTCAGAGCGACCTTAAACGAACACTAAGGCAGCGCGGGGCGCCGCCGGACACCGCGTCATCGCAGGGCATTTTAGACGATTTGGCGACGTCATCGGCGAGGATGGTGAACACAGGGTTTCACCGTGATCCGCATGGTTTCGAAATGATGGACGGGCGTGGCGGCAGAGCTCACGGCACGGACGTCAATCGAAAATTTACGACACCGTCGATTGCAGAGATTCTTGAGTCATTTTTCCGCGAATTAAGCGGAAGGCAATCACTTGCGATTTATCGAGAGTTGCTAGGTCCGACATCCGCGGAGATCGCCGCGGCGGGCTCTAACATACAGGTCGCAAGATGCGCTTTCTGCTTCGCATCACATTCTGGCTCGGGCTGGTGCTGGTGCTCCTGCCGCGGGACAAGACGCCCGAATCGGACAAGCTGCCGCAGATCGGCGCTGCCGATGCGGTGCAGGCTGCGACCGCGGCCGTCTCCGACATGACCCAGTTCTGCAAGCGCCAGCCCGCGGCCTGCGAGGTCGGCGGACAGGCCGCGACCATCATCGGCCAGCGCGCGCAGGACGGCGCGAAGAAGATCTACCAGATCATCAACGACAAGAAAGAGCAGCTCGAGAAGCCCGACAAGAAGGCGCCCGACCACACCGGCTCGATCGCGCTGGCCGGCGAAGGCGATACCGCAACCAGCGAGGCGCCGCGCGACACGCTGTCCCAGGACGACCTCGCGCTGGAATGGCGCGGCCCGGCGCCCGCGACAGCGAATTAGCGCCCAAACCCTATCGATTTCGGCGCTTTGCGTCCCTATATTGGCCTGAACGGGAACTTTGGGCCAGCATGACGACGATCGACGAAATCAGGGATAATTTCGAGATTCTGGACGAGTGGGACGACCGTTATCGGTACGTCATCGAGCTCGGCCGCACCCTGGAACCGATGTCCGAGGCGGAGCATTCGGCCGAGAACAAGGTGAATGGCTGTGTCAGCCAGGTCTGGCTTCAGAAGCTGATCGATCATCGCGATGGCGGCGCGCCGGTCCTGACATATCGCGGCGACAGTGACGCCCACATCGTGCGCGGGCTGGTCGCGATCGTGCTGTCGCTTTACTCCGGCCGCACGCCGCAGGAGATTCTTGCGACCGACGCCATTGCCGTATTCGACGAGTTCGGCTTTCGCGATCATCTGACGCCGCAGCGTTCCAACGGTCTGCGCTCGATGGTCGAGCGCATCAAGACCGACGCGAAAGAGGCGCTCGCGGAAGCGTCGTAGAAATTCTACTTCCGCTTCCGCTGCTGCTGTCCCAGTCCCATCTGCTTCGCAAGCTGCGAGCGGGCCACCGCATAGTTCGGCGCGACCATGGGATAGTCGGCCGGCAGGCCCCACTTCTCGCGATATTGCTCGGGCGTCATGTTGTACTGGGTGCGCAGATGGCGCTTCAGCGACTTGAAGCGCTTGCCGTCTTCAAGGCAGACCAGATAATCGGGCGCGATCGACTTCTTCAGCGAGACCGCCGGCTTCGCGGGCTCGAGCGGCACCGTCTCGGTACGGCCCGACGAAACGCGCACCAGCGCGCCATGGACCTGGCTGATCAGGTTCGGAATCTCAGCCGCAGGCGTTGGATTGTTGCTGAGATAGGCCGACACGATGCCCGCCGTCAGCTCAATGAAATTCTTAGCCCCAGCATCCGACATCGGCCCGACCTTTCTCCACCTTGCCTCGCACGGGATTGACGACGTCAAAGTATTCCGTGTCAACAATACGTTCGGTTGAAACGGGACGACTGAGGAGTATGGGCTGATTTACTGACGAAGCGACAAGAACGCCAGCGCTTTACTTGGCTGCGCCAGATTTGCCTGCGCCAGCTCTCAAGCCCCGCGTTGGTCGAGGTGGGAGCGCAGCTCGTCGATCGAGGCAAAGCGCATCATCCCCTCCGGCATCTGGGCTTCGATCGAGCCGTCGGAATAGAGCGAATAGGCCATGCCGTCGACGATGCCGGATTTGAGCACGGTCACGGGCGCCTGCTCGGCCGCGGCCGCAGGCTCCGGTGCGGGCGGCGGAGCAGCCTCCGCGAAGGTGGACGGCGAGCGCGGTGGCGGGCGCCGCGAGGCGGCCGGCGGCTCTGCAGGCCTCATGCGGTCCGGCTTCGGCCAGGCGTCGTCAAAGCTCGCAGGCGGCGCCTCCGGGGCGGCAGGCTCCGCCGACGGCTCGGCATGCGGCAGCGGCGGCACGCCCTCGCCGGTCTTGGCCTCCGCGCGCTCACGCTCCTTACGGGAAGTCGAGGCGAACATCAGGTTGCGCCGGCGTGGCGGTTCCGGAACCTCAGGCGGGCTCGGAAGCTCCGGCGGCGGCTCGGCGCGCGGACGCTCGCGCGCGGCTGCTTCGTTCTGCCAGGGCGGCGGGCCTGCGGCCGGCAATGGCGGCGCCGGCTCCATCTTCTCTGCGCCCGTCGGCTCAGGGGCGGTGGCAGGCGTTCCAGGCAAGCCGAGACCCGGAAGGACGGGCCTGACCCGAACGTCGGATGGCGCGATGGACCCAGCGATCCGGCGGGCCATGCCCTTCAATTCCGCGACCACGACATAGAGGCCGGCCAGTAACATTCCGGAGCAGACGCCGATGGTGCCGGAGATTATGAGGGTACTGCCGAGACTGAATTCCCTGACGGTGAAGCCGAACAGGATCGCAAGGAGGCCCGCCAAAACGGCGAAAATCCCCGCGATCAACAATGCCAACGCCATCGAACTCACCCCCGGCCGCGCAGCCACACGCGACCCTCGTCACGCCACGATACCGTCATCCGGTGTTCCACGCCAACGTCGAATTATAGCCTGCGTTCCTAAAGGAAAGAAAATCAGGGACTTATTCACATTCCCTTCAGCTACGGCTCGCTACTTCTAAGCTGCTCTCGATGTGGTCGGATTTGCTGCGTTGCATCAGGAATTTAGCCATAATGCCCAATTACTTGGTAATGGAACTGCGCTATAGGGATTCCGGGGAGCAGGCCCGCGCGCGCCAGCAGGGCCAAGAGGGGATTCCGGGTCACCAATAGCCATGACATCCATCACGACTTCGGCGATCGACACGCCTCTGCGGCGCTCGGTTGAACGGACTTGCGACGATCTCGCCATGCTGGTGCTGGCTGCGGTCGCCGTCATTGCAGGCTTGACCTTCCGGGACTACGGACTCGGCTGGGACGACTACACCCACGCCGAATATGCTGACCTGCTGCTGCGCATGTTCGGTTCCGGTTTCAAGGACACCGCGGCACTCTCCTTCGCCAACCTTTACATGTATGGCGGCGGCTTCGACATGGTCGCGGCTCTCCTGCACAAGGTGATTCCGCTCGAGCTGTTCGAGACGCGCCGTCTGGTCGGCGCCGTCGTCGGCGTGATCGGACTTGCGGTGACGTGGCGGCTCGGCCGCCGTGTCGGCGGCCCCCTTGCGGGACTTGCCTCACTCTTGCTGCTCGCGCTCTGCCCGATCTTCTACGGCCACATGTTCATGAACCCGAAGGATGCGCCCTTCGCGGTGGCCATGATCATCCTGATGCTGGGTCTCGTCCGCCTCGCCGAGGAATATCCGCAGCCTTCGCCGCGCACGATTCTGATCGTCGGCCTTGGTGCCGGCCTTTCGCTCGGCACCCGCATCCTCGGTGGTCTCGCGCTGGTCTACGCCGTGATCGGCTTCATGCCGCTGTTCCTGGAGGAACTGCGCAGCGAGGGCCTGCGCGAGTCGGTCCGACGCTTCGCTTATGTCGTCTACGTGCTGCTGCCCGGTCTCGTGCTCGGCTACCTCGTGATGGGGCTGATCTGGCCGTGGTCGATCATGGAGCCCGGCAATCCCTTCGAGGCGCTGACCTACTTCTCGCACTTCTTCGAGAAACCCTGGAAGGAGATGTTCGACGGCGCGATCGTATCCGTGCCGGACATGCCCTGGTCCTATCTGCCGACGCTGTTCGCGCTTCAGTTGCCCGAGGTGATGCTGGTGCTGATGTTCGGCGCCGTGATCGGCACCTTGGCACTGCTGCCGCGTCGCGAGGTTCCCGCCCGCCGCAAGACCATCCTGCTGATGCTCACGCTCGCCGCGACGCTGCCGCTGGCGATCGCGATGGTGAAGCGGCCCGCGCTGTACAACGGCATCCGCCATTTCGTCTTCGTGATCCCGCCGATGGCGGTGCTCGGCGGCGTTGCCTTTGGCTGGGCGATGGAGCGCCTGCGCGCCAATCACCGCACCTGGCAGCCGGTCGTGCTCGCCACCTTCTGCTTTGGCCTTGCGCTCTCGCTCGCCGAGATGATCCGGCTGCATCCCTATCAATACACCCACTTCAACCACATCGCCGGTACCGTGCGCGGTGCCGACGACCGCTTCATGCTGGATTATTGGGGTCTGGCGCTGAAGCAGGCCTCCGACGAATTGCGCGAGCAACTGATCGAACGCCAGGAAGTGCCGCCGCGTAACCGCAAATGGAAAGTCGCCGTGTGCGGTCCGCAACGCCCCGCCCAGGTCGCGCTCGGTCCCGATTTCACCATCGGCTGGGATTCCAATGCCGCCGATTTCGCCATGACGCTCGGCGAGTTCTACTGCAAGGGCCTCACCGCGCCCGTGCTGGTCGAGATCAAGCGCGACGACGTGGTGTTCGCCCGCGTCTACGACATCCGCGGCAGCAGCATTTCCAGCCTGCTCTCGATCCCGGCACCGTAATAAACTCCTCCGGACCGTAAGCCCCGATGAGCGCAGCGACATCCGGGGCCTATCAGGCAGCCCCGCATGTCGCTTCGCTCATGCGGGCTACGCTGGACTGCCGCGCTTTGTGTGCCTTGCTGGCAGCTCGCGGCAGGACTACCCTCCCTCCCCGCAACAACGATGTTCGGAGAGATCAACCATGTCGCCAGCGGAAGCGCGCCTGAAGGAAGTGCCGTCGAATATGACGGAGGCCGAGTGGCAGCAACGGGTCAATCTCGCCGCATGCTATCGTCTCGTCTCGCTCTACGGCTGGGACGATTTGGTCGACACCCATATCTCCGCCCGCGTGCCCGGCCCCGACCATCATTTCCTCATCAACCCCTACGGGCTGATGTTCGACGAGATCACGGCGTCGAGCCTGGTCAAGGTCGATCTGCACGGCAACCAGCTCTCCGAGAGCGAGTACAGCATCAACCCCGCCGGCTTCACCATCCACTCGGCGATCCACGAGGTGCGCGAGGACGCCATCTGCGTGCTGCATCTCCACACCCTCGACGGCACCGCGGTCTCGAGCAGCGCCGAAGGCCTGCTGCCGCTGAACCAGACCGCCCAGCTCGTCACCCACGACCTCGCCTATCATGACTACGAAGGCATCGCGCTCGACCACGACGAGCGGCCGCGGCTGCAGAAGGACCTCGGCGACCACAACCACATGCTGCTGCGCAACCACGGCACGATGACGGTCGGCCGTTCGGTCGCCTCGGCCTTCGAGCGCATGTATCACCTCGAGCGAGCCTGCTCGATGCAGGTACGTACCCGCGCGCTGGGCACGCCGGTCTATCCGGTCGACGATGTCGCGATCGACAAGAACACCGAGCTGCTCGCCAACCGCGATCGGGCCGAATTGCGCGCCACCAACCTCGTGTGGCCGCCGCTGCTGCGCAAGCTGGACCGCGAGCTTCCGGGCTACCGGTCTTGAGATTTTCGGGATTTGGTGTAGGGTAGGTCTCAACACCCTCTACACATTTTCGGAATGAAACGCCGCCCAATTCCGGGCGGCGTTTTTATTTAGCCCGTCATTGCGAGGAGCGAAGCGACGAAGCAATCCAGGCTGTCTCCGCGGAGAGATTTCTGGATTGCTTCGCTACGCTCGCAATGACGAGGAAAGAGCGCCCGCTACTTCACCTCCGCCAGCGCCGCGAGGATGCGCGCCCAGGAACGGATGCCTTTCTGGAAGCTGCGGAGGTCGTACTTCTCGTTCGGCGAGTGGATATTGTCGTCGTCGAGGCCGAAACCAACGAGCAGCGAATCCAGCCCCAGCGTGCGCTTGAAGTCCGCGACGATCGGGATCGAGGCGCCCGATCCCATCAGCACGGTCTCCTTGCCCCATTCCTCGGTCAGCGCGGTCTTGGCCGCGGCGAGCGGCTTCATGTTCCAGTCGAGCGCAATTGCAGGCCCGGCAGAGTGGTCGCCGAACTCGACCTTGCAGTCTCCCGGAATGCGCGCCGTCACGTACTCACGGAAAGCCTTGCGGATCTTTTGCGGATCCTGCCCTTCGACCAGCCGGAACGAGACCTTGGCCGAGGCGTGCGACGGGATCACCGTCTTCGAGCCCTCACCGATATAACCGCCCCAGATGCCGTTGACGTCGCAGGTCGGACGCGTGGAAGCCTGCTCGACCAGGAGCCTGCCCTTCTCGCCGGCCGGTATCGATAGTCCGACCGGCTTGAGGAACGTGTCCGGTGTGAAATCGAGCTTCTTCCACTGCGCGAGAATGTCCGGCGGGGTGTCCTTCACCCCGTCATAGAAGCCCGGAATGGTGATACGGTTGTCATCGTCGAACAGCCCGCCGAGAATTTTGGTCAGCACCCGGATCGGATTCATCGCGCTGCCGCCGAACACGCCGGAATGCAGGTCGCGATTGGCGGCGGTGATCTTGAGCTCCTCATAGAGCAGACCGCGCAGCGAGGTCGTGATCGCCGGCGTGTTGCGGTCCCACATGCCGGTGTCGCAGACCAGCACGTAGTCCGCCCTAAACTCGTCCTTGTTGGCTTCGATGAAGGGCACGAAGTTCTTCGAGCCGACTTCTTCCTCGCCTTCGATCAGGAAAGTGACGTCGATCGGCAGCGACCCCGTCACCTTCTTCCAGGCGCGGCAGGCCTCGACGAAAGTCATGACCTGGCCCTTGTCGTCCTCGGCGCCGCGCGCCACGATGATCTTGCGGCCGTCGGCATGGTCGGTCACATCAGGCTCAAATGGCGGACGGTGCCAGAGCTCGATCGGATCGACCGGCTGCACATCATAGTGGCCGTAGAACAGCACATGCGGCCGGCCGCCCGCGACGCTCTTGCCGACGACCGCGGGATGGCCGGCGGTCGGCCTCACTTCAGTCGCAACGCCGAGGCTCGCGATGTCTCTGGCAAGATGCTCGGCCGCCGCCTTGCAATCGGGCGCGAAGGCCGGATCGGCGGAGATCGACTTGATCCGCAACAGCGAGAACAGACGCTCCAGGCTGTTGTCAAACTCCTTGTCGATGTGGTCGAGCACGGATTGAAGCTGCGCATTTGCCATTGTCGTATTCCCTGCGTTCGAATCCCAAGACGTCGGGGCTCAAGCTGTCTTCTCAAGAACTATCGGCTTTTAGCGCTGCCGCGGCGTTGGGGCCAGCCGCAACCGGCGGATGCCGGATGTGCCATGCGAGACTAGCTGCGAGGACCGCTGTGGCGACGAGGTTATTGCCCCAGGCCTGGAAGACATTGGGAAACCACGGCAGCGCCAGCAGCATGAGGATGCCGGCGGCGCCAAGGGAAAGCCAGGTTCCCAGGCGCACGTTCGCCCGCTCGTCGAAGGCGGCACGATGCATCAGCACCGTCATCGGGAAGAACAGCCACATGAAGTAGTATTGCCGCGCCAGGGGCGATGCCACCGTCATTAGGCAGAACAGGATGGCGAGCTCCTCGGCGTCCGAGCGCGCCGTACGCCGCGCTTGCCGTGGCATGACCGCGACGAAGCCCAATCCGAGCAACGCCGACAGCGCCAGCACGATCCAGTTCGCCGTCCTGTAATCGACGTCGATGACATTCATCGTGCGCGGCGGCTTGTTGGGATCCTCCTGATTGTAATTGATTGGCCGGACCAGCCGATGCGTGACGGCAATGAGCGACTGGTTCACCCACGACCAGTTCTGCTCGTCGCGCTGGCCAAATCCTTGTTCCGAGCTCGACCCGACCATGCCCTGATACCACGTCTTGAGCTCGGCGGCGTTGCGCTCGAAGCCGCGAATGGGGGCCGGCACGATATAGAGAAGTATGCTGGTGAAGGCGACCGTAGCGACGGCGGCTGCCCACTTCCGCCGCCAGACCAGATAGGGCAGCACCGCAATGGGAAACACCTTGATGGCGGTGGCGAGCGCGAACATGAAGCCAGCGAGCCAGGAGCGCTGATGCTGCAAGCTCCAGAAGCCGTAGAGCATCATCGCCAGCAGCACGAGGTTCGGCTGGCCAAGATCGAACATGTCGAACACGAAGGTCACGGTGACGAGAGCCGGCAGCGCCTCCAGCCAGGGGCCAGGCGTGCGGCCCGAACCGGTCATGGCGTTGGAGAGCATCCCGGTGTACCACCACGCCGCAATATTCAGGATCGACAGCACGCTGTAGAGCGCGATCTTGCCGAACCAGCTCGGGATCGCCAGCAGGATCGCCGGCAGCGGTGGATAGATGAACTCGAAGTACGCACGGATGTCGCCGGGATAGAGCGGCCCACCCTTTAAGACCTGCTGCCCGGCCCAGTACCACAGGCCGTAGTCCTTGGTCTTGCCGTGCCCAAAGATCTCGGGACCGAGGACATCGGCAGCTAGGATGAAGCAGCAGAGCAGGAAGAGCAGGTCGAGCGGCGCACGCAACGACAGGTTTCGGAATGCGCCGGGTCGGACGAAAGATTCAGGTGAGGTCACGATGTGGTCCAGTCAGGGGCCATAGCACCTAGCAGACCAACGGACGCTTGGAGAGTCCTGATCACCCGAATTTGTACCCGCCGCGCACAAGCGGCGGGTCTGCGGACGAATTGCCTCAAACGAGGCTTTCTGCCTACCTGCGCAGCAAGCCGCCGAGCGCGCCGCGGACCAGCGTGCGGCCGATCGAGCCACCAAGCTGGCCGGCGACCGACTTGCCGATATTGGCGGCCATCCCCCCGATCACCTGATTGGTAACCGATCGGGTCATGTCGCGCGCGATGACCTGGCCCGTCGACAGGCGGCCGCGCTTGACGTTGGTACCGAAGATTGTGCCGACGATCGAGCCGATCTGGCCGAGGATACCGCCGCTTCCATTTCCGCCAGCCGCGCCGGGATCGGCAGTCGCAGCCGTGCCGGCAATGCGCTTCTGAATCATCTCGTAGGCGGACTCTGCATCGACGGCGGTGTCGTATTTGCCCTTCACCGGGCTTGCATCCATGATCGCCTTGCGCTCTTCCGGCGTGATCGGTCCGATCCGGGCCGATGGCGGCCGGATCATCACCCGCTCGACCATCGCCGGCGTGCCGTTGCCTTCGAGAAACGAGACCAGCGCCTCGCCCTTGCCGAGCTCCATGATCACCTTGGCAGTGTCGAGCTTCGGGTTGGGCCGGAAGGTCTGGGCCGCGGCGGCGACCGCCTTCTGGTCGCGTGGAGTGAAGGCGCGGAGCGCGTGCTGCACCCGGTTGCCCAATTGTCCGAGCACGCGGTCCGGCACGTCGACCGGGTTTTGCGTGACGAAATAAACGCCGACGCCTTTGGAGCGGATCAGGCGCACCACCTGCTCGATCTTGTCCATCAGCGCCTTGGGCGCGTCGTTGAACAGCAGATGCGCCTCGTCGAAGAAGAAGACCAGCTTCGGCTTGGGCAGGTCACCGGCCTCGGGCAGCTCCTCGAACAGCTCCGACAGCATCCACAGCAGGAATGTCGCGTAAAGCCGTGGGCTCTGCAGCAGCTTGTCGGCGACGAGGATGTTGACCATGCCGCGGCCGTCGCGGTCGGTCTTCATGAAGTCTTTCAGCGTCAGCGCCGGCTCGCCGAAGAATTTGGTGGCGCCCTGGTTCTCCAGCACCAGAAGCTGGCGCTGGATGGTGCCGACCGTGGCCTTGGTGACGTTGCCAAAACCCTGCGCCGCCTTCTTGATCTCGGCAAGCGGACTCTCCTCGGCATCCGCCCCCTTCTTGCCGGCGTCGGGCACGATGGCATCGAGCAGCGCGCGCAGATCCTTCATGTCGATCAGCGTCAGCCCGTTGTCGTCGGCGACGCGGAAGGCGACATTGAGCACGCCTTCCTGCACGTCGTTCAGGTCGAGCATACGTGCGAGCAGCAGCGGGCCCATTTCCGTGACGGTCGCCCGCACCGGGTGGCCCTGCTCGCCGAACACGTCCCAGAACACCGTCGAGAACTGGTCGGGCTGGAACGTCAGTCCCATCTCGGTAGCGCGCTTGACGATGAAATCTTTGGCTTCGCCGACCTCGGAGATGCCTGAGAGGTCGCCCTTGATGTCGGCCGCGAACACTGGAACACCGGCGCGCGCAAATCCTTCTGCCATCACTTGCAGCGAGACCGTCTTGCCGGTTCCGGTTGCACCCGTGACGAGGCCGTGGCGATTGGCGAACGCCAGCGTCAGCCATGCCTGCTCGCTTCCTTTACCGACGAAGATCTTGTCGTCGGTATCACCGAGCTTGCTGTCCTGTGCGGTCATTATTCCCTGATCTCTCTGCCCTGTTTCGCATATCGAAACTCGAATGCACCAGTTCCGTAGTTTAACGCATATCGCGCGCTGATTGAAACCATTCAAAGCGCTCCGGGCATGCGACATCGTCGGAAACATGCGAGTGACATCCGCCGAAAGTAGGAACGACGCATTCGCATCGCGGCATTTTTCTGCCGATTTCATCTCCGCCCTTGCATCGCTGCAACACTTCTCGCGCGTTCGAGAATGAATCGGAACGTTGACGGCGTTCATCGCTTGTATTTCACATCGCACCGGCTCAAGATCATTTTCGAAAGCAATACTCCGGCATGTGAACCGGCTGAGGGGCGGCCATATGGACGAGCTGATCGGGCGGCTGGCGACAAACGCCAGCATAGATAGTGCTGTCGCCGAAAAGACCGTCGGCATTATCCTGGGCTTCCTCCGCAACGAGGGTCCTTCCGACAGCGTCCAGGTCCTGATCGACCAGATTCCAGGTGCAGAAGCGGCAATCGAGGCGTCCCGCAGCGGCGGAGGACTGTCGCGGCTGATGGGCGGCGGCCTGATGGCGGTGGGCACGCGCCTGATGGGCCTGGGACTTGGCATGTCCGAGATTCAGAACATCGCCCGTGAACTTTTTCGCTTCGGCCGAGACAAAATCGGAGCGGATCAGATGGGCAAGATCATCGCGGGGACCCCGGGCCTCAGCCAGTTCGCCTGACGCCTGCGCATTTCACATCGAGTATCATGACATATCCGATCTCCGAGATTGAGGGCCTGTCGGCCTTTGCCGCCAACAAGTTGAAGGCGCACGGTATCCGCACCACCGACGCGCTGCTCGAGGCGGCATCGACCGTGAAGGGCCGCAAGGCGCTCTCCGCCAAGACCGGCATCAGCGAGCAGTTGCTGCTGGAATGGGCCAACGTCTCCGACTACATGCGCATCCCCGGCATGGGCCGGGCCAAGGTCGGCCTGGTCCGCGCCGCCGGCGTCACCACCGTGCGCGAGCTCGCCTACCGAAATCCGGCAAGGCTCGCCCAGAGCATGCGGGACGCCAACGAGAAGAAAAAGCTCCTCCGCATCCTGCCCTCGGAAAAGTCGGTCGGCGACATCATCGCCAAGGCGAAAAAGCTGCCGCCGAAGATTTCGTATTGATCCAGGGAGAAGGCTGGGCAGATAGAGCACCGCTCCTTCCCGGTCGTCATTGCGAGCGCAGCGAAGCAATCCAGAGTCTCTCCGCAGCGGCAGCCTGGATTGCTTCGCTACGCTCGCAATGACGGAGTGTGGGCAAGAGCATCGCGCCCTCACCGGCCCCGGAGCGCATTGGGCGACTGGATCGCCCCCAATCCCGCCTTGAATCCCCCCTCCCCGACCGCTAAAGCGGGCCGCATGAATGCCTCGCCTTCCCCATCCGTCCCGGCGGCCGGTTCAGTCGGGCTTGACGTGCTGCGGACGCTGCTGGAGCGGCCGATCCCGGCGGTGATGGGCGTGCTCAACGTCACCCCGGATTCATTCTCCGACGGCGGCGAATTCATCGCGCCCGCGCAGGCGCTCGCGCGGGCAAGGGCGATGATCGAGGCCGGAGTTGACATCATCGATATCGGTGCCGAGTCCACCCGGCCCTACAAGGGCGCGCGGCCGGTCACCGCGGAAGACGAACTGGCGCGGCTGAGGCCGGTGCTATCGGACATCGTGGCGCTCGGTGTGCCGGTCTCGATCGACAGCATGAAGGCGGAAGTGGTGGCCTTCGCGCTCGATCAGGGCGCGGCGATTGCCAACGACGTCTGGGGCCTGCAGCGCGATGCCGGCATGGCGCCGATAGTGGCCGCGAGGAGCGTCCCCGTCATCGTCATGCACAACCGCGACAGCGTCGATCCTGCCATCGACATCGTTGCGGACATGAAGGCGTTCTTTCAGCGCTCGCTGGATATCGCGGCACAAGCGGGCATCGCCCGCGACAAGATCGTGCTCGATCCCGGCATCGGCTTCGGCAAGACGGCCGAGCAGAGCATGATTGCGCTGGCGCGGCTGCGTGAATTCGACATGTTTGGCCTGCCGATCCTCGTTGGTGCCTCGCGAAAACGCTTCATCGCTTCGGTGTCGCCGTCGGAGCCGACAGAGCGGCTCGCCGGCTCGATCGCCGCGCATCTGATCGCCGCACAGCGCGGCGCGAAAATCATCAGGACCCATGACGTCGCCGAAACCTTGCAGGCCCTGCGAGTGGCGCACGCAATCGAGAGCAAGCCATGACCGATACGATCTTCGTGAGCGGCCTGTCGATCCATGCCCGCCACGGCGTGATGGAGCACGAGACCGAGGTCGGCCAACGTTTTGTCATCGACCTCGAGCTCTATACCGACCTGTCGGAACCTTCCCGCAGCGACCGGCTCGCCGACACCGTGTCCTATGCCGACGTCGTGGCGACCACCACCGCAGCCTTCAAGAACACCAATTACAAGCTGCTGGAGCGCGCGGCCGGCGCGGTGGCCGATGCCATCCTGTCGCACTTTCCGCGCATCCGTGCGGTCAAGATCACCGTGCACAAGCCTCATGCGCCGATCGCCGCGATCTTCGACGACGTCGGCATCATGCTGACGCGCTCGCGGCACCCCTGACATGGCAAGCGTCCTGATTGCGCTCGGCGGCAATGTCGGCGATGTCCGCACGACGTTCCAGAAGGCGATCGCCCATATCTGCGGCATGGCGCAGGCCGCGTTGATCGCGCGCTCGTCGGACTATGCGACACCGCCCTGGGGCGACGAGGACCAGGCTCCTTTCATCAACGCCTGCGTCGAGATCGAGACCGATCTCGATCCGCATGCGCTGCTGTTCGTGATGCAGAAGATCGAGCAGAAATTCGGCCGCACCCGCGATAAAGAGCGGCGCTGGGGCCCGCGCACGCTCGATCTCGACATGATCGCCTATGACGATGTGTCGATGCAGAAGCCCGACCTGACCCTGCCGCATCCGCGCCTGTTCGAGCGCGCCTTTGTGCTGGTGCCGCTGGCCGAGATCGCGCCCGACCGCGTGATCGCAGGCATTCATGTCCGTGACGGTCTCGCCAGCGTCTCGACACAAGGCATTGAGCGGCTTCCGGATACCGGTTAACCAAAAACAACCGTTTGCAGGGACGGCCGGCCGTGGCAATTTCGCCTGCGAACAACAAGATTTTTCGGGAGCCCCTCGCCGCATGACCTCCGCGACTGACGACCTGCCGCTGGCGGCGGATTTTCCCAAGGCGACCGTCGACGACTGGCGCAAGCTGGTCGATGGCGTGCTGAAGGGCGCGCCATTCGAGAAGCTGGTCGCCAAGACCTATGACGGAATCAAGATCGATCCGCTCTATCCGCGCGCCAAAGGCGTTGCGCCCGTGGTGGGTCGGCCGGCGGCGGCGCCCTGGCAGATCATGCAGCGGATCGACCATCCCGATGCAAGTGCGGCGAATGCGCAGGCACTGACCGATCTCGAAAATGGCGCGACGGGTCTGGCGCTGGTGTTCGCCGGCGGCAATGCCGCTCACGGTTTCGGGCTGGAACCGACCGCGGACGCAGTCGCAAAGATCTTGAAGGATATCCATCTCGATGCCGGCATCGGGCTGGAGCTCGAGATCGGTCCGCAATCGCGGATGGCGGCGATCCACGTCGCGGAATATGTGAAGAGCAACGGCATCGATCCCGCGGCCTGCGACATTCGCTTCGGGCTCGACCCGCTCGCGGCCGGCGCGGTGTGGGGCCACAGCCCCTATACCTGGGATGAGATCGTTCCGGCCGTCACCGGCGGCATCAAGGGCCTCGCCGCGCTCGGCTTCAAGGGACCGTTCGCATCAGCCGACGGACGCGTGATCCACGATGCCGGTGGCTCGGAGGTGCAGGAGCTCGCCTTTGTGCTCGCCTGCGGCATCGCCTATTTGCGCGCGATCGAGGCCGCGGGCGTTCCGCTGGAGCAGGCGCGGGGCATGGTCTATGCGCGGCTTGCCGCGGATGCAGATCAGTTCCTCACCATGGCAAAATTCCGCGCCTTGCGGCTGCTATGGGCGCGTATCGAGACGGCGTGCGGGCTCACGCCAAGACCGCTGTTCATCGCCGCCGATACCGCCTGGCGCATGCTGACGCAGCGCGATCCCTATGTGAACATGCTGCGCGCGACCATGGCGACGTTTGCGGCCGGACTCGCCGGCGCGAACGCGATCACCGTGCTGCCGCATACGCTGGCGCTCGGCCTGCCCGATCCGTTCGCGCGGCGCGTGGCGCGCAATACGCAAGCCGTGCTGCTGGAAGAGAGCAACCTCGCCAAGGTCAGCGATCCCGCGGCAGGCGCAGGCGGCATCGAGACATTGACGGGACAGCTCTGCGACGCGGCTTGGGCGCTATTCCAGGAGAGCGAGAAAGCCGGCGGCGCCTTCGCTGCGCTTCAGCAGGGCCTGTTCCAGAGCAAGGTCGCGGCCGCGCGAAAAGCCCGCGACGCTAACATCGCAAAACGCCGCGACGTGCTGACCGGCGCCAGTGAGTTTCCGAACCTGCACGAGAATGAGACGACGGTGCTGAAGGCGACGCCGATCGCGCTGGCGCCTTATGGCGAGCAAAAATACAAGTTCGACGCGCTGCCGCCGATCCGGCTTGCGGAACCGTTCGAGGCGCTGCGCGACAAATCCGATGCGGCGTTGAAGGCACAGGGCGCCCGGCCGAAAGTGTTCTTGGCCAATCTCGGCACACCTGCCGATTTCACGGCGCGCGCGAGCTTTGCCAAGAGCTTGTTCGAGACCGGCGGCATCCAGGCCGTCGACAGCGAGGGCTTCGCCGATCCGGCCACGCTCGTAGCCGCGTTCACGGCTTCCGGCGCCCAGCTTGCCTGTCTTTGTTCCAGCGACAAGGTCTATGCGGAACACGCCGAAGCCGCGGCGCAGGCCCTGCAAACCGCCGGGGCGCGACTTATCTATCTGGCAGGCCGCCCGACCGATGCCGAGGCGGCGCTGCGTGCAGCCGGCGTCACCGGTTTTGTCTTCGCCGGGGGCGACGCGCTTGCCACGCTGCAAGACACGTATCGACGGATGGAGCAGCCATGACCGAAGCAGGCAAACCTGTTCTCACCGGCGGCTGCCAATGCGGGGCAGTGCGCTTTGGAGTCATGACGGCGCCGAACAGGGTTTCGATCTGCCACTGCCGGATGTGCCAGAAGGCCAGCGGCGCGCCGTTCGCCTCTTTTGCCGACATCAACAAGACGGGCTTTGCCTGGACCAAGGGGCAGCCGTCGTTCTTCCGCTCCTCCTCCATCGCCGAGCGCGGCTTCTGCGCCGCCTGCGGCACGCCGCTGAGCTTTGGCCGCATCGACGGCGACCGGATCGAGATCATGACCGGCGCGTTCGACCGCCCCGACCACGTGGTGCCGACGCGGCAGTTCGGCACCGAGTCCCGCCTCGGTTGGGTGGTCGGGATCGCCAATTTGCCCAGCCAGACCACGCAGCAGAATTACGGGCCGGAGAAGATGGCGACCATCGTCAGCCATCAGCATCCGGATCATGATTGAGCGCCTATGATATGGTTGAAACCATGAGCCGCATTCCCAATTTCGCCGACGTCGCCTTCGAGCGCATCGCCACCGCCGCTCCATCCGGCAGCGCCGAGCCGTGGCTGACGCCCGAGGGCATTCTGGTGAAGCCGGCCTATGGTGAAGGCGACCTGGCCGGGCTCGACTTCCTCGAGACCTATCCGGGCATCGCGCCTTACCTGCGCGGCCCCTACCCGACCATGTACGTCAACCAGCCCTGGACCGTCAGGCAATATGCCGGCTTCTCCACGGCGGAGGATTCCAACGCGTTCTACCGCCGTAATCTCGCGGCCGGACAGAAGGGCCTCTCGGTCGCCTTCGATCTCGCCACCCATCGCGGCTATGACAGCGACCATCCGCGCGTCGGCGGCGACGTCGGCATGGCCGGCGTTGCCATCGATTCCATCTACGACATGCGCACGCTGTTTGCCGGGATTCCGCTCGACCAGATGAGCGTGTCCATGACCATGAACGGCGCGGTGCTGCCGATCCTCGCGCTCTATGTCGCTGCTGCCGATGAACAGGGCGTGCCGCCGGAGAAGCTCTCAGGGACCATTCAGAACGACATTCTGAAAGAGTTCATGGTGCGCAACACCTACATCTATCCGCCTGCGCCCTCGATGCGGATCATCTCGGACATTTTTGCGTATACCTCGCAAAAAATGCCGAAATACAATTCGATCTCGATCTCCGGCTATCACATGCAGGAGGCCGGGGCGACGCAGGACCTCGAGCTCGCCTATACCTTGGCCGACGGCGTCGAGTATCTTCGCGCCGGCCTTGCGGCGGGCCTCGATGTCGACCGCTTCGCGCCGCGGCTGTCGTTTTTCTGGGCGACCGGGATGAACTTCTTCATGGAAGTGGCCAAGATGCGCGCCGCGCGGCTGCTCTGGGCGAAGCTGCTGAAGCCGTTCAATCCGAAGGATCCGCGCTCGCTGTCACTGCGCACGCATTGCCAGACCTCCGGCTGGTCGCTGACCGCGCAGGACGTCTTCAACAACGTGATGCGCACGACTGTGGAAGCGATGGCGGCGACGCAGGGCCATACCCAGTCGCTGCACACCAACGCGCTCGACGAGGCGCTGGCGCTGCCGACCGATTTCTCTGCGCGTATCGCCCGCAACACCCAGCTCTTCCTGCAGCAGGAGAGCGGCACCACCCGCATCATCGATCCCTGGGGTGGCTCGTATTATGTCGAGCGTCTCACCCGCGACCTCGCCGCCAAGGCCTGGAGCCACATCCAGGAGGTCGAGGAGCTCGGCGGCATGGCCAAGGCCATCGAGGCCGGCGTGCCGAAGCTGCGCATCGAGGAAGCCTCGGCGAAGACCCAGGCCCGCATCGATGCCGGCAAGCAGGCGGTGATCGGCGTCAACAAATACAAGCCGACCGACGAAGCTCCGATCGATATCCTCAAGGTCGACAACACCAATGTCCGCCGGCTCCAGATCGACAAGCTGACGCGGCTGAAATCCGAACGCAACCAGAAGGACGTCGAGGCCGCGCTCGCCGCGCTGACGCGCTCGGCCGGCGAAGGCAACGGCAATCTGTTGGCGCTCGCCATTGATGCCGCGCGCGCGAAGGCAACCGTCGGCGAGATCTCGGACGCGATGGAGAAGGTGTTCGGCCGGCACCGCGCCGAGATCAAATCCATCACCGGCGTCTACAAGCGGGAGGCGTCCAGCATGGGTAACCGGGTCGAGAAGGTTCAGGCGCTGATCGACGCCTTCGAGGAGGCGGAAGGCCGCCGTCCGCGCATCCTGGTCGCAAAAATCGGCCAGGACGGTCACGACCGCGGCCAAAAAGTGATCGCGTCGGCCTTCGCCGATATCGGCTTCGACGTCGACATCGGGCCGCTGTTCGCAACCGCCGACGAAGCCGCGCGCCAGGCGGTCGAGAACGATGTCCACATCCTCGGCGTCTCCTCGCTCGCGGCCGCCCATCTCACCGCCGTGCCGGAGCTGAAGGCCGCGCTGAAGAAGCAGGGCCGCGACGACATCATGATCATCGTCGGCGGCGTGGTGCCGCCACAGGATTACGATGCGCTCTACGCGGCCGGCGCCGAAGCGATCTTCCCGCCGGGCACGGTGATTGCGGACGCGGCCGAAGAGCTGATCCGCAAGCTGAACGCCCGGCTCGGGCATAGCGAGGCGGCAGCGTAGCTCGCCATCGCTCTTCGAAAGGATAGTGCGTGATATTTTCCGCGCCGGCGTTCATGCGCGCGCTAGCTGTGGTCGCAGCCTGCAGCGCGTTGTTGGCTACTGCCCATGCTGCCGACCCCAAGCCCGACGCGGTGATCAAGACCAAGAGCATCGAGGCCCGCGTCTTCCTCGACGACAAGGTCAAGGTCGATGCGGCGCTGGCGGCCGACTGCCTGACTGAAGGCAAGAAGTGGCTCGACAAGAACGCGGCAGAAGCCACCGCCTCGCGCAAAGAGGATCCGCAGTTCTTCAGGGATGGCGGCTGGGACTTTGAGCGCAAATATGCGGTTCGCTCCGTCGTCGCCGACCGCTATGTCAGCATTCTCCGCAACGACTACATGGATACCCACGGCGCCCATCCCAACTCCGACGTGAACACGGTCCTGTGGGACAAGACTGACAACAAGCGCATCTCCATCCGCCCGTTCTTCACCGAGACCGCCGACAACGGCCCGGCCATGAAGGCAATGGTGAAGGCGGTGATCGCATCGTTGAAGATCGAGAAGAAGAAGCGCGATACCAGCGAGACCGCGACCGACGAATGGTTCAAGAGCGTGGAGCCGAGCCTGCTCAAGATCGGCGCCGTGACGCTCGCGCCTTCAACCGACGCGGGCAAGAGTTCCGGCCTCACTTTCCACTACCCGCCCTACGCAGTCGGCCCCTACGCCGAGGGCGAATATCTCGCTTTCGTGCCGTGGGAAACGCTGAAACCCTATCTCACCGCGGAAGGCACCCGCATCTTCGGCGGCGCGCGGCCGAAGAGCGACGCGGACGAGCCGCAATGATCGTGTTGAGCGACAGGTTGCTCGCAGAGCGCTGGTAGCGCTGCCTTGCAGCCGCGCTGCAAAGCCGACTAGAATGTCGCCATTGACAAGAGCGCCCGAAATCATGGGCGCCGCTGGGAGGCATTCATGTCCAAGATTACGCGCCGCAGCTTTGCGGCCTCTTCCGCTGCGGTTGCAGCGTCGGCCGCATTCGGCCTCACACCGGCACTTGCGCAAGCCTATCCGGCGCGGCCCGTCACCGTGATCGTGCCCTGGGGCGCGGGCGGCGGCACCGACGCGACTGCACGCATTGTCGCAGCGCTGTTGGAGAAGGATCTCGGCCAGCCCTTCAACGTGGTCAATCGCACCGGCGGCTCCGGCGTCGTCGGCCATACCGCGATCGCGACCGCGCAGCCCGATGGCTACACCATCGGCATGCTCACGGTCGAAATCTCGATGATGCACTGGCAGGGGCTGACCGAGCTGGCGCCGAAGAGCTACACCCCGCTGGCGCTGATGAACGAAGATCCCCCGGGCATCCAGGTCTCCTCCTCCTCGCCTTACAAGACGGTGAAGGAACTCGCGGAAGCCATCAAGGCGGCCCCTCCCGGCAAGTTCAAGGCCTCCGGCACCGGCCAGGGCGGCATCTGGCATCTCGCGCTGGTCGGCTGGATGCAGGCAATGGGCCTGCCCGCCAACCAGGTCGCCTGGGTGCCGTCGAACGGCGCCGCACCCGCGATGCAGGACCTCGCCGCCGGCGGCCTCGACCTCACCACCTGCTCGGTGCCGGAAGCTCGCGCCATCATCGAGGCCGGCAAGGCCAGGAGCCTTGCCATCATGGCCCCGGCGCGCAATCCGATCTTCAAGGACGTGCCGACGCTGAAGGAGGCGATGGGCATCGACTACGCGACCGGCGCCTGGCGCGGCATCGGTGCGCCGAAGAACCTTCCGCCGGAGATCGCAACGAAGCTCACTGCGGCGCTGAAGAAGGTCTACGACTCCGCCGAGTTCAAGGACTTCATGGGCAATCGCGGCTTCGGCACCGTGTGGGGCGACGCCGGTCAGTTCGCAAGCTTCATGGACAAGGGGGACGCCCAGATGGGCGAAGCCATGAAGGCGGCGGGTCTGAGCAAGGCGTAATCTCCTGCGGCTATCACGCGAGGCGATAGTTGATTGAAGTGGCCGGTCCGCACGCTCAATTCACCTCGCCCCGCTTGCGGGGAGAGGTCGGAATGCGTGCGAACCGCGGATTCCGGGTGAGGGGGACTCTCCGCGAATCCAGCTTTCACCTCCCCCGCGGAGAGCCCCCCTCACCCCGACCCTCTCCCCGCGCGCGGGGAGAGGGAGAACATCTCTTGTAGGACTCCTCCCATGCGTCTTCCCGACTCCGTCACGGGATCGTTTCTCGTCGTGCTCGGCACAGCAGCCGCCTATGGCGGCTGGCTGCTGCCGCCGGTGCCTGGGCAGCCGGTCGGCCCCAACGTATTTCCGCTCGTGATCGGCATCGGGCTTGCGCTGTGCGGGCTCGCGATCGTGTTCGGGATCGGCCACACCTTCGAGGAGGCGGAAGAGCTGATCCCGCTCGAGGATGGCCAGGCAGCGGCTGCCCCGCCGCCGCAGGGAAAGTTGTACGGCCTGCGCGCGCTGCTGCCCCCGGCGCTGCTGCTGTTCTACGTGGTCGCGGCCGACCGCCTCGGCTTCATCGTCACCGCGGCGATCATGGTCTACGTCACCTCGACCGCGTTGGGGGCGAAGTGGAAGCTGGCGCTGCCGCTCGCAGCACTGGCGCCGTTCGCCATCCACCTCATCTTCGGCAAGCTGCTGCGCGTGCCGCTTCCCGCCGGCTTGCTGCCGACGCCGTGGTGATCCCATGCTGAAAACTCTGATTGAAGCGTTCGCACTGATCTCCACCTGGGAGGTCATCATCGCGATGTTCGCAGCCTCCGTGTACGGGCTCGTGATCGGCTCGCTGCCGGGCCTGTCCGCGACGATGGCAACCGCCCTGCTCGTCCCCGTCACCTTCTATCTCTCGCCGATCGCGGCGATCGCGACCATCGTCGCGGCGTCCTCAATGGCGATCTTCTCCGGCGACATCCCCGGTGCGCTGCTGCGCATCCCGGGAACGCCGGCGTCCGCCGCCTATGCCGACGAGGCTTACGCCATGACCCGCAAGGGGCAGGCCGAGCTGGCGCTCGGGGCCGGCGTGTGGTTCTCGGCCGTCGGCGGCATCGCCGGCGTGTTGTCGCTGATGATCCTGGCGCCGCCGCTGGCCGAGATAGCGCTGTCGTTTTCGACCTTCGAGTATTTCTGGCTGGCGCTGCTCGGCCTGATGTGCGCCACTTTGGTCGCGCGCTCCTCGCCCGTGAAGGCGATCGCGGGCATGTTCCTCGGCCTGCTGGTCTCCTGCGTCGGCATCGAAAATCCCGGCGGCGTGCCGCGCTTCACCTTCGGCCTCACCGATCTGTTCGGCGGCATCGAGCCGATCCCCGCGCTGGTCGGCGTGTTCGCGGTGGCCCAGGTGATGCGCGCGATGCTGACGCCCGAGCCTCCGCCGCTGCCGCGGCGCAAATTCGGAAGCATCATGGCCGGCCAGTGGAAGCTGACCAAGAAATACCATTGGCAGATGACGCGCGGAAACATCGTCGGCATCATCATCGGCGTGCTGCCCGGCGCCGGCGCCGACATGGCCGCCTGGGTGTCCTATGCGATGTCGAAGCGCTTCTCCAAGGAACCGGAGAAATTCGGCACCGGCCATGTCGAAGGCCTGGTCGAGGCCGGCGCCAGCAACAATGCCAGCATCGCCTCGGGCTGGGTGCCGTCGCTGCTGTTCGGCATCCCCGGCGACACCATCGCGGCGATCGCGATCGGCGTGCTCTACATGAAGGGGCTGAACCCCGGGCCGACGCTGTTCACCGAGAAGGCGTCGAGCATGTACGCGATCTATCTGATGTTCATCATCGCCAACATTCTGATGATCCCGCTCGGCATTGCCATGATCCGGGTTGCCGCCTACATCCTGCTGGCACCGCGCTCCGCCATCATGCCGATCATCATGCTGTGCTGCGCGGTCGGCTCGTTCGCGATCGGCAATAACATGTTCGGCGTCGTTACCGTCGCCGCCTTCGGCGTGATCGGCTATGTGATGGAGGCGAACGGCTATCCGGTCGCCGCGATGGTGCTCGGCATCGTCATGGGCACCATGGTCGAGCAGGCATTTGTGACCTCGCTGATCAAGTCCGACGGCAGCATCCTGCCGTTTTTCGAGCGCCCCGTGGCCGCGATCCTCGCCGCCATGGCGATCGGCGCGCTGCTTTGGCCGGTGATGGTCTGGGCGTGGCGGAAGCTGAAACCGGTGCGGACGGGGGTGGCGGCGACATCCCGGTGATATCGGGCGGGCGGCCCTCGCCTGCCCTGCGCGGGCGTTGTAAAGCAGGGCATGGTTGAGAAAAAGCCTTCACTGGACATCAAATCCCTCGCCCATGACCTCCGCGCCGGTAGCCGCGCGGCGCTGGCGCGGGCCATCACGCTGGTCGAGAGCCGGCGCAGCGACCATCAGGCGCTGGCGCGCGAGCTGGTGCAAATGCTCTTGCCCGATACCGGCAGGGCAGTCCGCGTCGGCATCACCGGCTCGCCCGGCGTCGGCAAATCCACCACCATCGACGCGCTCGGCACCCATCTCATCGAGCAAGGCCACAAGGTCGCGGTGCTCGCGGTCGATCCGTCCTCGGCGCGGAGCGGTGGCTCAATCCTCGGCGACAAGACGCGGATGGCTCGGCTCTCGGCCTCCGACGACGCCTTCATCCGCCCTTCGCCGTCCTCGGGCACGCTCGGCGGCGTCGCGGCCAAGACACGCGAGGCGATGCTGCTGTGCGAGGCGGCCGGCTTCGACGTCGTGCTGGTCGAGACTGTCGGCATCGGCCAGTCCGAAACCGCGGTTTGCGACATGACCGATTTCTTCCTGGCCCTGATGCTGCCGGGCGGCGGCGACGAATTGCAGGGCATCAAGAAGGGCCTGGTCGAGCTCGCCGACATGATCGCGATCAACAAGGCCGACGGCGACAATCTCAAGCGCGCCAACATCACCGCCGCTGATTATCGCGGCGCGCTGCACATCCTGACGCCGCGCTCCGAGCACTGGCATCCGCCGGTCGAGACCTATTCGGCGCTGACCGGCGACGGCATTGCGAAGATCTGGCAGAAGGTCCTCGATCACCGCAAGGCGATGAATGCATCCGGCGATTTCGCCGCACGGCGGCGCGAGCAGCAGGTGAAATGGATGTGGTCGATGCTGGAGCAGCGCATGCTGGCGCGGTTGCGCAGCGAGGCGTCGGTGCGGACCAAGGTCCGGAAGATCGAGACCGAGGTCGCCGACGGCCATCTCACGCCGGCGCTCGCCGCCGAAAAGATCCTGGAGTTGCTGCAATGAGCGACAAGCTCCGCATTCTCCTCACCGGCTTCGGCCCGTTTCCCGGCGCGCCCTACAATCCGACCCAGCCACTGGTCGCCCGGCTGGCGCAATTGCGCCGTCCCGCACTCGACGATGCCGCGATCTCCAGCCACATCTTCCCGGTCACCTATGCTGCGGTCGACCGGCAATTGCCGGAGGTGCTCGCGAGAGAGAAACCGGATGCGCTGCTGATGTTTGGCCTTGCCGCACGCACGCCCTATCTGCGCATCGAGAGCCGCGCCCGCAACGCCGTCACCATGCTCTGGCCCGATGCCGCCAACACCCGCTCGAGCAAGCGCGGCATCGCCGGTAATGCGGACGCGCTGATTTTCGGCCCGCACACCGCTAGGCTGCTACGCGCCGCCCGCCTCACCGGCATCGACGCACGCGCCTCGCGCGATGCCGGCGCCTATCTCTGCAATTATCTGAGCTGGCGCGCGATCGAGAACGTCAGGGGCGGCGGACCAAAGCTCGCCGCTTTCATCCATATTCCCCTGCTCGCGCGCGGCGGCGCCGTGCGCCGCAAGGGCGCGCCGCGGATCACGCTCGAGGAACTGGTGGACGCCGGGGAAGCGATGCTGATGGAGATGGTACAGTTGGCACGGAAGGCCCGGAACACGACTGCGTAAACATTTAACCCTACCGCGAACAATCCTCACGCGACCAGCGGCCCTGCGCTACCTAACCGCTGCGGACTCCCGCGTCCGCCGGAGGACGCGTCCATGGACCTCAATCGCCGCCATCTCATCGGAGCATCGACCGCAGGCATCGCCGGCGCGCTCGCGATACCAGCCGACGCCGCGCGCGCAGCGCCGCTGACGTCGCTGCTCGGCCGCGATGCAACGCAATATGGCGTGCGGCCCGGCAGCAGCGAGGATCAGACGCGCGCGCTCCAGCGTGCGATCGACGAGGCCGCGCGGGCGCAGATGCCGCTCGCGTTGCCGCCCGGAATCTACCGCAGCGGGCTATTGCGACTGCCAAATGGCGCGCAACTGGTCGGCGTGCGCGGCGCGACCAAATTCGTCTTCACCGGCGGGGCCTCGGCGATCCAGAGTGACGGCTCCGATGCAATCGGCCTTTCCGGCATCACCTTCGATGGCGGCGGCATTCCGCTGCCGACGCGGCGCGGGCTGATCCAGATCCTCGGCGGGCGCGACGTCCGCATCACCGATTGCGAGATCACGGGGTCCGGCGGCAGCGGCATCTGGCTCGAGCAGGTCTCCGGCGACATCTCGGGCAACATCTTTACCAACATCGCGGTGACGGCAGTGGTGTCGTTCGACGCCAGGGGTCTCAGCGTCTCCCACAACACCATCACCGGCACCAACGACAACGGCATCGAGATCCTGCGCACCGCCATCGGCGATGACGGCACGCTGGTCACTGATAACCGCATCGAGGACATCAAGGCCGGTCCCGGCGGCTCCGGCCAGTACGGCAACGCCATCAACGCGTTCCGCGCCGGCAACGTCATCGTGCGCGGCAATCGCATCAAGAACTGCGATTACTCCGCCGTGCGCGGCAACTCGGCCTCGAACATCCACATATCAGGCAACAGCGTCAGCGACGTGCGCGAGGTCGCGCTCTATTCGGAATTCGCGTTCGAGGCCGCGGTAATCGCCAACAATATTGTGGACGGCGCCGCCGTCGGCGTCTCCGTCTGCAATTTCAACGAAGGCGGCCGCATCGCCGTGGTCCAGGGCAACATCATCCGCAATCTGATCCCGAAGCGGCCGATCGGCACCGCGCCGGATGACGATGCCGGTATCGGCATCTACATCGAGGCGGATTCATCGGTCACCGGCAACGTGATCGAGAACGCGCCGTCCTACGGCATCGTCGCCGGCTGGGGCAAATATCTCCGCGACGTCGCCATCACGGGCAACGTGATCCGCAAGGCACTGGCCGGCGTCGGGGTGTCCGTCGTGCCCGGCGCAGGCACCGCGCTCGTCAACAACAACATGATCTCGGAAACCCCGCGCGGCGCCGTCGTCGGGCTCGATCATGCGCGCGCCGTAACGTCCGACCTGTCGGCGGACGGCGCTCAGCGGTTTGCGCAATTGGTCGTCGGCGGGAATGCGGTGCGGCGGTAGGTGCCGTTCCTCGCCTCTGGCTCTCGAAGGCTAGAACGCGTTCCGCAGCAGCGGGTACTTCGCTTCGAGGCCGTCGAGGCTGAAGGTGAACTCAACCAGACGTTCGGGGGCTGCGACAATTTCGGCTGCCGGCGGAGAGAACTGCGGCAGAAGCGCCGCCATTGCCGCCAGTGCCTTGGGCGCTGCCGTCGCGGCCGGCACCTTGGGCCCCGTCATCGCGACGGGCGCGGTGGGCGGCGCCATGGCAGCCGGCACTTGGAGCGGTGCCATCGGGGCAGGCGCGGCGACCTGCGCGGCCGGGGCTTCGGAGATTTCGGCGAGAACGCCCGGCTTGGGATCGAGCCTGACCGGCACGGCGGTCTGCGGGGCGATGTGCACGGCCTTCGGTTGCACGGTCTGCGCCTGCTGCTCGCGCGGAAACATGCGGGGCATTGTCGCCGGCGACCAGCCGAAGGCCGGCGATACGCTCGCGGCCGCCGTGGCGACATCGGCGCCGGTGGCAAGCGCGCGCCAAGTCTGAACGGCGAGCTTGGCTTCCTGGATGTTTTCGAGAAATGCGATCTCGGAGTGATAGCGGCGCCAGCGCCCGGTCTCGAACATCTCGGAGAGATGCACCAGCCGCTGCTCGGCGAGAGCGCACCAGCGTGCCGCAACGTCGCGGCCAATAGCAATGTCGCGAATAGCTTCTTGGCGATGTGTCATAAATCAGCCCGTCAGGAGAAAATACGGACGCGACGCAACGCACACGAATCAATTTAGACGCGACGTGAATATTTTGTGGAAAAGTTTTGACTTGTCCAGCAACGACGATGTTTTCGTCGCCAAACTCCGTAGTCGTGCGGAGATTCAAGGGGTTTTGGAGTCAAGCTTCGCACAAGCATAGCGCGCTTGCGGCGTGCCGGCGGAGCGGTCGCGCTGAGTGAGCCACGATCTCTCAACCGGAAGCTGATCTCGCGTAGGGCTTCGAGGAATTGGACGTCCAAAAAGAAAAGACCCGTCCGGGGGGACAACCGGACGGGTCGAGCCATATGGGCGCTTGGGGTGGATGGGCGCTCGCGCCTAATATGACTTATGGGGAGGGATAACCGCTCCCACATAATTTGGTCGTGGCAGCGGGCCGAACGTTCAACGCGGCGTTTGATTTTTCGACCTTCGCGCCGCGCGCAAAGTTGTCGCAGCCGCTATCGCGTCGCCGGCTTATCCGCTTGAGAAACCGTGGCTTTATCCTCGGTGCTCGACAACGAAGGTTGCTCTAATGCGCGGACGCCAGGCTCGTCGCGACGCTTCCCGATATCTTCACGTTTTGTTGTACCGGAGGCGGCCGCGACCGGCGTCGCGCCGGCGGCAGGAACGGCCATGACCGCGGCAAACGCGTCGGCCTCGCCATCGCCGAACAGATCATCACGGCCGGGTGAACCGAGGTCGCGCGCCGTCTTCGCCAGCGTCGTGCGCAGCGCTTCCGGCTTCAAGGCGTAGTTGCGCTCGAGCAGCAGCGCCGCGACGCCGGAGATATAGGCGGCCGAGAACGAGGTGCCCGACGTCATCTGGTATTTGCCGTCAGGCGCCGGCAGGAAGATATCGACGCCGGGGGCCGCGACCGCGATGTAGTTGCCGCGGTTGGAGGCGGTGAACAGCCGGTCCTGCTGGTCGGTCGCGCTGACCGCGATCACGTTGGGATTGGCGGCCGGATAGAGTGGCGGCGACTTCGCGCCGGCATTGCCGGCGGCCGCGATCAGCACCAGGCCACGCGCGGCGGTCGCCGCGATGGCCCGCTCGATCACGGCGTCTTTGGGACCGGCAAAGCTCATGTTGACGATCTGCGCGCCGTGCTCGGCGGCATAATTCAGCGAGCGCAGGATGATGTAGGACGAGCTCTCGGCCCCGCCGGTGGTGCCGCCGAAGGCGCGGATGGCGATGAGGCGCGCCTCGGGCGCGCTGCCCATCAGCTTGGCATGCGCCACGATGGCGCCGGCAATGCCGGTGCCGTGAATGTGCGGGCCGTCGGCGCTGCCAAGCGCATCGAAATTGTCGGCAATGGAATTGGCAAGTTCCGGATGTTGGACGTCGATGCCGGAGTCGATTACGGCGACCGTCACATTGGCGCCATGCGCGAGAGTATGTGCCTGCGGCAGGCGGAGCTTGGCCAGCGCATATTGCGCGGGATCACCCTCGGTCGGCACCGACGATTTCTGGTCCTGGAGCAGGTAGCGGAAGTTCGGCTGGACCGAGCGCACGCTGCCGTCGGCCGCGAATTCACGCCGCACCGTCGCGGAGGGCCGGCCGTCGGTGATGCGGAACAGTCCGAACGTTGCCCCGATCAGGGGAAAATTCTCGGAGGACACGCGGGTCAGGCCATGGCGGCGCGCAAGCTCGTCGGCTTGGCTCAACGACAGCCCGCCGTCGATCTCGGCGACGAATTCGCCGGCGAAGGTGCGCAAATCAGCGGCGACGGGCGTGTTGTTGCCGCGCCCCTTTCCGGCGGTCTTCTTGCCCGATTTGCCCGACCCATCGCCGCCTGCGTTCTGCTGCGCCAGGCATTCGCCGGCGGCGTCGCGATCGGGCGCGGTACAGGCGGGATAGAGGTTCGGGGAGTAGCGCGCATAAGGCAGCACCGGCGTCGGTCCCATCCGCGCCGAAATCCTCGTCGTCACAATCGGACCGGGACCACGGCCAACGGCCACCGCTCTGGCGGCAACACCGGGACTGACGCGTGCGGCGACGCCAGGAGAAATCGTCGGCATTCGGGAGGGGACGCTGATCGTCGGCGTGCGCATGATCGCCTGCGCCTGCGCAACCTCGACGCCGAGACAGGCGGCGAGCAGAAGCGCGGCTGCGACCGACGAAGCGCAGGCCCCGGCTCTTACTCCACTTTCAAACTTGCGCGTCATTGGTTTGGAAGCGCCTTACGGCGCTGCGACGGCGAGGTTGACGAACTTCTCGCGCTGCATCTTGCCGAGCAGCGAGGCGAGTTCGTCCCGGCTCATCGCCTTGTCGAACTGGAGGCGGAACATGCCGCCCTTGGCATCACCGATGATCGAAGCCTGGTAGCCGTCGAGCAATGCCGTGATGTCGGCGACGCGCGCCTCGGGCGTGAAGCGGACCAGCGCGCGCGCTGGCGGGACGGTCGTGCCGAGGTCGCGGGTGATCGGAGCGCTGGTCGAGAGCGAAGCAGTCTGGAAGGTCGCAGTCTGGGTCTTCGTCAACACGGCGCCGATGATTCCGGCCTGCAGCACCAGCGCCATGGCGCCAAGGCTCGCCGACCAGGCCAGAGTGCGCGGCGACAGGCTCGCAAAGAAGCTGGCGATGCGCGCCGACAGCGGCAACGAACCGGCCGCCCGCGCAGGCTCAGCGTCGATCGCGGCGAACAGCTTCTGCATCGCACGCGCCGACGGAGCACCCAGGCTCTCGTTCAGATGGATGGTCTCTTCATATTCGCCGCGGATCGCGGCATATTGCTTCGCGAGCTCCGGATCGCGCGCCAGCGCCTCGTCGACGCGGCGCGCGTCGCGCGGGTTCAGCGTGCCGGCGGCGTGCCACGGCAGCAGCAGTTCAATTTCACCGGGCTCTTGCTCCAGCATCTTCTTGCTCAAAGCCATCATGGCCAGCCTCGCTCAATGCCGGCTGCCTTCAGCAGTTCGGCCAATTTCTTGCGCGCATAGAACAAGCGCGTCTTCACAGTGTTCTCCGGGATGCCAACGATTTCGGCCACCTCTTCCACGGATTTCTCGTGGTAGTAGACGAGATCGACGATCTCCCGATGATCCGGCGAGAGGCCCGTCAGACACTCCCGCAACGCTTCACTGGTATCCTTCTTCTGCACCGCCGTTTCCGGATTGTCGGACGTATCCTCGATCGCGTTCGCGGCGTCGTCGTCCAACTCAAAATCCTTCCTGCGCCGAAGCGCAGACAGGGCCTTGAATCGGGTAATGGCCAGCAGCCAGGTGGAAACGGCGGATCGGCCCTCGAATTTGCCGGCTTGACGCCAGACGTCGAGAAACACCTCGCTGATGAGGTCTTCCGCCGCCTGCTCGTCCCGCACGAGCCGGAGGCCGAACCGATACACCCTGACATGGTGCCGCCCGTACAGCACCTGCATGGCGAGCCGGTCACCCTGAGCGATCCTGGCGATCAGGATCTCGTCCGAAGCCGCTTGTGTCACGCTCAAAGACCGTCTCGCAAGGTTGGTCGGGTCGATGCGGCAGACGGTTCGACGGGAGGGGTAAAATTGTTCAACCTACCGCAGTCATACGGGAGGCTGTGTGATCTACCCCACATGCGCGAAATTTCCTGTTGCCACCCGCGGCTGGGCGCTTCGCTCAAGAACGGTAACATAGTAATGAAGCACTTTCCTGAGCAATGCCGTCCCAGTAGAGACGGCCCGACGTGCATGGAACCTTAGCAGCCTAGCACGACATATGTCTTCCGAAGCCCTGCTTTGGCTCGACGCGTCGCACACAATGCCTAATCGCCGACAATTCCTTGAGCGGTCCACGTCCCCTGCTGCCGCGCTGCACAGCGTGGATTCGGTTTCGAAGGATACCAAACCTAAAGGCTTGCGACGTAGATTTTTGGGCTGACATCCACCACTGGCGGGACCATGAGCACGGCTGCGACGTCCTTTCCCGAGAGGAATGCCGCTGAGGCCGCGGATCTCGCCTTGACGACCGAGGCAGCGGCACCCGAGGTCCTGGCGCGCCGGATCCGGCAGCGGCGCCAGATGTATGTCGGCCAGGTGGCGAGCTATTCGCTCGGCGCCTCCGTCCTGCTGCTCTACGCCTTTGACGGCGTGATCTCCGCGGGCGTTCCGTCACTGTTCTGGCTCGGCGGCCTTCTGATCATCGGGACCTTCACCGTGCTGTCGGAAGCGGGCTTCGGCGACCGGCTCGAGGATCATTACCTCACCGTCTTCCAGATCTCGGCGCATATGACGCTGCAGCTGCTGTTCCTCCTCGCGGTGCCGACAGTCGGAGTCGCGTTCCTGGCCGTGCTGTTTCTGATCTTCGCCTTCGGCACGCTTCGTATGACCTCGAGCCAGGCGATGCTCACCTGGGGTCTCGCCACTTGCGGGCTCGCGTTGGTCTTCCTCGCCTCGGACTTGCCGATCGGACTGCCGGTGACGACCCAGCTGCAACGGGCGGCATCGATGCTGTGCTTCGTGCTGGTGATCGGCCAGTGCGCCTTCCTCGGCCTGTTCGGCGCCACGTTGCGCAAGATCCTGTACCGGCGCAGCATCGAGCTGAAGGCCGCCTATCGGCGCATCGAGGAACTGGCGGAGCTCGACGAGCTCACCGGCTCCTACAACCGCCGCTGCATCATGCGGCTTCTCGACGACGGGATCGAAAAATCGCGGCAGACATCGACCCCTTGCGCGATCGCGCTGATCGATCTCGACTGGTTCAAGCGCATCAACGACGCCCATGGCCATCCCGTCGGCGACGAGGTGCTGCGCACCTTCGCGATCACCATTTTCGCCAACATCCGCCCGGCCGACTGCTTCGGCCGCTACGGCGGCGAGGAATTCTTGCTGCTGCTGCCTGGAATGGACGGCGATGCGGCGTCGCGCATGCTCGATCGGCTGCGCGGCATCGTCGCCGATCTGGACTGGAGCGCATTCTCCCCGGGCATGCGCGTGACCATTTCCGCGGGCGTCGTGACGCTGCGCGACAACGATACTGCCGACACGTTTCTCGTGCGCGCCGACAGCGCGCTCTATTCCGCCAAGGCACAAGGGCGCAACCGCATTGCAACGAGCTGACCCATCCATTTTCTCCCGGCGCGACAGAAGCCGTTGCCGGGCCGAACGCTCCAGGACAGGGCAATGAGATCCAAATCCGCAAAATCATCCGAGAGTCTGCTCGAGGAATTGCAGACTGCGCTCTCGCACGGCACCGTTGCGCACCGGGTCGAGACGTTGCGCCGCGTCACCGATCTGTTCGTGGACAACGCGGTGGACTATTCCGACGACCACGTCCGCGTGTTCGACGACGTGTTCCAATGCCTGATCGAGCGGATCGAGACGTCCGCCAGGGCGCTCCTCGCCGACCGCCTCGCATCAATCGCGGCTGCGCCGCCGAAGATCATCCGCACGCTCGCGCTCGACGAGGTGATCGAGGTTTCCGGCCCCGTGCTGTCGAAATCCGAACGGCTGGACGAGGCGACCCTGATGGAGATCGCGCGCACCAGGGGCCAGGCGCATCTCAAGGCGATCTCGCTGCGGCGGGTGCTGTCGGAAGCGCTGACCGACGTGCTGGTGACCCGCGGCGACGAGGACGTGGTGCAATCGACTGTCAGCAATCCGGGCGCGCAACTATCCGAGGGAAGTCTCGCCGTCCTCGTGACTCGCGCCGAACGTGACGACGACCTCGCCAGCTGCATCGGCCTGCGGGCCGACCTGCCCCGCCATCATTATTTGAAGCTGGTCGCGAAGGCTTCCTTGGCCGTGCGCCGGAAGCTGGAGGCCGCGCATCCGGAGCTCGCGGGCGACGTGTCCAGCGTGGTTCAGGAAGCGGCTCAGCGGATCCGCGCCGCCACCATGACCCGGCAGACCGAGATGGCGCGCGCGCTGGTGAAGTCGCTGCACGAGGACGGTCGCCTGACCGAGCTCGAGGTCGCCACCTTCGCAGAGCAGGGCAAGTTCGACGAGACCAATGCGGGGCTCGCGGCGCTTGCGGGCGTCGCCGTCGAGACCGCCGAGACCATGATGATCGAAAGCCGGGTCGAGGGCGTGATGATCCTCGCCAAGGTCGCGGCCATGCAATGGTCGAGCGTCCGCGCCATCATCGCCCTGCGCGAGAAGCTCTCAGGCGGCCCGCAGACCGACATGCTGACGCTGCGCGATGCTTACGAGGCGCTGCGCAGTTCGACCGCGCAGCAGGTGCTGCGCTTCCACCGCATGCAGCAGGGCGCGGCGCCGGTGGCGTGAAGCCGGCGAGCTAGTAGCGTAGGACCCTCGCCCCCACCAGCGCGCCAATTGCCGCCACCAACGCGGTGGCGAGCGTGTACCAGGTCGCGACGAACAGCGGCGAGTCATCGGTGCAGTGCGAGGCGTACAGCGTCGCGGCAAGGCCCGCCGACACCAGGCCGGCGAGCGCACCGGCGAGCGCGGGATGCGACGGCGCGCCGTGGCGCAGGCCGAACAGGGCCCCCGCAAGCAGCGGCAGCGACATCGCGGGGATTGCGAACAGGCAAACTCTGGAATTCTTGCCCATCAATCGCATCGTCACCGGCATGGCCGGCGCCATCATCGCCTCGCTGCCGATCGCCACCGCGAGCAGCCCGACGGGCAGCAGCAGCAGCCAGCCCCAGCCACGCAGCAAGGCTTCGGGACGCGACAGATGCAGGCTGACGATGATCGCCGGGATCGCGAGCGACAGCGTGACCGCGAACTTCATGTCGAAGAACGGGTTGTGCATCGCGCTCATCACGTCGTGACGCACACCGAGGAAGGTGGCGAAGATCAGGATCGACAGCGGCGCGGCAACCAGCAGCGCCATGGTCAGCACCGCGCCGACGCGCGGCGGGCGATGGGCGTTGTCGGCCGCGAGCGAGCGAATGAGTTGATCGGTATCCATGACTAGTGGTCCCGCAGTTTGGCTGTCAGCGCCGCAAGTCCGCGATGCAGCGCGACCCGCACCGCGCCCTCGCTCATCGAATATTTCGTCGCCGTGTCCTTGATCGAGGTGCTGTCGACCGCGATCGACTGCAACACGTCGCGCTGGCGTTGCGGCAGCGTATTGAGCTGGCTGGCGACTTCGCCCGCCGAGGCCGTCTCCTGCGGCGCCTCGCCCGGCAGGATCTCGGCGAAATCGTCGATGTTGACGAAAATCCGCCTGCCCCGTCGCCGCAGCATGTCGATCAGCTTGTTGCGGCCGATCGCAAACAGCCACGGGGCGAAGGGGGCTTCGCTGTCCCAGGTGTGCCGCTTCAGATGCACCGCCAACAGAATCTCCTGCACGATATCCTCGGCCTGGTCGGAAGGCTGCCCGGCTCGCGCCAGGCCGCGCCTCGCGGCAGCACGCAGCACAGGCGTGACCGCCTTCAACAGACGATGATACGCCGCGTCATCGCCTGCCATGGCCGACCGCATCAGGTCGGTCCACTCGTCCTCACGTCCGCGCACGCGCGCCCTCACCATGCAATTCGGCCGTTCTTTCAGTTTGTTACGCCGGCGGCAGTATGATCACGAATTCGTGATCATACTTGGCCACGTAACCGATACGGCCGTCAGGATCTGCGACGGCTCATAACACCGATCGGTCCCGTACGCACCCGCGGGCGGCCAAGACGGCAAGGGTTTGCCGCGCTTTTGCCCGGTGTGGCCCGAAGATTCCCATTTTCTGCCCCGCTGTGGTCACGCCCCAGGGTCTCTGTTCGGTCCGGGACGGGCGGACTTGGGGAGATGTCAACATGATGAAAGCCAGCGGGCGCGCGGCCCTGATTCTCCTGGCCGGGCTTTTCGTGCTGTTCGGGGGCGTTGCACAGGCGGCGCCGAGTTCGGCTGCTAGCAGCAAGTCGGACAGCGCAGGCAAACAGGCGGACGAGGTCAAGCCGAGCAAGCAGCGGCGTCACACGTCGCGCCACCGCGACAGCACCAAGACGGCGCAGAAATCCGACAAGAAGGATGCCGTGGCGACGGCCGACGAGGCCAAGGCCGACAATCGTGAGCTCCCGGCCTCGAGCGAGATGCCGCCGGAAGTCGCCAACGCCAATGCGCAGCTCGCCGCCGCCGATACGCCGACTGCGGCAGCCGCCTCCGCAATGACGGGCCGCGCCAACGACAACGTCCAGGCCGCGGCCGATAATACCGCCGCCCCGAACGCCGAGGGCCAGGTCGTCCCACCCGATCAGCTCAACGACATCGACCGCGCCCTGCAACAGGACAACGCGCCGGCGCAGAAGGCGGTGATTGCCGCAACCGACGCGCAGCCGCGCCCGGCACCGGTGATGGCAAGCAGCCAGCAGAGCTCGGCTTGGGACCAGAGCTCCCTGATTGGAAAAATCTTCATCGGCGTCGGCACGCTGCTGACGCTGGCCTCCGCCGCGCGCATGTTCATGGCGTGACTTTGGCTTGAGTTTGGCCTGATCGCCGGCCCGCGGGACCTCGTCCGGAACGCGCATCTCACCGCCTGTTCCGGACGTTCCTGCTCCGATGGCTTTGGGGCCTCTTGAAGCCCACCGCGCCAGCGGGCACATTGCCCGCTCAACCAAAAGCGTGGGTGGAGCATGAGCACGTTCGAACACATCATCGTCGAAAGCAAAGGCGCGGTCGGCATCATCAAGCTGAACCGGCCGAAGCTGCTCAACGCACTCTCCTTCGGCGTCTTCCGCGAGATCGCCGCGGCCGTCGACGATCTCGAAGCCGATGACGCCATCGGCTGCATCGTCGTGACCGGCAGCGAGAAGGCATTTGCCGCCGGTGCCGACATTAAGGAGATGCAGCCGAAAGGCTTCATCGACATGTTCTCGGAGGATTTTGCCGCGATCGGCGGCGATCGGGTCGCGCGCTGCCGCAAGCCGACGATCGCCGCAGTCGCGGGTTACGCGCTCGGCGGCGGCTGCGAGCTCGCGATGATGTGCGACTTCATCATCGCAGCCGACACCGCCAAATTTGGCCAACCCGAAATCACGCTCGGCACCATCCCCGGCATCGGCGGCACCCAGCGCCTGACCCGTGCGATCGGCAAGTCCAAGGCGATGGACCTTTGCCTCACCGGCCGCATGATGGATGCAGCCGAAGCCGAGCGCAGCGGCCTCGTCAGCCGCATCGTGCCGGCCGACAAGCTGATGGAAGAGGTGATGGCCGCGGCCGAGAAGATCGCCGCGATGTCGCGGCCCGCGGTCGCGATGGCCAAGGAAGCGGTCAACCGCGCCTTCGAGACCACGCTCGCCGAGGGCATGAGCGTCGAGCGCAACCTGTTCCACTCGACCTTCGCGCTGGAGGACCGCTCCGAGGGCATGGCGGCGTTCATCGAGAAGCGGAAGCCGGTGAACAAGAACCGGTAAGGAGGCGAGCGGTCAGGCTGGTGTAAGCCTCTGCCCTTCCCGCAGAATCCCTGTGATGTAGCTGCAACAAGCACGGAATACATGGGGGTTTCCCCCGCGGCAGTTTGCCTGCGAGACCTTGGCTGGTTAAACAGTTAAGAGAGCCGCCGTCGGCGGGGGCGGACAGCCGGGATTTGCGGATTACATGATTGGGCGTGCCGCCAGAGCTGGTCGCGTGATGACGCGGCGTCGATCGGGCGTGGCTCCTGTGCTCGCGACATGGACCACGCTGGCACTCTGTTGCGCCCTGCCCTCCGCCGCACGGTCGGAAGCGCTGCCGGAGGCGCTCGCCAAGGCCTATCAGACCAATCCGCAGCTCAATGCCGAACGTGCGCGGCAGCGCGCCACCGACGAGAACGTGCCGCAGGCGCTCGCCGGCTACCGGCCCCAGATCGTGGCAAGCCTCAGCGCCGGGCTGCAATCGGTGCGCAATCTGCTGCCCGACAACACCATCCAGACCGCCAATCTGAAGCCATGGATCATCGGCGTCACCGTGTCGCAGACCCTGTTCAACGGTTTCCGCACCGCCAACAACGTGCGGGCCGCCGAACTCCAGGTGCAGTCGGGCCGCGAGGCGCTGCGCAACGTCGGCCAGGGCGTGCTGCTCGACGCGGTCACCGCCTACACCAATGTCCTCGCCAACCAGTCGCTGGTCGAGGCGCAGCGCTCCAACGTCGCCTTCCTGCGCGAAACGCTTTCGGTCACCCAGCGGCGCCTCAACGCCGGCGACGTCACGCCGACCGACAGCGCGCAGGCCGAGGCGCGGCTCAACCGCGGGCTTTCCGATCTCAATGCCGCCGAAGTCGCGCTGGCGGTGAGCCAGGCAATCTACGCGCAGGTGATCGGCAATGCGCCGTCGCAGCTTCGCGCTGCCGACGTCGTAGACCGCTATCTGCCGAAGAGCCGCGAAGACGCGCTGACGATGGCGATCCGTCAGCACCCGGCGGTGATGGCGGCAGGCTTCGACGTCGATGTCGCCTCCACTAATATCCGCGTCGCCGAAGGCGCGCTGCTGCCGAGCGCCAGCGTCCAGGGCAGCGCCAGCAAGAGCCGCAACAACGACCCGACGCTCGGCACCTTCGCCGAAGACCAAGCCTCGATCGTCGCCAATGTCACCGTGCCGATCTACGACGGCGGCCAGGCCGCCGCACAGACCCGGCAGGCCAAGGAGATCACGGCGCAGAGCCGGCTCGTGCTCGACCAGGTGCGCAACCAGGCGCGCACGGCGGCGGTCAGCGCGTGGGTTGCCAATGAAGGCGCCAAGATCGCGGTCTCGGCCTCGGAATCCGAAGTAAAAGCGGCGACCGTCGCGCTCCAGGGCGTGCAGCGCGAGGCCGCCGGCGGACAGCGCACGACGGTGGACGTGCTGAACTCGCAGGCCGATCTGATCCAGGCCAAGGCCCGCCTGATCGGCGCCAATCGCGACCGCGTGATCGCCTCCTACACCCTGCTCAGCGCCGTCGGCCATCTCGACGTCAAGACCTTGAGCCTGAACACGCCGGACTATCTGCCCGAGGTACACTACCAGCAGGTCCGCGACGCCTGGCACGGACTGCGCACGCCGTCTGGGCAGTAGTTTCAAATCGTCTGGCTTGGTGCCGATGAAGAGCCGCCGCATCCATCTGATGGGAGCTTCAGGCTCCGGCGTGACGACGCTCGGCCGTGCGCTCGCCGGCCGGCTTGCGCTGCCGCATCACGACAGCGATGATTATTTCTGGCTCCCGACCGCGCCGCCCTACCAGACGACACGCCCTGCCGCCGAACGTTTGCGGCTGATGCGCGAGATGTTCTTGCCGCGGCTCGATTGGGTGCTGAGCGGAACCGTCACCGGTTGGGGCGACGAGCTCGTCCCATTCTTCGATCTCGTCGTCTTTGTGACGGCGCCGCGCGAGCTCCGCTTGCAGCGCCTGCGTGACCGCGAGGCTACGCACTTCGGAGCGGATGCCGTCGCACAGGGCGGCTGGCGTCATGAGGAGGCGGAGTCGTTCGTCGACTGGGCCTCGCACTACGAAGCTGGCGATCGCGACGGCCGTAGTCTCCCAAAAGATGAAGCGTGGCTCGCGAAGCTGCCCTGCCCGGTCGTGCGCGTCGACGGCTCACGCCCGCTTGCGGACCTCGTCGAGCAGCTATGCAGCGAAGCGCAGCGGCTGCCGGGCTGATGTGATACTGTCACGACGCCACTGCCAAATAATAAAACAGGGAGAGAAACCATGCTCAGCCGACGCAGCGTCCTGCTTGCCTCCCTTGCCGCCGGAGTTGCCATGTCCAACAAAGCCCACGCACGTGCCGCGCAGCCCGCGACGCCAGTCAATTTCGACGTCCCGGCCCATGCCTGCGACTGTCACACCCACATCCATGGCGATGTCGAAAAATTTCCGTTCTTCGCGGGCCGCGTCTACACGCCGGAGCCGGCTTCGCCGGAGGAAATGGCCGCGCTGCACAAGGCGCTGCATATCGAGCGCGTGGTGATCGTGACGCCGAGCGTCTACGGCACCGATAACTCCTCCACCCTGTTCGGCATGAAGGCGCGCGGCGCGGCCGCGCGCGGGGTGGCCGTGATCGACGACAAAACGACCGAGGCCCAGCTCGACGCGATGCAAGCAGACGGCTTTCGCGGTGTCCGCCTCAATCTTGCGACCGGCGGCGTCAACGACCCCAATGTCGGCCGACCGCGTTTCACCGCCGCAGTCGAGCGCATGAAGGCGCGCGGCTGGCACGTGCAACTTTACACCACGCTCCCCATGATCTCGGCAATCAAGGACCTCGTCGAGACGGCGCCGGTACCCGTTGTATTCGACCATTTCGGCGGCCTCGAGGCTTCGCTTGGGCTGGAGCAACCGGGATTTGTCGACCTGGTCGCGCTGGTGAAATCCGGCAAGGCGTATGTCAAGATTTCCGGCGCCTATCGCTCCTCGAAGCTCGCGCCCGACTATCAGGACATGGCGCCCTATGCGCGCGCACTGATCGCAGCGAATGCGGACCGCGTCGTCTGGGGTACGGACTGGCCGCACCCGGATTCGAGCCGTGTCGAGGGACGCAAAGCCACCGACATCGCACCGCTCTACCAGATCGACGACGGTCGTCTGCTCAACCAGCTTCCGGTATGGGCGCCGGATGCGGATGTGCGCAAGAAGATCCTGGTCGACAACCCGGCGCAACTCTACGGGTTCTGAGTCGCGCCAAGCGCAATTCGGTTCAACGACCGCGACACGGTTCCACAGTGAGGCGTGGAACTGTTGTCGCGAAGTCACAAACTCCTTGGACTCACACGAACGTGTTTGTGCTCTCGCTCGTTTCTCACCCTTCTGGTTGAGGCGGCGATTCATTTTCGGGGCTACGCACACGCACAGATTTCATTTGTTCGTGCGGGTGCATGCCTTTATCGCATTATCTTGCCGCGCTTTTTTCCGGCATTGGAATTGGTTTCACCGTCGCCGCCCCCATCGGACCGATGGGCATGCTGTGCATTCAGCGCACATTGGCATCAGGCATGGCCACGGGCCTCGCAACCGGCTTCGGCGCGGCGACCGTGCATCTCACTTACAGCGCCCTCGCGGTTTTGGGCCTGGGCTCGCTTGCACAGCCCTGGGTCGAGGCCAATGCCGCCAGCTTCGGCATCGTCTCGGCGCTCACGCTGCTGTGGTTCGCGATCCGAACCCATCGCGGCTCGGTCGCGCTCCAGACGACCGACGACATCGACAACGTACGTCTGGCGCGCGCCTATCTCAGCGCCATCGCGCTTGGGTTCACCAATCCGCTGACTGTCATCCTGTTTCTGGCTGCGCTGCACGCCCTTTCAATGCAAGCCGCGGCAGCCCCGCTGATCGCCGGTGTCTTCGTCGGTTCCGCGATCTGGTGGACCGTGCTCAGCACGATCGTGGCAACGGCGCGGTCACGGCTGACGCCGCGCATGCTGTCGATGAGCAGTCGGTTGGCCAGCCTGATGCTGCTGGGCCTCGGCACCATGATGCTGGTGCGGATCGCGCAGCGGATGCTGTGATTGGCGGCGTCAGCGTGCGCGGCGGGAGAAGAAGGAGATCAGCACCGGCAGTGTCACCAGGATCACGATCGGCGCCAGCATCATGCCGGTTACCACGACCACCGCGAGCGGCTTCTGCACCTGCGAGCCGATGCCTTCCGACAGCGCGGCCGGCAACAGGCCGATGCCGGCGACGACGCAGGTCATCAGCACCGGCCGAAGCTGCAATTCGCCGGTGCGTATCACCGCGCTCATGCGGTCCATGCCCTCTTCGATCAGCTGGTTGAACTGCGACAGGATGATGATGCCGTCCATCACGGCGATACCGAACAGGGCGATGAAGCCGATCGCTGCCGAGACACTGAAGGCGGTGCCGGTGATCAAGAGACCGAGCACGCCGCCGAAGATCGCCATCGGGATCACGCTCATCGCGAGCAGCGTGTCGGTCATCGAGCCGAAATTGAACCAGAGCAGGACGCCGATCAGCGCGAGCGAGATCGGCACCACGATCGACAATCGCCGGATCGCATCCTGGAGATTGCCGAATTCGCCGACCCAATCCATGTGCGCGCCGGGCGGCAGCTGCACCTGATCGGCGATCTTCTGCTGCGCCTCGCGAATCGCACTGCCGAGGTCGCGTTCACGCACCGAGAACTTGATCGGCAGATAGCGTTCCTGCTGCTCGCGATAAATGTAGGCCGCACCCGAGACGAGGCTGATGGTGGCGACCTCGCTCAGGGGGATCTGCGTGACGGTGCCGTTCGGTCCGGGCGCGCCGATCCGCAAATTCTGGATCGCTTCGGCGCTCCTGCGGAATTCCGGCGCGAGGCGAACGATGATCGGGAAGTGGCGGTCGCTTCCGGCCTCGTAGATGTCGCCTGCGGTGTCGCCACCGATCGCGACCTTGATGGTGGCGTTGATGTCGCCCGGCGCGAGGCCGTAACGCGCGGCCTTGGCGCGGTTGATGTCGATCTGGATGGTCGGCTGCCCGAGTGAGGTGAACACCGCAAGATCGGTGACGCCCTGCACGGTTGCCAGCACCGACTTGATCTTGTTGGCGGTGTCGGTCAGCGCCTGGAGGTCGCTGCCGAACAGCTTGATCGAGTTCTCGCCCTTCACGCCGGAGACGGCTTCGGAGACGTTGTCCTGGAGATATTGCGAGAAGTTGAACTCGACGCCGGGGAAGCGATCGTCGAGCTGCTTGAGCAGCTGCGCGGTCAGCTCTTCCTTGTCGCGGGTGCCGGGCCATTGGCTGGCGGGCTTGAGCGGCGCGAAGAACTCGGCGTTGAAGAAGCCGGCGGCGTCGGTGCCGTCATCGGGGCGGCCATGCTGCGACACCACGGATTCCACTTCAGGCCGCGCGCGGATCACCTTGCGCATCTCGTTGACGTAGGAGTTGCCTTCCTGGAGCGAGATGGTCGGCGGCAGCGTGGCGCGGATCCAGAGGTTGCCCTCCTCCAGCTTCGGCAGGAATTCGAGGCCAAGCAAACGGCTGAGCGCAACCGTCATCAGCACGAGGCCGAACGCGCCACCGAGCATGATGCCGCGGTTGGCGACCGCCCAATGCAGCACCGGCATGTAGATCCGATGCAGGATCAGCATCACCTTGGTCTCGGTCTCCCTGACATGCGCGGGCAGGATGATCGCGGACAGCGCCGGGGTGACGGTGAAGGTCGCAAGCAGTCCACCGGCCAGCGCGTAGGCATAGGTGCGCGCCATCGGCCCGAAGATGTTGCCCTCGACGCCGGAGAGCGTGAACAGCGGCAGGAAGGCCGCGATGATGATCGCTGCGGCGAAGAAGATCGAACGTGAGACATCGGCCGCAGCGCTGAGGATGGCGTGGCTTTTCATGCCGAACAGGGTCTCGGACGACATCTGCTCGGATTCCGACATCGGCGTCGTCTGCGTCAGGCGCCGGAAGATCGCCTCCACCATGATGACGGTGGCATCGACGATCAGGCCGAAATCGATCGCGCCGACCGACAGCAGGTTCGCCGATTCCCCGCGCAGCACCAGGATGATCACCGCGAAGAACAGCGCGAACGGAATGGTGGCGCCGACGATCAGCGCACTGCGGAGATCGCCGAGAAAGATCCACTGCAGCAGCACGATCAAGAGAATGCCGACCACCATATTGTGCAGCACGGTGTGGGTGGTGAGTTCGATCAGGTCGCCGCGGTCGTAGATGCGCTCGATACGCACGCCGGGCGGCAGGATGCTGGACTCGTTGATGGTTTGAACGAGCTGGTGGACGCGCTTGATGGTTGGCGAGCTCTGCTCGCCACGGCGCATCAGGACGATGCCCTGCACGATGTCGTCGGCCTCGTCGAGGCCGGCAATACCGAGACGTGGCTTCTGGCCGACGGTGACAGTGGCGACGTCCTTGACCAGCACCGGATTGCCGTTGGTCTGCGAGACCATGGTGTTGGCGAGGTCGTCGATCGAGCGGATCAGGCCGACGCCGCGCACCACGGCCGATTGCTGACCGATATTGACGGTGTTGCCGCCGACATTGACGTTGGAATTACCGACCGCCTGGAGCAATTGCGGCAGCGTCAGGCCGTTGGCGACCAGCTTGTTGAAGTCGACCTGGAGCTCGTAGGTCTTGCTCTTGCCGCCCCACCCGGTGACGTCGATCACGCCGGGCACGGCACGGAAGCGCCGCTGGAGAATCCAGTCCTGGATAGTCTTGAGATCGAGGACACTGTAGTTCGGCGGGCCGACGAGACGGTAGCGGAAGATTTCGCCAATCGGGCTAAGCGGCGAGATCTGCGGCTGCACGTTGCCCGGCAGCGGCGCGAGCTGCGCCAGGCGGTTCAAGACCTGCTGCAACGCCTCGTCATAGGTGTAGGCGAAGGAGAACTGCAGTTTGACGTCGGAGAGGCCGTAGAGCGAGATGGTGCGAATGGTCGTCACGTTCTTCAGACCCGCAACCTGGGTCTCGATCGGGATCGTGATGTAGCGCTCGATCTCCTCTGCCGACAGGCCCGGACTCTGCGTCACGATGTCGACCATCGGCGGGGTCGGATCGGGATAAGCCTCGATGTTGAGCTGGTTGAACGCGATCAGGCCGCCGATGAGCACGGCGACGAACATCCCGACCATCAGGAAGCGCCGGTTGACGGCAAGGGCGACGAGGCGATCCATTCAGGTCTTCAGCTTGTCTTTTTCCCGGCCCGTCGATCAGCTGCCGGACGCCGCGCGGTCGATGAACAGGCTGCCTTTGGTGACCACCTGCTCGCCGGGCTTCAGATTGCTGATGACCTCGACGAGGTTGCCATTGATGAGACCGATCTTGATCTCGCGCAGCTCGACCGACTTGTCCTCGCGTGCGACCCAGAGGCGGACCTTGTCGGCTTCGTAGATCAAGGCCTGCTTCGGTACCGCCGGCGCGGCGCGGTCGCCGGACGAATAGATCGTGACGTTGGCGAACATCTCCGGCTTCAGCAGACCGTCCTTGTTGTCGATGGTGGCGCGGACCAGCAGGCGGCGGGTGTTCGGATCGATCGCGGCGGCGACGTAGTTGACCTTGGCGGTCAAGGGGCGGCCCGGGAGCGCCATCACGTTGACGCTGATGTCCTGCCCGACGCACACGGCAGCCGCATCGCTCTCGCGCACGAAGGCGGTGAGCCAGACCGTGGAGAGGTCGCCGACGACGAAGACCGGATCGCTGGCGCCGGAATTGACGTACTGGCCGGGGCCGATCTTACGCTGCACGACCGTGCCCGCGATCGGCGAATAGATCGTGACTTCCGGATTGATGACGCCCTTGTCCTGGAACGCCTTGATGGTCTCGTCGGTGAAGCCGAGGATACGCAGCTTGTTGCGCGCGGCTTCCAGTGCCGTCGCCGATGAGCGCATGTCGTTCTGCGCCTGAACCTGAGTCGCTTCCGCCTGCTGATAGTCCTTCAGGGGGATGGCATGGCCCTCGTAGAGGTCCTTGGCGCGCTTGAACTGGATGTCGGCAAGATCGATCGCCGACTTCGCCTTGTTCTGCGAGCTCATCGCCGCAATGAAATCGTTCTGGGCCTGCACGGTGTCGGCGGCCTCGATCGTGAACAGCGGTTGACCTTGCTTCAGCACCTCGCCAGGCTTGGCGAGCAGCTTGGTCACGCGACCCGCATAGGGCGAAAACACCGGCGTCGAACGGTCCTCGTCGACTGCGACCTTGCCCTCGGTGACATACTCGGCGCGGAAGGTCTTGGCCTTGACCGGCTCGATCGTCAGCGTCGCCCATTCCGACGGCGTCGGCGTGAAGTTCTGCGCATTCCTGCGCGACTGGCTGGAGATCTCGGAGTGGTTCTTCTCCTTCGCTCCCGCATGGAGGAAGCCGTAAGCCCCGGCACCGGCAAGAGCTAGTAAAACTACGGATGTAATCACCCGTTGTTTTGTAAGCACCTGCAATCGCTTGGTATTTTCAACTACCATGGGGCCCGGTCATGTCTGCGATGATAGCGGCGGATGCCGGCGTCATCGGTCGCGCTAATAGTGCCGAATTGTGATTTCAAACAACCTAAAAAACGCCGGGCGCCTTTCGGTTTGCGTTAAAAATTTGCGACACGTCAGCTTCACGTCAGCTTGTCACCGGCCACTCTGCCGGATGACTGCCGAGCGGCATCGCCGGACGGCTCCATTGCGCCGGCGTCTTCGACAGCAATGCTGAATGGCGCACCGCCTTCAACGTGCCGAAGCCAGATGGCATGCTCTCGATGAATGCAGCGTGTACGGCCTGGCCCGTAATATCCGGGGTATCCAGGCCATTTTCGAGCCGTCCGAGATTCCACAGCCAGCGCCCGGTCTGCGCCAGCGACACGCGCACGTGCCAGCTGCCGCCTTCGCGAGCCTGGCGGGCCTTGGCCATCATCGCGCCGAACGCCATCAGATAGCCGGTGGCGTGGTCGAGCATCTGTGCCGGCAATTCCTTCGGTCCATCGATGCCGGCAGCCTGTCCCTCGGCGTGGTTGAAGCCGGTCGTGGTCTGCACCAGCGAATCGAAGCCGCGCCGCTCCGCCCAGGGACCGGCATGGCCATAGGCCGACAGCGTCACGTAGACGATGCCGGGGTTGATTGTCGCCGCGTCCTCCGGAGTAAAGCCGAGAGCAGCAAGCGCGCGCGGGCGATAGCCTTGTGAGAAGATGTCGGCGTCCTTCAACAGCGCGCGCATCTGCGCTCTCCCCGCCTCGCTCTTCAGCTCGATGAAGGTGGTGAGCTTGCCGCGTCCGGTGTCGATGGTCAGCCACGGAATGGCCGGCAGCGTGGGGCCTGACACGAGCAGCACATCCGCGCCGTGCACGGCGAGCGTGCGGCCGGCGACGGGGCCCGCGATGACGCGAGAGAGATCGAGCACGCGCACGCCTGCGAGCGGGCGATCGCCTTTTGGCAATCGTTGCGGCCATGGCTTCGGCGGGGCCTCGCCGATCTTCTCGATCGAGACCAGCGGCAATTCGGCAAGCGCGCGGGCCTGCGGCAGCGCCGACCATTCGTCGTAGGAGCGCATCAGGGCAACGACGCCGCCCGCAGCGTAAGCCGCAGTCTCGAAATCCTCGCCCTTCCATTGCATCAATGCGGCCTGCACCTTCTCGCGCTCGGGTTCGCAGCCGAGCACCTTGCAGACGGCGTCGCGATGATGCGGAAAATTGGTGTGGCAGCGGACGAAGCGGTTGTCGCCGGTTCTGTAGACGCCGGCGATGGCGTCCCAGGCGGGCGGCGGCGGCTTGTCGTCGACGCGCAAGTAGCGCTCGGAGCGGCATTCGGCGACGGCATGGCGCAGGTCGACGCTGACGTCCTGCGCCTCGCCGCTGCGCAATCTCCAGATTTCGGCGGCGGCAAGACCGGCGGCGGCGATCGTGGTCTGGCCGGCAATTGCGACGCGAAACGAGGACGGGATTTGCGGCTCCTCGCCCGTCAGCCGCACGCGCGCGAGCGCGGCGGCATCACCGCCGGCGGAGGTCCAGATGCCACTGAGAATTTCGGTGGGGCTTTGCATGACCCTTCTCTCCCTTTAGTTTGCGACCATCGCATTAGCACACAAGGACATGCAATGGCCGCCATCGATCCCCTCACCGCAGGCGCCGTGTTCATCGCAACGGCGGCCACCGACGCGGTCTATGTCATGTTCACCTCGGCGGTGATCGCGCGCAAGCGCGTGCCCGCGGCGAACTGGAGCGCGGTCTGGTACATGCTCTCCTCCTATGCAGTGATCAGCTACACCGAAAACGCTTTCTATGTGGCTTTCGCGGCGATCGGCTCCTGGGCCGGCGCCTACGTCTCACTGACATTCCTGCACCGCCCGCCCGGCGGCCCGCCGGTGGGGGCGGCACCGGAGTGAGGGCCGCTGTTTCCACACGGTCATTGCGAGCGAAGCGAAGCAATCCAGAGTCTTTCCGCGGTGGCAGTCTGGATTGCTTCGTCGCAAGAGCTCCTCGCAATGACGATGTGGAGGCTTTTGGGCGTCTCTCGAAACAGCTACACTCGCTGCGACCAACAAAAAGGAAAACCAAACAATGGATCTCGGTCTCAAAGGCAAGAACGCCGTCGTGCTTGGCGGCACGCGCGGCATCGGGCGGGCGATTGCGGCGACGCTGGCCGGCGAAGGCAGCAATGTCGCGGTGTGTGCACGCAACGCCGATCAGGTTGCCGCCACCGTTACGGAGTTGAAGGCCAGCGGGATCCGCGCGACCGGCGGCCCGGTCGACGTCACCGACGGCGCGGCGCTGAAGTCCTGGATCGAGGGCGCGGCAAAGGAGCTTGGCGGCATCGACATGCTGTTCTCCAACGCGGGCGCGATGGCGCAGGGCCATGATGCCGCATCGTGGGAGCAGAATTTTCGGCTCGACCTGCTCGGCGCCGTGCACGCGTTCGACGCCGCGCGGCCGTTCCTCGAGGCCAGCGGTGCGAGCAGCGGCGACGCCGCCTTCGTCATCATCTCCTCGATTTCAGCGGCGCAAGCGGACACGGCCAGCTCCTACGGCCCGATCAAGGCTGCGTTGATCCACATGGCCAAGGGGCTGGCACGGCAGCACGCGAAGAAGAAGATCCGCGTCAACGTGGTCTCGCCAGGCACGGTCTATTTCAAGGGCGGCGTCTGGAATACGATCGAGCAGAACATGCCCGAGCGCTACAATGATGCGATGAAGCGCAACCCGACCGGCCGCATGGCGACGCCACAGGAGATCGCGAGCGCAGCGGTATTTCTGGCGAGCCCGGTGTCGGGGTTCACCACGGGCTCCAATCTGGTGGTGGACGGCGCGATCTCGAACCGGGTGAATTTTTAGAACAAGCTCGTCATTGCGAGCGCAGCGAAGCAATCCAGTATCTCTCCGCGGCGACAGTCTGGATTGCTTCGCTGCGCTCGCAATGACGGTGTGGCAGCAGAGTGCTCTATATTCCTCAATGAAAATCCCGCGACGGCGGCAGGATGCGGACGTTGCGGGGGTGGCGAAGTTTTTGCGCGGGCGCATCCGCATGCGCGCGGGGATCGTCATTGAGCGGTTCGACCACGGTGGCGCCTGCCGGCACCGGATGCTTGCGGCCGAAGGCGTCGTTGGCGAGGCCGACCAGATCGTGCGAACGGTCGATCATCCGCTGGGCGATCAGATGCGTCACCTTTTCGGGGCTGCTCTGGATATAGCCTTCGACCAGGATGAGGCGTGCGCCCATCACTTCTTTCCGGTACTGCTCCATGATCTTCGGCCACACCACGACATTGGCGATGCCGGTTTCGTCCTCCAGTGTCATGAACACGACGCCGCTGGCGCTGCCCGGCCGCTGCCGTACCAGCACGACGCCGGCACAGCGGACGCGGCGCCGCTCGTTGTCATGATTGATGTCCCTGCAGGCGACGATGCGCTCGCGCGTAAACATCTCGCGCAAAAATTCCATCGGATGCCCCTTCAGCGATAACCGAATGGTCTGATAGTCCGCGACCACCTGTTCGGCCCGCGGCATCACCGGCAACGGCCTGGCGTGCTCGTCCGGCTGCTCGCGTGCGGTGGCCACCTCGAACAGGGGCAGCGGCACATCGTCGGGCAAGCGCCGCACCTGCCACAGCGCCTCGCGCCGGTCGAGCCCGAGCGAGCGGAAGGCGTCGGCATCGGCGAGCAGGATCAGCGCGCGCTTGGGCAGACCTGTGTCGCGGGCGAAATCTTCCAGCGAGGTGAAGGGCCGGCGGTTGCGCGCGGCGACGATACGGTCGCCCCAGTCGGGCGCTCTCTCCACATACTCATTCCGGGACGCGGCTCTTTTGAGCCTTTCCTCATCCTCATCGAGCCAATGAAAACCGTCGATCTGGCGGAAGCCCAGGCGCACGGCGCAATATTTGCCACTTCCTTCTTCCAGCGTGTTCTGCGCAAAGCTGTAGGACACATCGATCTCCCGCACCTCGACGCCGTTCTTGCGAGCGTCGCTGACGATCTGCGCCGGGGCGTAAAAGCCCATCGGCTGCGAGTTCAGGAGGCCACAGCAGAATGCATCAGGGTGATAATGCTTCAGCCATGAGGAGATATAGACAAGCTGCGCGAAGCTTGCGGCATGGCTCTCCGGAAAGCCGTAACTGCCAAAACCCTTGATCTGTTCGAAACAGTTTCTGGCAAAATCAGGCGCATAGCCGCGCGCGATCATGTTGCCGATCATCTTGTCTTCGAACTTGCCGATGGTGCCGACATTGCGGAACGTTGCCATCGCACGGCGCAGACCGTTGGCCTCCTCGGCCGTGAACTTCGCGGCTTCGATCGCGATCCGCATCGCCTGCTCCTGGAACAAGGGCACGCCGAGGGTCTTGTGCAGCACTCTGTAAAGCTCGTCCTTGTCGCCATGCTCCGGTGACGGCGATGGATAGTTCACTTTTTCCAAGCCGTTCCGCCGCCGCAAATAGGGATGCACCATGTCGCCCTGGATCGGCCCCGGCCGCACGATCGCGACCTCGATGACGAGATCGTAGAAGGTCCGTGGCTTCAGCCGGGGCAGCATGTTCATCTGCGCGCGGCTCTCGACCTGGAACACGCCGAGCGACTCCCCGTCGCACAGCATGTCGTAGACTTTGGAATCATCCTGCGGGACGCTCGCCAGCATCCAGCGTTCGCCCTTGTGCTGCTCGATCAGATCAAAGCACTTGCGGATGCAGGTCAGCATGCCCAGCGCGAGCACGTCGACCTTCATCATGCTGAGCGCGTCGACATCGTCCTTGTCCCATTCGATGAAGGTGCGATCATCCATCGCGGCATTGCCGATCGGCACATAGGTGTCGAGCCGGTCTTGCGTAAGCACATAGCCGCCGACATGCTGGGACAGATGACGGGGGAATTCGATCAGCTCGGTCGCGAGCTCGACTGCGAGGTTGATCATGGAATTTTGCGGATCGAGGCCAGCCTGCCTGACCTGCATGTCGTTGAGGCCCTTGCCCCAGCTACCCCAGACGGTGTCGGCGAGGGCGGCGGTGACGTCCTCGGTCAGGCCCAGCGCCTTGCCGACGTCGCGGATGGCGCTGCGCGGGCGATAATGAATGACGGTGGCGATGATCGCGGCACGATGGCGGCCGTAACGCCGATAGACATATTGCATCACCTCCTCGCGCCGCGAATGCTCGAAATCGACGTCGATGTCGGGCGGCTCCAGCCGTTCCTTGGAGATGAAGCGCTCGAACAGCAGATCGACCTTGGTCGGGTCGACCGAGGTGATGCCGAGCACGTAGCAGACCGCCGAATTCGCCGCCGATCCCCGCCCCTGGCACAAGATGTTCTGGCTGCGCGCGTAATGCACGATGTCGTGCACGGTGAGAAAGTAATGTGCGTATTTCAGATCGGCGATCAGTGCGAGTTCTTTCTTCAGGGTGGCGCGCAGCTTGTCGTCGATCTTGCCGCCGAAATATTTGTCGACACCGGCCCAGGTCAGATCCTCCAGATGCCCCTGCGCGGTCTTCCCCGGTGGCACCGGCTCATCCGGATACTGGTATTTGAGCTGGTCGAGCGAGAAGGTGATCTTGTCCGCAAAGCGCTTGGTCTCCGCAATAGCCTCAGGGAAATCGCGGAACAGCCGCGCCATCTCCCTGGGCGTCTTCAGAAACCGTTCTGCATTGGCTTCCAGCTTCCGGCCGACCACCTCGATCGTGGTTTTCTCCCGGATGCAGGTCAGCACGTCCTGGAGGGGACGGCGCGCGGGATGGTGATAGAGCACCTCGTTGGTCGCAAGCAGCGGCACTTTTGCTTTTGCGGCGAGATCATCGAGCTGCGCGAGGCGACGGCGGTCGTCGCCGCGATAGATTAGGCTCGCCGCCAGCCACACGCCCTCGGCACGACTTGCCTTCAGCTTGGCGAGGATGTCCTGCGCATGCGCCGCATCGAAGCGATGCGGCAGCGTCAGGATCAGGAGCTGGCCTTCGGAAAACGCAAGGAGATCGGCGAAGGTGAGATGGCATTCGCCCTTCGCGATCCGCGTGATGTCGTCGCCGCGCTTGCCCCGGGTAAGAAGCTGGCACAGCCGGCCATAGGCGGCGCGGTCGCGCGGATAGACCAGAATATCGGGCGTACCATCGATGAAGACGATGCGGGTGCCGATCAGAAGCTTCGGCTTGTGCAGCACCTCGTCATTGTCGAGCTCCTTGTAGGCGCGCACCACACCGGCGAGCGTGTTGTGATCGGCGATGCCGATCACGGGAATGCCGAGCTTGCTGGCCTGGTGCACATAGGCGCGCGGATCCGAGCCGCCGCGCAGGAAGGAGAAATTCGTGGTGATGCCGATCTCGGCATAAGCGGGCGTGTTCATGCGAAGAGACCGTGCACATACCAACCGGGAGGAGCGGGCTTGCCGTCGTCGTCGAAGCACTCCCCCTCGTAAAGACCGTCGCGAAAGATCCAGAAGCGCAGGCCCTCGGCATCCTCGATGCGGAAATAGTCCCGCGTTAATTGCTTGCCGTCCTGCCGCCACCATTCCATGGCGATGCGCTCGGGGCCTTCCACCCGCACTACCGCATGTTGCGCGCGGCGCCAGGTGAATTGATGCGGCGGCCCGTCGGGCACGGTCGCAAACGGCACATTGATCGGCTCAGGCTTGTCGAACAGCCGCAACGGACGCAGTGGCGGCTCAGTCTCGGTGCGCGCGGGCCATTCGGCCTGCATGGCCACGACGAGATGATGCTGGGCCGGCGCCGCCAGCACCGCACATTCGGGGATATGGGTATCCTCAGGCAGATGCACGACGACGCGCTTTCCGCCGATGCGTGCGGCGATGCGGTCGATCAGCGCGGCAAGCTCGTCATTGTCGTGGACATGGGCGTCGAGATCGCGCTGCTCCTGCACCACGATTTCGGTGCGGCTTGCCGACAGCCGCACCATGTCGAAGCCGAAGCCGGGATCAAGGGGATCGGCGAGCGCATCGAGGCGCTCGCGGAACAGCCGGTCGATGACTTTGCTTTGCGTCACCGGCCGCCCGGTCTCGACCATGATCGCGCGCACCGCGCCGTCGGTACGGAAGAAGGTAGCCTCTAATCGTCGCGCGCCCTTGCCCTGCTTCTCCATGGACGCGATCAGCGTGTCGGCGAGGCGCGACAGCGTCATCGCGATCATGGTGTCGGTCGCGATCGGCTCGGCAAAGCGTTTCTCCACGATGTAATCGGGCAGCGGCTTTCGTGGATTGATCGGTGCATCGCCCTGCCCCAGCGCATGCGCGAGCAGCGTGGAGAACCGTGCACCGAACCGCGCCGTGATTTCGCTCGGCGTGCGCGAGGCCACATCGCCGATGGTCTTCAGGCCGGCGCGTCGCAGGCCGGTGCTGATAGCCTCACCCGCGCCAAGCGCGGACACCGGAAACCGGCTGATTGCCGCCGCCTCCCCGCCATCGGCAACGATGGTCCCTGAAGATTGCCGCGTCAGCGTGCGCGCGCAGACCGAGGTGCCGGCGATCGCCGCGCTGACGGCAAAGCCCTGGCGGTCGAGGGCACGGACAAGGGTTTGCAACAGCGCAGCCTCGCCGCCGAACAGATGCGCGCAGCCGGTGATGTCGAGGAACAGCCCGTGCGGCGGATCGAGCGCCACCAGCGGCGTGAAACGGTCGCACCAGTCGGCGATGTCGCCGATCGTCTTGGCATCGGCCACGGCATCGGCGTCGAACACCTTTAAATCAGGACACATCGCCCGGGCATTGGCCAGAGGCTGGCCGATATGCAGACCGAGGCGCTCGGCCGCCTCGTCCAGCGCATGGATCACCAGCGCGTTGCTGTCCTTGGCAACGACGATGCTGGGCGCATTATTTTCATGCAGTCCGACGTTGCCGAAGAACCGCTGGATCCGATCGATGGGCAGGCGCGGCAGCCACAGGCTGAGGATACGCCGACGATTCAGAGAACTGGCACTCATCACATTTCCATTCCATGATCCACCGGCCGCACGGGCCATGACGATTGCGCAGGAGCTCGGCATCGAAGCGCGGCGCCCCCCAAGCGCTCCACATCGCGCCCGGCGGCGAATGCGCCGCGCGCAGCATCCATCTGGTCTCGGCGGTCGAGGGTAAAGGTTGCGCGGCCATCCGCAGCAACAGGCCGGTGACACCGGAAGATTGCGCAGCCAGCGTCAGCTTGCGGCTCGCCACCAGATCGAACTGCCTTGTCTCCCCCCAGAGCTCGAGCACGACGGCGCCCAGCGCGTCGCAGGCGAGCGCATCGGCCGACGTGCGCAACGCGCTCTCCACGTCGGCGGCGCGCACCATCACCATGCGGCGCGGATCGAGACCGATCTCGGCGAGCCCGCTCATCGACAGCGCACCGGTTTCAATGTCTGAAAAATCCTGCCGCACCCACAGCAGCGGTTTGCGCGCCGTCACGCGCCCCGCAAGGCCCGTGACAAAGCCCGTCGCGGCTGCGCCCTGACGTCCTTCGCAAAACACCTCGTGGATTGCCGCGCGCGCGAGCCCGCCCTTCAGCGCGCTGTCTACTTCGCTATGGCCGAGCGCGACACGGTCATGATGATGCACGACCTCCGCCGTCTCGATGCGCTCGATCTGGCCGCGCAAGGCTGCAAGCGCGCTTGTTCGTGCGCCGCTCATACGCCGCTCCTCAAGGGTGATTGCCGATGGCTCTCAAAAAGAGAACCAGCGGCTAGCTCATTTGTTCATGATATGTTCTAATATAAAGCTAACGACGCCCCGGGAGTCAATCGAATTGGCGGGCCTTGGGATTCATGAGCTGAATCAAAGGGATTCCAATATGGACGTGCAACGCAAGCTGGAAATCCTGGCGGACGCCGCCAAGTACGACGCGTCCTGCGCCTCCAGCGGCACCGAGAGGCGGGATTCCAGCGACGGCAAGGGCATGGGCTCGACCGCGCCCGGCATGGGCATTTGCCATTCCTACGCGCCGGATGGCCGCTGCATCTCGCTGCTCAAAGTGCTGCTGACCAACGCCTGCAATTACGACTGCCTCTATTGCGTCAACCGCGCCTCCTCCAACGTGCCGCGTGCCCGCTTCACCATCGACGAAGTGGTCAAGCTGACGCTCGACTTCTACCGGCGCAATTACATCGAAGGACTGTTTCTCTCCTCCGGCATCATCCGCAACCCCGACTACACCATGGAGCAGGTGGTGAGCGTCGCGCGCAAACTGCGCGAGGAGCATCACTTCCGTGGCTACATCCATCTCAAGACGATCCCGGAGGCCGACGATGCATTGATCTCCGAGGCTGGCAAATATGCCGACCGTCTCTCCATCAACATCGAGATGCCGCAGGAGACGAGCCTGCAGCAATTTGCGCCCGAGAAGGACGTGCGCGCGATCCGCCGCACCATGGGCCGGCTGCGGCTGAAGCTGGACGAGGCTGAGGAAAGCCGCAGCGCGAACACGAAAGCCAAGCCGCAGCGCTTCGCGCCGGCCGGCCAGAGCACGCAGATGATCGTCGGCGCCGACGCGGCCTCCGACCACACCATCCTCCACACCAGCGCCAATCTCTACGGTTCATACAGGCTGAAGCGCGTCTATTATTCCGCGTTCAGCCCGATCCCCGATGCCAGCCGCGCGCTGCCTCTGCGCGCGCCGCCCTTGCTGCGCGAGCACCGTCTCTACCAGGCCGACTGGCTGATGCGGTTCTACGGCTTCGACGTTGCGGAGATCGTCGACGACAGTGCGATGCTGCCGCTCGACATCGATCCAAAACTCGCCTGGGCATTACGCCACCGCGACCACTTCCCGCTCGACGTCAACCGCGCCAGCCGCGAGGAATTGTTGCGCGTGCCGGGCTTCGGCACCAAGGCGGTCGATCGCATCATCGCAACGCGGCGCACGACCACGATCCGCGTCGCCGATCTCGCGCGGCTGCATGTGCCCCGCAACAAGGCGCTGCCGTTCATCGTGCTGAGCGATCACCGGCCCGCGCCGCATCGCCTCGACGAGGCACGGCTGATCGAACAGTTCAAGCCGAAGGCAACACAACTGGGATTTGGCTTCTGATGCAATACATCACCCTCGAGAACGAAACCGATTTCGATGGCTGGCGCAAAGCCGCGCGTAGCCTCGTGCTTCACCAAATGAAACCGGCCGATGTCACCTGGACCGTGCAGGGCGGCGAAGCGGAGCTGTTCACGCCGCCCTCGCCGTCTCCGCTGCCGGCGGGTGGCGACGGCACCTTCAACGTGCCGGCAAAATTCGTCGAGCTCGCCAAGGCCGCGATCCTCCATCGCGATCCCGAGCGTTTCGCGATCCTCTATCGCCTGCTGTTTCGGCTGAAGGACAATCACGACCTCATGGAGGTCGCGACCGATGCCGATGTCGCGCAAGTTACGGCCATGGCAAAGGCGGTCTATCGCGACGAGCACAAGATGCACGCCTTCGTGCGCTTCCGCGAGATCGGCAGGGAACGCGAAGCACATTACGTCGCCTGGTTCGAGCCGGAGCATCACATCGTCGAGCTCGCCGCACCGTTCTTCGCCAAGCGCTTTGCCGACATGCCCTGGTCGATCCTGACGCCGGATTTGTGCGCGCATTGGGATGGCCACGCGCTCTCGTTCACATCAGGCGTCAGCAAGAGCGAGGCGCCGAGCGAAGACCGGCTGGAGGAAACCTGGCGGCGTTACTACACCAGCATCTTCAATCCGGCACGCCTGAAGGTGAAGGCGATGCAAACGGAGATGCCGAAGAAATATTGGAGGAACCTGCCTGAGGCTTCGATCATTAAGCCCTTGATCGAGGACGCCGAACGCATGACCGGCGCCATGATCGCCAATGCCGCAACCGATCCGCACAAGCCTCAAAAGCGGCCGGAGGCTCCGATGAAACGCAAAACCGCTCCCGACGATCTTGAAGCGCTCCGCGAGGAGGCCGCCCATTGCCGCGCCTGCCATCTCTACAAGGACGCGACCCAGACCGTGTTCGGCGAGGGTCCGAAGTCCGCCAATATCATGCTGGTCGGCGAACAGCCCGGCGACAAGGAAGACCTGGCCGGCCATCCCTTTGTCGGTCCGGCCGGCCAGATGCTCGACAGGGCACTGCAGGAGGCCGGTGTCGACCGCAAGAAGGTCTATGTCACCAACGCGGTGAAGCACTTCAAATTCGTGCCGCGCGGCAAGATCCGCCTGCATCAGAAGCCGAATACGCCGGAGATAAAGGCCTGCCGGCAGTGGTATGAGCGGGAAGTCTCCGTCATCCAGCCCGATCTCATCGTCGCGATGGGCGCGACCGCCGCACAGAGCGTGTTCGGCAAGATCACCCCGATCGGAAAGAACCGCGGCCGGCTGATCGACCTGCCCGACGGCCGCAAGGCGCTGGTGACGGTGCACCCGTCCTATCTGCTGCGGTTGCCCGATCCGGAAGCCAAGGTGCTGGAATATCAGCGCTTTGTCGAAGATTTGAAGATCGCCGCCGGCTTGCAGAAGAAAGCGGCGCGCGCCGCCTAAATACAGGTGGGAAAACGACTTTCAAGCCTCGGTTGTCATCCAGCCTTCAAATCCATCGGGGACAATAGCCCTTACAGAAAGTTAAGGGGCGTCCAGACATGACCGATGTTGCATTCGACCGCGCGGTAGCCGATCCCGCGCCGATCCAGCCGGCCTCGCGGCCAAATCTCGACAAGGGCTTCAATCCGCTGACGATGATCCTATTCTTCGGCATCCTCGCCGCGGGCCTGCTCTATGTGGCCTACAGCATCTATTCCGATGTCGATGCGACCGGTACCAGGGTCACGAGCTACCTGCCCTATATCCTCCTTATCGTTGCGCTCCTGATTGCGCTCGGCTTCGAATTCGTAAACGGTTTCCACGACACCGCCAACGCGGTAGCGACCGTGATCTACACTCACTCGCTGCCGGCCGAAGTCGCGGTGATGTGGTCGGGCTTCTTCAACTTCCTCGGCGTGCTCATGTCGTCCGGCGCGGTCGCCTTCGGCATCGTTTCGCTGCTGCCGGTGGAGCTGATCCTGCAGGTCGGCTCGAGCGCCGGTTTCGCGATGGTGTTCGCGCTGCTGATCGCCGCGATCCTTTGGAACCTCGGCACCTGGTATTTCGGCCTGCCGGCCTCCTCCTCGCACACGCTGATCGGCTCGATCATCGGCGTCGGCGTTGCGAACGCGCTGATGCGCGGCCGCGACGGCACCTCGGGTGTGGACTGGGGCAAGGCCACCGAGATCGGCTATGCGCTCCTGCTGTCGCCGCTGGTCGGCTTCGTCTGCGCCGCCGGCCTGCTGTTGCTGCTCAAGCTGATGATCAAGAACCCGGCGCTCTATGCCGCTCCTGAGGGTAACAAAGCCCCGCCGATCTGGATTCGCGGCCTGCTGATCCTGACCTGCACCGGCGTCAGCTTCGCCCACGGTTCGAACGACGGCCAGAAGGGCATGGGCCTCATCATGCTGATCCTGATCGGCACCGTGCCCACGGCCTATGCGCTCAATCGCGCATTGCCGGAGTCGCAGGTCGCCCAGTTCGCGAAGATTTCGGAAGCCGCCTCCAAGGTGGTTGCGGCCAAGGGCGCCGGCCATGCGATCATCGGCGATCCCCGTCCTGCGGTGACGCAATACGTCACCTCGCATCACATCAGCGAAGGCACCTATCCTTCGCTGTCAGTGCTGGTGAAGGATGTCGGCGAGCAGGTCGCGAAATACGGTTCGCTGAACAAGGTGCCGGCGGAAGTCGTCGGCAACACCCGCAACGACATGTACCTGACCTCGGAAGCGATCCGCTTCCTGATGAAGGACAAGGAAAACGACCTCAGCAAGGAAGAGGTCGGGACCTTGAATGCCTACAAGGGCGGCCTCGACAGCGCGACCAAGTTCATCCCGACCTGGGTGAAAGTGGCGGTCGCGATCGCGCTCGGCCTCGGCACCATGATCGGCTGGAAGCGCATCGTCGTCACCGTCGGCGAGAAGATCGGCAAGACCCATCTCACCTACGCGCAGGGTGCCTCCGCCGAGCTCGTCGCCGCCGCCACGATCGGCGCCGCCGACGTGTTCGGCCTGCCGGTCTCGACCACTCACGTGCTGTCGTCCGGCGTCGCCGGCACCATGGCCGCGAACGGTTCGGGTCTCCAGGTCGCCACCATCAGGAACATGGTGATGGCCTGGGTGCTGACCCTGCCGGTCGCCATCCTGCTGTCGGGCACACTGTACGTGATCTTCTCGCGGATCTTCTGAAGATATCTCCAACCCTCTCCCCGTTCTTACGGGGAGAGGGTTGGGGTGAGGGGCTGCTTCCGCGATCGCGGTGAGAGACGGACTCGCGGAGAGTCCCCCTCACCCGGAATTCAAGCTGCGCTCGAATTCCGACCTCTCCCCGCAAGCGGGGCGAGGTGAAGTAAGAGCCTTACGACGCCGCGAGCGATTGCTCGACCAGCTTGACCCAGTACGACGTGCCGAAGACGATCGCCTCGTCGTCGAAATTGTAGGCGGGGTGATGCAGGCCGGCGCTGTCGCCGTTGCCGCAGAAAATGAAGGCGCCGGGGCGCGCCTCCAGCATATAGGCGAAATCCTCGCCGCCCATCAGCGGCGACATCTCGAGCACGTTGGCCTCGCCCGCAACTTGCCCCGCGATGCGACGCGCAATCTCGGTCTCCGCGGCGTGGTTGTTCACCACCGGATAATTGCGCTGGTAGCGCAGGTCGATCTTGGCGCCGGTGATCTGCGCCACGCCCGCCACAACCTCGTGCACGCGCTTCTCCACCAGCTTGCGCACCTCCGGGGACAACGTGCGGATGGTGCCCCTCAGTGTCGCGGTTTGTGGAATAACGTTACGGGCATTGCCCGCGTGGAACTCGCAGATCGAGATCACGGCCGATTCCAGCGGATCGACGCTGCGCGCGACGATCGACTGCAGCGCCGTGATCACTTGCGCGCCGACCAGAACGGAATCGACACATTTGTGCGGCCGCGCGGCATGGCCGCCGAGGCCTTCGATCATGATATCGACTTCGTCAGTCGCCGCCATGATCGGACCCGGCCGGATCGCGAACGAGCCGACCGGAATGCCCGGGCCGTTGTGCATGCCGTAGACCTGCTCGATGCCGAAGCGCTCCATCATTCCGTCCTTGACCATGGCCAAGCCGCCGGCGCCACCCTCCTCGGCCGGCTGGAAGATCACCACGGCATCGCCGGCGAAGTTGCGGGTCTCGGCGAGATAACGCGCAGCACCGAGCAGCATCGCGGTGTGGCCGTCATGGCCGCAGGCGTGCATCTTGCCCGGGGTCTTCGAAGCGTAAGGCAGGTTGGTCTGTTCCTCGACCGGCAGCGCATCCATGTCGGCACGCAGGCCGATGGCCTTGAGGCCCTCGCCGGCCGGCTTGCTGCCCTTGATCACGCCGACCACGCCGGTCTGCCCGATCCCCGTCACGACCTCATCGCAGCCGAATTCGCGCAGGCGGTCCGCGACGAATGCTGCGGTGCGGTGGACGTCATAGAGCAGCTCCGGATGCTGGTGGATGTCCCGGCGCCAGGCCTGAATATCGGGTTGAAGGTCGACGACGCGGTTCACGATGGGCATGGATGGTCTCAAGCTTTGTTGAAAATGCAGGCCTGTCTACCATGCAAGCACCAGTCCACCCAACTGGCGGGGATCGGGGTGTAGCCCTGACTCACAGGCATGGCCGGACTTGTCCCGGCCATCCACGTCTGACTATTAGAACGGAAAGCGCGTGGATGCCCCGGACAAGCCCGGGCATGACGCCTGTCGGGTGGAAGCAGAATGCCAAGGCGGCTCGAAGGTGAGTTTGACTACATTGTCGTTGGGGCCGGCACGGCGGGCTGCATCCTCGCCAACCGGCTGTCCGCCAATTCCAGCAATCGCGTCCTCGTCCTCGAAGCCGGCGGCGACGACAACTGGATCTGGTTCCACATTCCCGTCGGCTATCTCTTCGCCATCGGCAATCCGCGCTCGGACTGGATGTTCAGGACCGAGGCCGAGCCCGGGCTGAACGGCCGCTCGCTCGCCTATCCCCGTGGCAAGGTGATCGGCGGCTCTTCGGCGATCAACGCCATGATCTCGATGCGTGGACAGGCCGCCGATTACGATCACTGGCGCCAGCTCGGCATGACCGGCTGGGGTTATGACGACGTGCTGCCGCTGTTCAAACGGCTCGAGGATCATTTCCTCGGCGCGAGTGAGCATCATGGCGCCGGGGGCGGCTGGCGCATCGAGGCGCCGCGGCTGTCCTGGGACGTCCTCGATGCCGTGGGCGATGCAGCCGAGGAAATGGGCATCAAGCGCATCCCGGATTTCAATACCGGCGACAACGAAGGCACCAGCTATTTTCACGTCAATCAGAAGCGCGGCCGGCGCTGGTCGTCGGCGCGCGGCTTCCTCAAGCCGGCGCTGAACCGCCCGAACCTGCGGCTCGAAAAGCATGTGCTGGTCGACCGTCTGATCATCGAACAGGGCCGCGCCGTCGGCGTGCGCTTCATCCAGAATGGCGAGATCTTCGAGGCGCGTGCGAAACGCGAGGTGGTCCTCTCGGCGGGCGCGATCGGCTCGGTGCAGGTGCTGCATCGCTCTGGCATCGGACCTGCCGACTGGCTGTCACCGCTCGGCATCGACATCGTGATGGATAAGCCCGGCGTCGGCCGCAATCTGCAGGACCATCTCCAGCAGCGCGCGATCTACAAGGTCGAGGGCGTGCGCACCTTGAACGAGACCTATTACAACCTGCTCCGCCGCGGCCTGATGGGCCTCGACTACGCGTTCCGCCGCCGCGGCCCGCTGACCATGGCGCCGTCGCAGCTCGGCATCTTCACCCGCTCCGATGCGACGCGCGCACGCGCCAACATCCAGTTCCACGTGCAGCCGCTGTCGCTCGACAAGTTCGGCGATCCCCTGCACCGCTTCCCCGCGATCACGGTGAGCGCCTGCAATCTCCAGCCGACATCGCGCGGCACCGTACGTCTGCGTTCGGCGGCCCTAGACGAGAAGCCGATCATCGCGCCGAATTACCTTTCAACGGATGACGACCGCCAGGTCGGCGCCGATGCCATCCGCACCACGCGCCGCCTGATGCAGCAGAAGGCGCTGGCAAAATACCGCCCGAGCGAATATCTGCCCGGCCCCGCCGTCGGCGACGACGATGCCTCGCTCGCCAAGGCCGCCGGCGACATCGGCACCACCATTTTCCATCCCGTCGGCACCGCGAAGATGGGCGCGGTGAGCGATCGGATGGCGGTGGTCGACGAACGCCTGCGCTTCTACGGTCTCGGCGGCCTTCGCATTGTCGATGCCTCGATCATGCCGACCATCACGTCGGGCAACACCAACACGCCGACCGCGATGATCGCCGAGAAAGGCGCGGCGATGATTTTGGAGGATGCGAAGTGAATGCGTAGCCCCGATGGGCGTAGCGGAATCCGGGAGAGGACGCTCGATTGGTCCCGTATTCCGCTACGCTCCATACGGGCTACGCGTCCAACCACCTCACGAAAACGTCATCGCGTCCGGGAATAACACCCCCGCTCCCCCAATCACCTCCCCGAAGCCCAATTCCGGGCGAAGTGGAGCTGCGCGATGAGCGGACACGATCACGGCGAGGACGGCTTAAGCCGCCGCAAGGTGTTGGAATGCATGACCTGGGCCGGCACCGGGGTGCTTTGGACCATCAGCGGTGGCGTGCCGCGCTCGCTCGGCATCATCGATTCCGCGCAAGCTGCGACCGCGGCCGCGCCCGGAATGACATTCCTCCAGATCAGCGACAGCCATGTCGGCTTCGACAAGCCGGCTAATCCCAACGCGCTCGGCACGCTGGAGGAAGCCATCAACAAGATCAACGCGATGCCGGTCAAGCCGTCGTTCATGATCCACACTGGCGACATCACCCATCTGTCGAAGGCCGCCGAATTCGACAATGCCGATCGCATCATCTCGCAGAGCAAGCTCGACGTGCATTACGTGCCCGGCGAGCACGACTTCCTCGACGAGGACGTAAAATTCTATCGCGAGCGCTACGGCCGCGGTACCAAGGGCGCAGGCTGGTATTCGTTCGACGCCGGCGGCGTGCACTTCATCGGCCTCGTCAATGTCGTCGACCTCAAGGCCGGAGGCCTCGGCAATCTCGGCGCCGAGCAGCTCGCCTGGCTCGAGGACGATCTGCGCGGCAAGTCGAAATCGACGCCGATCGTGCTGTTCGCCCACATCCCGCTCTGGACCGTCTACCCCGAATGGGGCTGGGGCACCGAGGACGGCGCCCGCGCGCTGGAACAGGTGAAAGGCTTCGGTTCGGTCACCGTGCTGAACGGCCATATTCACCAAGTGATGCAGAAGGTCGAGGGCAACGTCACCTTCCATACCGCGCGCTCGACCGCCTTCCCGCAGCCCGCGCCGGGAGCTGCCCCCTCGCCCGGACCGATGAAGGTGGAGGACGCAAAGCTCCGCGCGATGCTTGGCGTTGCCAGCATCAACTTCAAGCAGAACGAGCAGCGGCTCGCGATCATCGACACGCCGCTCCAGGGTTGATGCAGGACTAACGGAAGCTGACAATGAATACATTCAATCGCCGCGACCTAGGTGTCGCCTTCGGTCTCGCTTTGGCCGCGGCCATGCTGGTACCCGCCACAACCGCCCATGCCGACGACATGGAAGTGCATATCGACAATTTCGTCTTCCAGCCGGCCGAGCTCAAGATCAAGGTCGGCACCACCGTGACCTGGACCAACCGGGACGACATCCCTCACACCGTGGTGTCGGCCGGCAAATTCAGGTCCAAGACGCTCGACACTGACGACAAGTTCTCGTTCACCTTCACCAATGCGGGCGACTACAAATATTTTTGTTCTCTGCATCCGCACATGACGGGGATGATCAAGGTTGAGTAACGTCTCGAACCAAGGCATCAACGTCTTGCCCGGCCGGTGGTCCCACGCCGGCCGGGCTCGTGTGCCTTCGGTCACACGCGGCGACCAAGCGAACTTGGACGAAACGAACAGGGACGAGACGAGCAACGACGACACGAAGCAACGAGCAGAACAAGAGGCAAAGCGAGGAGCGATGCCCGCCAACGACGATTTGCAGAAGGCGCAACGCTTCCGCGAGGCGGCGCTGCCCTATCTCGACGATGTCTACACGCTCGCGCGCTATCTGTTGCGTGACGCCTCCGATGCCGAGGACGCGGTGCAGGAGTGCTATCTGCGCGCGCTGAAGCATTTCGACAGCTATCGCGGGCCGGCGATGAAGCCCTGGTTGTTCGCGATCCTGCGTAACGTCTGCAATGCCGAATATGCGCGGCGCGCGCACAGGCACAGCGCGATCGAGGATACGCCCGGCGCTGCCGAGCAGACGCCGATCTGGCAAGAGACCGAGGCAAGCCCGGAAACCGAAGTGCTGCGCAGCCGCGATGCGGGCGCGATCCGCAAGCTGATCGACGCGCTCGCCGAACCGTTCAAGGAAACATTCGTGCTGCGGGAGATCAACAACCTGTCCTATCGTGAAATCGCCGAGGCCGTCGGTGCCCCCGTCGGCACCGTGATGTCCCGCCTCGCCCGCGCCCGCGCCATGCTGCGCGCGGCCTGGACGGCGGATGAGGAGCAAGCAAGATGACCTGCGACGAAGCAAGGATCCTGCTTCACGCGCTGCTCGACAACGAGCTCGATGCCGGCCATGCGCGCGAGGTCGAAGCCCATATCGCCAGCTGCCCGGCCTGCGCTGCGGAGCTTTCGGCCCAACGCGACATGCAGCGCGTGCTCGCGGACGCCGATTTGCGCTACACCGCACCGGCGAGCCTGCGTGCGCGTATCGAGGCTTCGCTGCCGCAGCCGCAGCGTCAACAGCCGAGCCGCCGCTCCGTGCTGCGCGGCTTTGCGATGGGCTCGGCAGTCTCCGCGCTCGCCGCCTCCGGGGTCGTCGCATTGGTGCTGCGCCAGGACGACCAGCAGCGCATCCTGTCGGAGGTCGTCTCTGCGCATCTGCGCTCGCTCCAGGCCGGCCACCTCATCGACGTGGTCTCGACCGACCAGCACACGGTGAAGCCGTGGTTCAACGGCAAGCTCGACGTCGCCCCTCCCGTGATCGACCTCACCGCACAAGGCTTTACGCTGGTCGGCGGCAGGCTCGATTATATCGACGCACGTGCCATCGGCGCGGTCGTCTACAAACGCCGGCAGCACGTGGTCAATCTGTTCGTGTCGCAGACGTCGAACGCGGAATACCGCGCGCCCAAGACCGAGACCATGCAGGGCTTCAACTGCCGGCGCTGGGGCAATCGCGGCCTGAACTTCTGGGCCGTCAGCGATCTCGGCGCAGACGAGCTCGCCGAGTTCGTTGACAAGTTCGAGGCGGCGATGAAGGCGAATGTGGAGGGGTAGCGGCCCCGTTGATACGCGGGACCTTGAATTGTGTATCAGATAATGATACATTTTTTGAGTGATCAAGACCTTCAGGGATAAGACGACTGAGGCGGTCTTTGATGGCGAAAGCCCAAAAGGCTTTCCGGCTGATCTGGTGAAGGTTGCGCGTCGGAAATTGCGCTATCTGCACGCAGCCAGCGAACTCAGCGACTTAAGGGCGCCGCCCGGCAACCGTCTTGAGGCCCTCGCGGGCGATCGCAAGGGACAGCACTCGATCAGGATCAACGATCAGTTCCGAGTGTGCTTCGTCTGGACAGCGCAGGGCGCCGCCGAGGTCGAGATTGTGGATTATCACTAGGAGACGCGAGGATGGCCAAAAAACTAAAGCCCATGCATCCTGGTGAGGTTCTTCGGGAGGAATTTCTGGCTCCGCTAGACATGTCGGCGGGCGCGCTCGCCAAGACATGCGGCCTTCCCCGCACGCGAATCGAGCGAATCGCGAGTGAACAGACCGGGGTCACCGCCGACACAGCACTTCGACTCGCCAAAGCCCTCGGTACGACGGCCGAGCTTTGGCTCAATCTTCAGAATGACTACGATATCCAGATTGCCAAGCGCGATCTCGGCAAGGCTCTCGACCGCATCGAGACTGTAAACAAGCCCAAGGCGGCCTGAGGGATCAGGTCACGCCGACCGCCGCACCGCGTTGTCCACCAGCGTCTTGCCGAGCGACCAGATCGCGCCGGGAACCTTGTGGCTGCCGGCGATGACGTCGTCGAAGGCGCGCTCGATCCAGCCGCAATCTTCCTCGGTGATGGTGAGCGGCGGCAGAAGCTTGATGGTGTGGCTGCCGTGGCCGGCGACCTGCGTGAGGATCTTGTGGTCCTTGAACAGCGGCACGGTGATGAGCTGGCAGAACAGGCCCTTGTTGGCCGCCTCCAGCACGTTCCAGGACGCCCGCAGCCGCAGCGATTTCGGCGGGCCGAACTCGACGCCGATCATCAGGCCCTTGCCGCGGACTTCCTTCAACAGCTCGTAGCCGGGCACCATGCGCGTGAGCGCGAGGCGCAGCTCGGCACCGCGCTTGGCGGCGGACTCGATCAGCTTCTCGGACTCCATGATGTCGAGCGTGGCGATGCCCGCAGCCATCGCCAAGTCGTTCTTGGAGAAAGTTGAACCGTGCACGACTGCACGGTCCATCTGGTTGAAGATCTTGTCGAAGATGCTCTTGCGCGTCAGCACCGCGCCGACCGGCACGTGGCCGCCGGACAGCGACTTCGACAGCAGCACCATGTCGGGCTCGACATTCCAGTGCTCGACCGCGAGGAAGCGGCCGGTGCGGCCCATGCCGGTCTGGATCTCGTCGGCGACGAACAGCGTGCCGTATTTCTTGCAGAGCGCAGCCGCACCCGGCAGGAACTCATCGGTGGGCATGTTGACGCCCTTGCCCTGGATCGGCTCGACGACGAAGGCCGCCACCTCGCGCGAGGCCAGCGCCTTTTCGAGCGCAGCGAGATCGTTGAACGGGATCGAGGTGCAGCCCGGCAGCAGCGGCTCGAAGCCGGTGCGGAAGTTCGAATCACCGGTCAGCGACAGCGCGCCATAGGTCAGGCCGTGATAGCCGTGGGCACAATAGACGATCCCCGGACGGCCGGTGGCGCCGCGGGCGAACTTGATCGCGGCTTCGACGCATTCGGCGCCCGAATTGGCGAAGAACGCCTTGTCGAGATAGGGGACGTACTTCAAAAGCCGCTCGGCGAGCACGCCGGCAAGCACCGAGACGTCAAACTGGACGAGGTTGGGCAGGTCGGCATCGAGCACGCTCTTGAGCGCCTCGCGCATGACCGGATGATTGCGCCCGATCGCAAACACGCCAAAACCGGACAAGAGGTCGAGATAGCGCGCCCCATCGCGGTCGTAGAGGTACTGTCCCTGCCCCTTCTGGAAGCCGACATCGTAGCCGATGGTCTTCAGGACCCGAACGAACTGCTCGTTCAGATGCCGATTATGCAGGGCGCTGCGCTGGGCCTGGCGGTCCGCGAACAGCTGAGACATGTCTGGATTTGGGCTGTGCATCCGCTACATACTTCGGTTGAGGGCCGTCTCGTCAACTGAAAACGGAACGTCGCTGAAAACGGTCTGTGCGGCCTTTTGCCCTTTTTCGGACCATCTTCGCAAGCAGAGCTTTAGACCATGTTGCACTGCCAAGGAACTATCATGCGTTTAGCCCTTTACACCGGACTAATACTGGCTGGCGGTTACACCTGCCTCAACCCGGCGCTCGCGGCCGATCCGACCGGCGATTGGCGGGTTGCCGACGGCGTCGCCAACATTCGTGTCGCCCAATGCAATGGCAGCATGTGGGGCGCGGTTTCCTGGGAAAAACAGCCCGGCGGCCGCGATGAGAACAATCCGGACGCGTCGAAAAAGACCCGCCCCACGCTGGGCATGGCGACCCTGATCGACATGAAGAGGAAGCCCGGCGCCGATCAATGGGAAGGTCAGGTCTACAACGCCAAGGACGGCCAGCTCTACAGCGCGACCATCACGCCGGTTGGCACCGACCAGCTCGAGATCAAGGGCTGCGTGATGGGGTTCCTGTGCGGTGGCGAGACCTGGACCCGGGTCAGTCCCCCGATTCCCTTGAGCCCCGCCAACGCCATGGCCAAGGGCGCGCCGAAGCCCACCGGCGCGGCGCCGAAAGCCCCGGCAACGACGGGCGCTACAGCGGCGCAGGCTGCGCCCGCAGCCCCGAAGGCCACCGGCACTGCCAAACCCGGTCAGAAGGGCGCCGCCGACCAGGTCGGCGACATTTGCCTACTCCCTGAGATTGCGGGGTTTGCCCATTAGGGCGGGCTGAAACAGCAGCACGGCGGCAAGCGTCGTCACCAGCGACAGCGCGAGCAGCTTGCCCATGCTGGACGTGCCGGGATGGCTCGACAGCCAAAGGCTGCCGAACGCGGTCGCCGTTGTCAGCGCGCTGAAAAAGATCGCGCGCGTCAGGCTGGTCTGGAGCAGGTTTGTCCTGCCCGAGCGCCAGGCCACGACATAGTAGATCTTGAAGGCCACGCCGACGCCGAGCAGCAGCGGGAACGCGACGATATTGGCGAAGTTGAGCGGCAAGCCGATCAGCACGCAGATCTCGAGCGTCACCGCGCCGGCCACCAGCAGCGGCACCAGCGTCATCAGCACGTCGACGAACCGGCGCAGCGTCACCCACAGCAACAGGCCGATCACCAGCAGCGCATAGATTCCGGCATGGATGAACGCCTTCACCACGGTGTCGCCGGATTTCAGGATCGAGACCGGACCGCCGATCGCGGTCGGCTCGGCAACGAGCACCGCCGCCGCAAATTTGCGCAGCGTGTCGTTGTCGTTGGGATCGCCCTTCGGCAGCGCCTCGACGCGGATGATGCCGTCCTTGCTCTTCCAGGCACTGACGAGATCTGCCGGCAATGACTTCAGGGTGACCGGTTCGGCCTGCATCGCGTTCCGGAGCTGGTCGAACACGATCTTCATCGGCGCGACGAACACGTCCTGCGCCTTGTTCCGCGTGGTCTCGTCGCCATTGGCGAGCTTTTCCAGCGCGTCAGCGAGCCGACGCGAGGCGACCGCACCCGGGCCCTTCGCATCGCCTGCGGTCCGGCGCAGATTGTCGACCGAGGATTTCAGCGCATCGACGTTTTCCTTGTCCGTCGGCGCGGCGTCGATCTGGTCGGGATTGAGCGCGGGGTTCAGCACCTTGGCGCCCTGCGCGATCAGCTTCAGCTTCGGCGGCTGGTCTTCAGGAACGAAGCTGTTGAGCGACATCACGCGCAACACCTCCGGCACCTTCTCCAGCTTCGCCTCCACCTGCCTTGCCTGCTCTTCCGACGTGGTCATCACGTTGATGGCATTGGCACCGGTGTTGGGATCCTTGCGCAAATCGAGGAAGGTCGCGATCGACTCCGCCTTCGGGTTGCGCAGGTTCATCGGGTTGAAGTCGAACTTCATGTAATAGAGCAGCGGCAGGCCGGCGACCGCCAGAAACATCGTACCGCCGACGACCAGCACCCGGTGCTTCTCCAGGAAGTGATCGAGCGGCGCCAGGAAGGCATAGCCGACCGGCTCCTTCTCGCCGGGCGGGTTCAACAGCTTCAGCATCGCCGGCAGCACGGTGATGCTGGTGACGAACGCGACCAGCATGCCGACGCCAGCGATCTGCCCGAGTTCGGCAATACCCTTGTAGTCGGTGGGGATGAAGCAGAGGAAGCCGGCCGCGGTCGCCATTGCCGCCAGCGACAACGGAATGGCCGAGCGCTTGGCAGCCAGGATCAGCGCGCCAGAGAGATCGTTGTGCTTGTAGCGCTCGGAGCGATAGCGGACGCTGTACTGAATGCCGAAATCGACGCCGAGGCCGACGAACAGCACCGCGAACGCGATCGACAGCAAATTGAGCGAGCCCACCATCATCAGGCCGGCGGCGGTTGTCAGCGCAAGACCGACGAAGAGATTGACGAACACCGCGAAGATGATCTTCGCCGAATGCAGCGCCAGCCACAGGATGAGCAGCACGACGAGGACCGTGCCGATGCCGTTGACGACGGCGCCTTCCTGGACGGTTGCATATTCCTCGTTGGCGATCGGGACCGGTCCAGTCAGCCGGACCCGCGCCTGGTATTTGGTGGCAAAATCCAGATCGGCTGCGGCCTTGCGGATCGCATCGGTGGCGCCCTTGCCGGGCTCCAGCGCGTTGTAGTCGAGGATCGGCTTGAACTCGATGAAGGCGCGCTTGTCCGAATCCGTCAGCGGCTCGTCACTGACGAGCTGGCGCCAGGAGAAGGTCGCATCGCCCTTGTTGAGCACGGTCTCGACCGTTTGCGCGATCTGGTTGAAGGGCCGTTCGGTGTTGTCGAGCTTGACCTGCCCGCGCTTGACGCCGGCAAGTCCGGTTTCCAGCGCGCCGGTCAGGCCGCGGATCGAGGGATCGCCCGCCATGATCTCGATCAGGGGTGCTGCGGATTCGAACTGGCCGGTGACCTTGGCGACTTCCTCTGTCGGCAGGAACAACAGGCCATTCTTTTCGAAGAACTCGCCGGTGCCGAGCTGCTGCATCGACTGGAAGTCGGTCTTGTTGTCCTTCAGCTTGGCATAGAGCGCGTCCGACGCCGCGGTCGCCATCTCCGGCGTCTTGGCTTCGACCACCGCCGTAATCGTCGCATCGCGGTCGAAGGCGCGATCGAACTGCTGGTCGCGTTGGCGCCAGTCCAGATTTTGGGCAATCAGCGAATTGATGTCGGTGTTGATGGCGAAATGCTGGGACGTGTAATAGCCCGCCCCCACCGCCAGCAGGAGCCCGAGAACGACGACGAGGGAGGCAAACCGGGTGCAGGCCCTGACGATGGCAACGACGACGCTTTGCAGCACTACTTTTCTTTCTGCGGTTAACAGCTTGCCGGAAACGCCCGCTGTTTAACGGAGTTCCCGGCCGAAACCTATTGCTGTTTTGAGTGGTTATCGCCGTCAGAAGGTTCGAGGTAAACGGCGGAAGACCATGGCAAAATCATGCGGGGCCGTGGGTATAGCCGAGGAGTTGAGGCGGGAAAGTGACGAAGCGTGCGCACAAAATGTCGCCACTTTGCTGCCACGGGCCACCTCTACTATAATACCGTAAAACTGATCCGGCAGGGAACCAAAGTTCATTCCACCTTTCCTTACTGCCGATTTTTTGACACAAAGTACTGCGCCTCCATGCACCGGGGTCCCCGCCAGGGGTGGGCGGCTACCGCGTGCGCGAAACCGATGGTGCGGATATTGCAACTCATTGGTTCGTAGCAGGGTATCCCCTGAACTTGAGAGCGGATTGGTGCAACTTGCGTGATGGGCGTCCAATGGAAGTTTATCTGGCGCAACCGCGCGGCTTTTGCGCGGGGGTGGTGCGTGCGATCGAGATCGTGGAACGGGCGCTGGAGAAGTACGGCCCGCCCGTCTACGTGCGCCATGAGATCGTGCACAACAAGTACGTCGTCGAAAGCCTGAAAAAAAAAGGCGCGATCTTCGTCGAGGAACTGTCGGAGGTGCCGCCCAAGGCCGTGACGGTCTTCAGCGCCCATGGCGTCGCCCGCAGCGTCGAGGAAGAAGCGGCCGCGCGCGATCTTCCGGTGCTCAATGCCACCTGCCCCCTGGTCACGAAAGTTCACAATCAGGGGAAGCGCTACATCGCCAGGGGCCGCACGCTGATCCTGATCGGCCATGCCGGCCACCCCGAGGTCGAGGGTACGATGGGCCAGGTTCCCGCCCCCGTACTGCTGGTCCAAAGCGTTGAAGAGGTTAAGGCCCTTGAGCTGCCGGCGGATACGCCAGTGGCCTATATCACCCAGACCACCCTGTCCGTGGATGACACAAAGGACATCATTTCGGCCCTGCAGGCCCGCTTTACAGATATTCAAGGCCCGGATATCCGGGATATCTGCTATGCGACACAGAACCGCCAATCTGCGGTAAGGGACTTGAGCAAGCTGGTCGACGTGATCTTGGTGGTGGGCGCTGCCAATAGCTCGAATTCGAACCGGCTCCGCGAAATCGGCACTGAGGCCGGTGTCGCGAGTTATCTGATTGCCGACGGCAGCGCGCTCAATCCGGAGTGGTTGAAAGATGCCAAGATCGTCGGCGTCACGGCCGGCGCTTCGGCGCCCGAGGTACTCGTGGATGACGTGATCGAAGCGATGCGGCGGATCGGACCGGTCAAGGTCTCGGTGCTTCCGGGCCGCGAGGAAAACATCGAATTCCGGCTTCCGGCCCAACTGGCTGCGAGCTGACCCACCCGAATTTCAAGCCCAGAAAGAAACTTGTAATGGCTATCCCCTTCTTCAAGGAAATGCGTATCGGCGGCTATTTGATCAAGCAGAAGCTGCTTGGCCGCAAGCGCTATCCGCTCGTGCTGATGCTAGAGCCGCTGTTCCGCTGCAACCTCGCCTGCGTCGGCTGCGGCAAGATCGATTATCCGGATGCGATCCTCAACCGCCGCATGACCGCACAGGAGTGCTGGGACGCGGCCGACGAGTGCGGCGCGCCGATGGTCGCCATTCCCGGCGGCGAGCCGCTGATCCACAAGGAGATCGGCGAGATCGTGCGCGGCCTCGTCGCGCGCAAGAAGTTCGTCTCGCTCTGCACCAACGCGCTGCTGCTCGAGAAGAAGCTCGATCTGTTCGAGCCCTCGCCCTACCTGTTCTTCTCGGTGCATCTCGACGGCCTGAAGGAGCACCACGACAAGGCCGTGTCGCAGAAGGGCGTGTTCGACCGCGCCGTCTCCGCGATCAAGGCCGCCAAGGCCCGCGGCTTCACCGTCAACGTCAACGCCACCATCTTCGACGGCCACCCGGCCGAGGAGATCGCCAAATTCCTCGACCTCACCGTCGAGCTCGGTGTCGGCGTCTCGATGTCGCCCGGCTACGCCTATGAGCGCGCGCCGGACCAGGAGCACTTCCTCAACCGCACCAAGACCAAGAAGCTGTTCCGCGACGTCTTTGCGATGGGCAAGGGCAAGAAGTGGAATTTCATGCATTCCGGCCTGTTCCTCGACTTCCTCGCCGGCAACCAGGAATACGAGTGCACGCCCTGGGGCATGCCCGCGCGCAACATCTTCGGCTGGCAGAAGCCCTGCTATCTGCTCGGTGAAGGCTACGCCAAAACCTTCAAGGAGCTGATGGACACCACCGACTGGGAGACCTACGGCACCGGCAAGTACGAGAAGTGCGCCGACTGCATGGCCCATTGCGGCTACGAGCCGACGGCGGCAACCGCAGCCATCAACAACCCGCTGAAGGCGATGTGGGTGTCGCTGCGCGGCATCAGGACCACGGGTCCGATGGCCCCGGAGATCGACATGAGCAAGCAGCGTCCTGCGCAGTACATCTTCTCCGCCGAAGTGCAGAAGCGCCTGTCGGAGATCCGCAAGGACGAGGCAGCCGCCGCGCAGGAGAAGGCTGCTCGTAAGGCGTCAACCGCCGCGTAAGCGCGACGCCCTGTAGCCCGGATGGAGCGCAAGCGAAATCCGGGACAGTCCCTCCGCGTTGAAGGCCCGATTGCGCCCCCGCTCCATCCGAGTGACGCAGATCAAACAAAAGGCCCGATCGCCAATGGCGACCGGGCCTTTTGTTTTTAATGATCGATAGAACCCGCTCAGGCCGCCTCTGAAACCAGCGCCTCGCTCTCCACGATCTCGGTGCCGATCAGGAAGTCGCGGCAGCCGCGAAGTGAGCGCAGCGCGCGGTTGAAGTCGAGGCCGGTCGAGACCAGTCCATGCAGCGCGGTCGGGTTGCGCGCGATACCGCGCAGCACGGCCAGCACGTCGATCTGGCCGTTCGGCTTGATGGCGGCGCGGGCGAGCGCCGGCAGCGCACGATGGGCGGGATCGCTGATGACGCGGACCGCGGCGAACGGCAAGCCGGCCTCGGCGGCGTAGGCGGCCGCGATGTGGCTTTCCATGTCGACGGCGGCAGCTCCGGTCTCCGAATGCAGCGCCGCCTTGCAGGAGCGCCCCGTGACCACTTCCTCGGCACCGGCGAGGCTGCCGCGCACCACGCGGCGGCGCCCCGACGTCAGGCGGTCGATCAGGTCGTCGCCGAGCGAGAGGCCAGCGGCCCAGCGGGTGTCGCCCGCGAGCACCTCGGTCGCCAGCACGACGTCGCCGGAGCGCAGCGTCGGGTCGAGCCCGCCGGCCACGCCAAAGGAGATCACACCGCGAATCGTCTCGGGATCCAGCACCGTCAACAGCGCCCGCAACTGGGTGGGGCTGCTCGACGAGCAAATGACCGCCATGCCGGGCCCGGCCGCGATGCGGGCCTCCTGAACCAGTCCAGTCACGATCAATATCGGCCTCGGATCAACGGTTTGACCCGCGGTAAGATAGTCCCCCGTCCCCAAAGTCACATTCCGACCCCTACCACCCTGCTGTTGGTGTTCCGCAAGTTCCGATACCGCGCCAATGCCCACAGCGGGAAGAACTTCGGATAACCATGGTACCGTAGATAGAATACACGGGGAAAGCCTGTGGCGGTGTACCGCTGTTCGTCCCACAGTCCTTTTTCGTTCTGTGTTGCAATCAGGTACTCCACCCCGCGGGCGACGGCCGGGTGATCAACCTCGCCAGCAGCCATCAGGGCAAGCAAGGCCCATGCCGTTTGGGAGGCGGTCGAGGGGGCGGCCTCCCAGCCCCGGTAGTCGAGCCGGTAGCTGACAGCATCCTCGCCCCAGCCGCCGTCCTGATTCTGGATCGAGGCCAGCCAGCCCGCCGCTTTCCGCATCATCGGGTCGTCATGGCGGACGCCGGCCATGTTGAGGGCGCACAGCACCGACCAGGTTCCGTAGATGAAATTCATGCCCCAGCGGCCGTACCAGGACCCTTCCGGGTGCTGGGTCTTGCGGAGGTAGGCGATCCCGTCCGCGACATGCTTGCTGGTCTCCGCGGTCTCGCCGAGCTGGGCCAGCATCGATATGCAGCGCGCGGTGACGTCCTCGGTCGGTGGATCAAGCAGCGCGCCGTGGTCGGAGAACGGGATGTTGTTCAGATAATATTCGAGATTGTTGACGTCGAAGGCAGCCCAGCCGCCGTCGTCGCTCTGCATGCCCTCGATCCACTCCCGGGCACGGTCGATCGCGGCGTCATAGCCGGCCGCACCGTGCTCCCGGCGCATCCGGTCCATCGACATCACGACCACCGCGGTGTCGTCGAGATCGGGATAATGGGCATTGTTGTACTGGAAGGCCCAGCCGCCCGGGCGCACGTCGGGCCGCTTCACCGCCCAATCGCCCTTCACCTCGAGCTCCTGCTTCGGGATCAGCCAGTCGAGACCCTGCTTGGCCGCCGGCACCGCCTTGTCACCGCCGGCTTCGAGCAGCGCGTGCGCGGTCAGCGTCGTGTCCCACACCGGCGAGACGCAGGGCTGGCAATAGGCTTCGTCGTCCTTGATCACGAGCAGCTTGTCGATGCCCCGGCGCGTGATCGCGCGCGGCGGGAAGTTCTCGTCCTTGCCGAGCGCGTCGTACATCATGACGATGTTGGCCATCGGCGGATAGATCGCGCCCATGCCGTCCTCGCCGTTCAGCCGCTCCTCGGTGAAGGCGAGCGCTGCGTCGATGGCGCGCTTGCGCAGGCTCTTGGGAAACATCGGCTCGACCACGCGCAAAATGCCGTCGAGCGCGCGGAACAGCACGAACCAGGCCATGCTCTGGTGTGGCGCCTTGGCGGTCATGCCAATCGAGCGCGGATCCTGCAGGAACAGCTCGTCGATGCCGACGCCCTTGGGATTCCTCGCCCGCGGCTTCAGCGCGGCGATGACCATCAGCGGCACCATGGTGGTGCGCGCCCAGTAGGAGATCTTGTTGATGTGGAACGGCGACCAGAACGGCAGCAGCACGATCTCGATCGGCAGCACCGGTACCGCGCGCCAGGTCACGACGCCAAACATAGCAAGCATGAAGCGCGTGAAGACATTGCTGTGAATGGCGCCGCCGCGGGAATGGATCGCCTCGCGCGCACGCACCATGTGCGGCGCGTCGATGGAATCCCCGATCATCTTCAGCGCGAAATACGCTTTCACGCTCGCGCTCATGTCGAACTCGCCGTCATGCACCAGCGGCCAGCCGCCATGGGCGCCCTGCACGCGGCGAAGATAATTGGCGATCTTGGCTTCGAGCACGGCATCGACCGGCTCGGCGAGATAATGGCGCAGCAGGACGTATTCGGCCGGAATCGTGCAATCGGCCTCGAGCTCGAACACCCAATGGCCGTCGGTTTGCTGGAAGCCGAGGACGCCTTCGGTGGCCGACGCAATGCTCGATTCCAAGTTCCTGAATTCTTGGGCTTCGCGGCTGGTCGCGTTCACGGAATCCATCTCGCTCGATTGCTCCGATAGTCGATTGAATGGGCCGAAATTGACCGGGACAAATGCCCGTCAGGGCCGCCTGTCACTATCCCTTGGCGGCCAGAACCAGATCGGCGGCGCGATCACCGGATCGGACCGATCCCTCGATGGTTGCAGGCAATCCCGTAGCAGTCCAATCGCCTGCAAGAAACAGGTTTTTCAGCGCAGTGACCGGCCCCGGACGCAGGGCATTCTGCGCCGGCGTCGCCGCAAATGTGGCACGGCGCTCGCGCACGATCTGCCAGGGGGGCAGCTCGCCGGACACACCGCCCGCCTTGCAGACGTCGTTCCAGATCGCCTGCGCGAGTTCCTCGCGCGGCATGTCGACCAGACGGTCGCCGTTGCTGATGGTGACGGACAGCCGGTTCGGGAACGCAAACAGCCATTCCACGACGCCGCCTATTACGCCGAGGATCGGAGCCGATCCCGCCGGCGGCTCGACGCGGAAATGCGCATTCACGATGGCGCGGAATTCGGTCGGCGTCTTCAGGCCGGGCAGCAGGTTGGAGGCAGCGCGCGGCGGCACCGCCATCACGACGACGTCGCCCGCGCCGATCTGGATCACATCCTCGCCGCCGAAATTCAGCGCGCCGACCTTGCCGTCACGGGTCGCAAACGAGCGCAGCTCATGGCCGAGCTGAACGGTGTGCCCGCGCTCCTGCAGGAACGTCACGGCAGGCTCGATCAGCACCGCGCTGAGCCCGTCGCGCGCGATCAGGGGACGGCAGGCCTGCCCGCCGGCGAGCAGCGTCTCGCGCACGATCGCGCCGGCAAGCCCCGCCGAGCCTTCGGGGGGATCGACGTTGAGCGCCGCGAGCAGCAGAGGCTGCACCAGGCGCTGATAGAGAACGCCCTCGCAGGGAATCGACTTGCCGACCAGCGTCTCTTCCGAGGCCCAGATCAGCGGCGCTAGCTTTAGATAATCGATCAACCCGGTGTCGGGGACACGGCGGCTCTCGTCGAGCACCCAGGTCGGCAGCCGGCCATCGCCGAGATCGATCTGCCAGCGCTGCCCGGTCTTGAGATCGACGAAGGGAAACTGCGCGCGCTCCGGACCGACGAGGCCCGCCTCGGTGCCGATCGAGCGCGCATAGGCGCGCGCATGACTGTTGCCGGACAGCAGCAAATGGTTGCCGTTGTCGATCGTGAGATTCGTGGCCCCGTCGAAATAGGAACGGCAGCGGCCGCCAGCCTGCTGCGTCGCCTCGTGCACGGCGACCTTGAAGCCGGCATTGGCAAGCCGCACGGCGGCGGAAAGGCCGGAGATTCCAGCACCGATGATGTGAGCTGTTTTTTGCATCAGATGAGAGCGTAACGGAGCAGGATGGCGATGCGTGTGATCTTCGACACACGCACCGGTTCGCGCGGCGCGTTGAACCCGCGCGCGATCAGGAGATCCAGAATGGCATGATAGTATTTCGACATCATCCGCGGCGCACGCACCGCGCGGCGGCGGTTGCGGTTCATGATCTCGTCCGACTTCTCGAAATACACCTTTGCGCGCTGCGCCAGCGGCAGGCAGACCTTCGGCAGCGCGCGCTCGACGATCACGCGGTCCGGATCGTTGGAGGTGATGCCGGCATGCAGCAGCGCTTCGCGCGGCAGATAGAGCCGGCCGAGGCCCGCGTCCTCGTCGATGTCGCGCAGGATGTTGGTGAGCTGGAGCGCGCGGCCGAGATGATGGGCGAGCTCGATGCCGTCTTCTTCCGGCAGGCCGAAGACCCGGACCGACAGCCGCCCCACGGCACTCGCGACGCGATCGCAATAGAGATCCAGCGTCGCCATGTCGGGCGCGCGGATGTCCTGCGGCACGTCCATCTCCATCCCGTCGACGATCGCGAGGAAATCCTCGCGCTTGAGGCCGAAGGTCTTCACCGAGGCGACGTAGTCCTTCAGCCGCGGCGGCGGATTGCCCCGGTAGAGCGCATCGATGTCGTTGCGCCACGCCTGAAGCGCGGCGAGCCGCTCGTCGCGCGGACCATCGGAATCGGCGATGTCGTCGACCTGGCGGCAGAAGCTGTAGATCTGGAACATCGCTTCGCGCTGGTCGTGCGGCAGGATGCGCATCGCGGCGTAGAACGAACTGCCGGATGCGGTCGAGCCATAATTGGCGCTGGGCGAGGTCGCCTCAAGCGTCATGTGCAGTCCCCGGTCTGGAAATGGCCTTGCGTCCGACCGCGCGGCGGCCGACTTCGCCGATCATGCCGGCGAGGCTGAAGGTGAGGAGCTCGAGCTTGTTCAGGTGCACGCGCTCGCGCAGGGGATCGCGCACCTTCAACAGGCGCACGATGCCGTCGGCATAGGCCTGGATCACCGAGACCTCGACGCCGAGGCGGAAATCTCGGATTTCCGCAGCTAGCGACCTGCCCTCGTCCAGCAGCGCTTCGTTGCGGACGGCGAGAGCCTGAAGGCAGGCCAGCATCGTCGGCGGCGACTGCGCCAGTCCGAGCTGCTCGACCGAGGCGCCACTCGCGGCCAACGCATCGCGCGGCAGATAGACCCGGTTGAGCTCGCGGAAATCCTTGCCGCAATCCTGAAGGTGGTTGTTGATCTGCAGTGCTGCGCAGAGCGCATCCGACGCAGCCCAGGTCGAGGTGCTCTCGCCATGGACGTCGAGCATGAAGCGGCCGACCGGCATCGCCGAGTAGCGGCAATAATGGATGACCTCGTCCCAATTCTCGTAGCGCAACTTGGTCACGTCCATACGGAACGCGATAAGCACGTCGAGCGCGTGGCGCGGCGCCATGCCACGTTCGGCCAGTGCGTGCCGCAGGCTGACGGCCTCGGCCTGGGTATCGCCCCTGCCGAGCAATTCCGCCTCGAGCAGGTCGAGATAAGCGAGCTTCTTATCCGGCGGCAGCGTGGCGTGGTCGGCGATATCGTCGGCGGTGCGGACGAAATTGTAATAAGCCAGGATCAGCGCGCGATGACGCGGATGAATGATCCAGGACGCGACGGGAAAATTCTCGTCGCGCTCACCCTTGCCGGATCGCAATTCGCTCGCAGAGGTCATCGAGGGCTGGTCTACAATCGTTTGGACAGGAAGGGCTTTTTCGCTCGCGCTAGCCCGTGCCGGCGATGCCGCCGCGGCCCCCATATAGGGGAATACGGCCGCAAAACCAATCCTGTCTCTCGATGGCTGCCCTTTGCGGATCAGGTCCGAAAAGGCGGCCCAAAAGGCCGCCTTTTTGTGGGCCAGTGGCCGAGCTTACTGGTTGTGGTTCTTCAGGACCTGGTCGCAGGCCTGAGAGATCTTGGCCCGGTTCTCCTTGAGGCAGGCCAGGATGGTGAAATCGCCCTGGTCGATGACCGGACGGCAGAGCTTCTGCACATCGCGCGAGCAGGCCTTCTGCTCGGCGTCGGTGCCGCGTCCTTGCTGGGCGAACGCTGCGGTTGAGAGGGAGGCCGACAGCAAGGTGAGAGCGACGAGAAGCTTACGCATTGTATTCCTTCATTCTGACGGCAGAATCGCACCAATCCCGGGCAGCAGAGGGCGACGACCGGAACGGAGTGTTCTGATGGCAAGTCGCCGCGGGAGTAGCGGCCTCGGAGAAGGCACAAGCACTGGCAAATGCGGCCAAATTGGCGCCACGTCCACCAAATCAGGTCTTCCCTGCGCCTTCTCTGGCAAATGTAAGAGACTGATACTACGTCATAATCCAGGTGCGCCGCGTTTTGCTGCGCACCTGTTGCAGAGCTGCATCTCTCCATCCCGCCGTGGCCGCCAGAAACATGCCGAAACGCAGAGAATCCGGAGGCCAACCATGGCAAGCGCGCTTCGCGATGCCGACATGTGGGCGGCCGGCCATTGAACCTGACACAGGCTCGGAACACTAAACCTTCGATGTGGCGAGACGTTCTTAGTGATAAGCGGACGTCGTTCCAAAACGGGATATTTTGAAGATGAAATTCTTTGGGCGATCTGAACTGGCAATCAAGGCGGCCGGCATCGGCGCTGTGCTGCTCTTCTCGGTTTCGACAAGTCAGGCTCAGTCGTCCGGACCGTTTGCAGGTTTCGAGGGCGCGTGGACCGGCACGGGTACGGTGTCGCTGTCCGACGGCTCCACCGAGCGCATCCGCTGCAAGGCCGACTACAAGGTTGCCGGTACCGGTCTCAGCCTCAAGCAGGCGCTGCACTGCGCGTCCGACAGCTACAAATTCGACCTCACCAGCGACGTGACCAGCCAGGGCGAGCGCATCTCCGGCAATTGGAGCGAGACCAACCGCAACATTTTCGGCAATCTCCAGGGCACCGCCGGTGGCGGCCAGATCGAGGTGTTCGTCGAGGCCAACGGCTTTGCCGCCAATCTGTCGCTGCGCACCAATGGCACCAAGCAAACGGTGCAGATCTCATCCAAGGGCGAGATTCGCGGCGTCAACATCACGATGACAAAGGGCTGACAGCTCTTACCGCTTCGAAAGCAGCAAGCCCCGGTTCTCGCGAACCGGGGCTTTGTTGTTTTTCGGAGACGCGGCGCAATCGCCCGGACCGCACCGATTTCATGTCTGATGAATGAAGCCGCTCAGATCGCCGGCTTGTCGGTGCCCTGAAGCTTGGCGTGCAGATTGATCAGCCACATCGCCGTCGGCCGCAGGATGAAGAGGTCGGCGACGAGCGCCATGACCATCGAGAAGGCGCTGAGCCAGCCGAACAGCCGCAGCGACGGCAGGTCGGAGAACACGGTGACGACGAGACCGCAGGCGAGCACCAACGTGGTCAGGATCAATGCCGGGCCGACCAGCACGGTGGCGCGCTCCACCGCCAGCGCCGAGCCGACGCCCGGCTTGCTCTCGAGCCTGAGGCGGTTGAGGAAGTGGATGGTGGCGCTTAGGCCCAGGCCGAACGAAACGGTCAGAGCCACGACACTGGCGAATTGCAGTCCCTCGCCCATCGCCCACAGCACCGTTCCCGACATCACGACGGGGAAGATGCCCGGCAGGATGCAGGCGAACATCACCACCCAGGAGCGGAAGGCCAGGCCGATGAAGATCGCGACCAGCGCGAATTCGACGGTGAGCCCGCGGTTGAGCTTCTCGATCATGCCGGCCGAGTTGCGCGCGGCAATCGCGGCAAGACCCGTGACCGCTACTTCATAACCGGGATGCTTCTTGCGGACGGCGTCGAGCTCGGTATCGAGCTTGTCGACGATCGGCAGGAGCTGGCTGGAATCCTTGTCCGGCACGCGACCTGCGACCACGACGGCGTCCTGCTCGGCATCGATGAACCGGCGCACCAGATGCTCCGGAATGACGCTGACATATTCCTTCAGGGTGGCCACGTCGGCGCTGCCGGCCTTGTCCGCGAGCCAGCGGCGCAGGGTCTCGACCGACCAGACATTGCCGACACCGGCTGCCTTCTCCACCGTCGCGTGCACGTCGGCGATGGTCTGCAGCGTCTCCGGCGAATAGAGCGATTCACCCTTGGGGAACTGGATCAGAACGTTGACCGGGTTGGCGCCGGTGAGCTTGGCGTCGAGCCGGTCGCTGGCGGCGACCGCCTGGCGCTTGTCCGGCACCTGGTCGGCGAGCCGGTAGCGCGGCTCCAGATTGGCGTAGATGACGCCGAGGCCCGCCACGAACACCACCGCGATCAGGCTGAACAGGCCGGGACGGCCCACCATGCGCACCGCGATCCAGTAGCAGAAATTACGCAGCGCCTGCACGCCGGCATCCGCGCTCTGGAACTTGGTCGCAAAGACCTTCTCGTTGCGCACCAACAGCACGCCGAACACCGGCACCAGCGACAACACCGCGACCAGCGCGATGATGGTGGCCGCGAGACCCGCCTCGCCGAACTTGCGGATCAGATCGGAGTCGGAGAACTGGAGCGCGATGAAGGAAATGCCGGCGGTGCCGTGCGTCAGCACGCAGGCCGGTCCCACCACCAGCACCGCGTTCTTGAATGCGGTGAACTTGTCCTGGCCCGCGATCAGCCGGTCGCGCGCGGCGAAGGTGAGCTGCATCGAGTCCGAGAAGCTGATGACCATGATGAGCGGCGTCATCACGTTCAGGAACATGTTGAGGTTGAAATTGGCCCAGCCGAGCGCGCCGAGCGCCAGCAGGATCGCGATCATCGGCGGGAACGCGGCCGCCACCATGAACGAGATCTTGCGGAAGAAGATGATGGCGATGACACAGCCGGCGAGAATACCAAGGATGTTGTAGGTGAGCCCGTCGCGCTCGACCGCGTTGCGGATCTCGAGCTGCATCACCGGCACGCCGGAAAGCTGCACGTTGAGCCCGGTGTCGCCGAGGTCTTCCTTCATCAGCGCGCGGATGTCGGCGACAGTCTTGGTCAGCTTGTTGGAGGCGACCACCTCCGGATCGAGCGACAGCACGATCAGCGCCAGCGTGCCGTCCTCGGACAACAGCTTGCCGCGGATGATCTCGTTGGCTTTGACGCCCTCGATGAACTTGTCATAGGCCGCGCCCTCGGGCAGCTCGGGCGGGAACAGCGCGGCGGGAAGCTTGCCGGGCGCCGGCGCCTGACGCGCGGAGAACAGCGAGACCAGTCCGCGCGTCCCCTCGACCAGCTGCATGTCGGTGACGAAGTCGCGCAGCTTCTCGAGGTTGTTGCGGGCCAGCAGGGTCTTGCCCTCGACTACGACGAGGACGTCGAATTCCTCGGCTGGGAACTTCTTGGTCACCGCTTCGTACTGCTTGAATTCCGGCGTGTTGGACCGGAACAGCTGCGACAGCGAATCGTCGATCTTGATCCGGTGGATGCCGAACACGGCGCCGACGATCAGGACGACCAGGACGATGCAGGAGACGATGGGCGCCCGGACGGCGAACAGCCCGATGCGCTCCAGCCCGAAGGCGATCGAGGACGCAGGTCCCTGCTCGACCTTGTCGACATGAACCTCACTCTCGCTGTGCTTTTCGAGCATGCCTTGTCCAGTTCCTAAATCAGCTCGGGTCTGTGAGCTTGTCGCGCCCCGCGAACGGCTTGAAAATGCCATACCAATGGGAGGCTTGCCCTTTGAAAATGCGCAGAAAATCGCCGCGAGGGGTTTAGCAGGTCAATCACCCTTCTCGCAAGCAGGCGGAGTGTGGCCGAATCGATCAAGATGTGGCGATTTTGCCTTAATGCCCTTCATTCGGGCAAAGCCGTGCCAATTCGACGCGGCGCGCGGTCCGCGCTCTCGTCCTTCAGCGCCACACCGGTCGCTTCCCGCGCGAGCCCCTCGCGGACCAGCCAGGCGATCTTGAAGGCCGCCTCGTCATAGCCCAACCCGGCCTTGTGGATGTTCGACACGCAGTTGCGGTCGGCATCGGTGCGATCAGGCTTCGGGGCGAAAGTCAGATAGGCGCCGAGACTGTCGGGCGCCGACAGGCCCGGCCGCTCGCCGATCAGCATCACGACCATGCGCGCGCCGAGAATGGCGCCGATCTCGTCGCCGAGCGCGACGCGCGCGCCTGAGGCGACGACGACATGGCCGATCGCGACACCATCATCGGCTGCGAGCAACGGCAGCAGGCGCATCACCAGCGCGACCGCATGGGCGTGGACCGCCGCCGCCGACAGCCCATCGCCAATCACGACGGCGAGTCGGCACGGCTCCGAGGCGCTCCGCGTCAGGGCCTCGACTGATCCGGCATCGAGCCGTCTGCCCAGATCGGGCCGCCGCAGATAGTCTCTGCGGTCGACCGCCCGGCTGTTCGCCGCGGTGACGACGAGGCCAAGCGCGCGGAGATCCGCAACCAGCCGCGGCGCATCGAACACGGCATGCACGGCATCGCGGGCGCGGGCGTGGTCCAGTGTGAAGTCGAGCAGTGCCCGCGTCGGCAGGCTCGCGCCGCTGCGCCCGAGTGCGACGCGCGCGGGCGTGAGCGACCGCAGATCGAGGGTCGGACGACGCGGGATGGCCGGATCAGACATGTCGCATCATTCGGCGGGGACGGAAGCCTCGCGTAGCCGGATCGAATAGTTCGAGGCGTTTTGCTGGCCGGTCGAGGCCGCCCGCGCAAAGGTGATGAGATGGTGCGCGATCAGGGTGCAGCCGATCAGGCCTTCGAGATCGCCGTGCTTGATGCGGCCCAGCGCGAACTTCCAGAACACGCGCTTGTAGTCGCCGAGCACGCCGACCTTCCAGAAAATGTTTCGCAGCATGACGAGGCCGCGCCTGATGTTGGGCCAGGTCTTCATCTCGTCCGGTTTCGGCATCTTCAAGCGGTGCACGTAAACGTGGTCGCATTGATACTGGAAGCGCGCGTAGACCTTCTCGGGCTCGTAGGCGACGGCCATGGCGTGCTTCCAGGATGCAACGACGTCGTCATAGGGCAACAGGAAGTTGACATTGGAATCGCGGCCGTCGTCCTCAACCAGGCGTCCCTCGCGCTCAAGACGGTCCCACAGCGGCGTCTTCGGCAGGGCTTGAAGCAGGTTGATCGTGAGCAGCGGAATTCGGGAGTCCTCGACGAAGGCGAGCAGCGCCTCCGAAGTGTTGGGCTTGTCGGTGTCGAGCCCCATGATGATGCCGGACACGACCTCCATGCCGTAGGAATTGATGGTTTGCACGCCCTCGAGGATCGGGACCATCATGTTGTGGTCCTTGTGCATCGCCTTCAGCGCATCGGGGTCGGGCGTCTCGATGCCGCAGAAGATGGTGACGAAATAGGCCTCGCGCATCTTCTCGAGAATTTCCGGCCGCTTCGCGATGTTGAGCGTCGCCTCGCAGGCGAGCCGCACCATGTAGCCGGTCCTCTTCTGCCATTCGATCAGATGCGGCAGGAGGTCCAGCGCCGCCTTGCGGTTGCCGATGAAATTGTCGTCGACGAAATAGACCGTGTCGGTCATGCCGCATTCGCGCAGGCGGTCGAGCTCGGCGATGATCTGCTCCGGCGATTTGAGGCGCGGATTGCGGCCGTAGAGGCCGGGGATGTCGCAGAACTCGCATTGATAGGGACAGCCGCTGGAATACTGGATGCTGCCGAGGAAGTACTTTTTGACGTCGGCGAGCTCATAGGCCGGGATCGGAAACTCCGTCATCGGCACGCGGTCCTTGGTGGTCAGCACCACCTGCGCTTCCGGACGCGAGATATCGCGCGACAATATCTCAAGCAGCTGATTGGTGGCGTCGCCGAGCTCACCGACATGGAGATAGTCGAAGGAGGGATAGTAATCCGGGCAGGCGCTGACGGAGGGACCGCCGAGCGCGACGGGCAGATCGAACTCATGGGCGCGGCGGCAGATGTCGTTCATCTGCTGGCGCTGGATGTGCATGCCGCTGACGAAGACCGCCTCCGCCCATTCGAACTCTTCCCTTGTCGTGCGGCGAAGGTTCTCGTCGACGAATTTGACCTGCCATTCCTTGGGCAGATAGGCCGCGAGCAGCAAAAGTCCCTGCGGCGGCATGAAGGCGCGGACGCCATCGGTCAGGGGGTAGGAATGCTCGAACGTCCCGAACGACGATGTGTATCGCGGAAACACGCAGAGAATCCGCCGGGACGTCCCGTTACTTTCAGCTCGCATCAAAGCTCCCCCGCCACGCTCGACTTAGCCGCGGAAATTGCCAGACAGACACATAGCGTAATGCTGCCGCCGGAATTTCTCAATATTGTGGCATGAGCCTAATTCCCTAGGGCATCAATGGTTTCCTCGGGCCGCCGGGTGCTCCGCCGCGTCACGCGATCAGCCGTGACGCAAAATCGGGCAGCAGGCCTGCATCGCCGGCAAGACGGAAGTCAGCGCCCGCAATGCCGGACCGCACCAGCCAGTCGTCGAATTCCGGCGCACGGCGCAGTCCGAAGACGTCGCGGACATAGAGCGCGTCGTGAAAAGACGTCGACTGATAGTTCAGCATGACGTCGTCGGCGCCGGGGACACCCATGATGAAGGTGACGCCGGCGGCAGCGAGCAGCGTCAGCAGATTGTCCATGTCGTCCTGGTCCGCCTCGGCGTGGTTGGTGTAGCAAATGTCGATCCCAAGCGGCAGGCCGAGCAGCTTGCCGCAAAAGTGATCCTCCAGCCCGGCCCGGATGATTTCCTTGCCGTCGTAGAGATATTCCGGGCCGATGAAGCCGACCACGCTGTTGACCAGGAGGGGCGCAAAGGCGCGGGCGACCGCGTAGGCGCGCGCCTCGCAGGTCTGCTGGTCGACGCCGTGATGGGCGTTGGCCGACAGCGCCGAGCCCTGCCCGGTCTCGAAATACATCACGTTCTGCCCGACCGTGCCGCGCTTCTGCGACAGCCCGGCGTCCTGCGCCTCCTTGAGAAGCGCGAGGTCGATGCCAAAACTGCGGTTGGCAGCCTCAGTGCCGGCGACCGACTGGAACACGAGGTCGACCGGCACGCCCTGCCCGATCAGCGACAGCGTGGTGGTGACATGGGTCAGCACGCAGCCCTGGGTCGGGATCTTCAGCCGCCCGATGACCTCGTCCAGCAGCCGCAGCAAGTGGCCGATCACGGCCGGGTCGTCGCTCGCCGGGTTGATGCCGATGCAGGCATCGCCGGCGCCGAGCAGGATGCCGTCGAGGATGGAGGCGGTGATGCCCCTGGCGTCGTCGAAGGGATGGTTGGGCTGGAGCCGGGTACTCATCCGGCCCTTCAGGCCGATGGTGTTGCGGAAAGCGGTGGTGACCTCGCATTTCCGCGCCGCCAGGATCAGGTCCTGGTTGCGCATCAGCTTCGAGACCGCGGCCGCCATCTCCGGGGTGATGCCGCCGGCCAGCTTGCGCAAGATTTCGGGCGTCGCGGCATCCGACAGCAGCCAATCGCGAAAGGCGCCGACCGTCAGCGAAGCCACCGGCGCGAAGGCTTTTGCGTCGTGGCTGTCGATGACGAGGCGGGTGACCTCGTCGGTCTCATAGGGGATGACGGCTTCCTGCAAGAACTGCCCGAGCGGGACGTCGGCCAGCGCCATCCGCGCCGCGATCATCTGTTCGGCACTGGCGGCGATCCCGGCCAGCCGGTCGCCGGAGCGCGGCGGCGTCGCCTTGGCGAGCAGGTCGCGCAAATCCGGGAACGTGTAGGTCGTGGCGTCGATAGTGTGGCGGTAGACCAAGGGTCTCTCCGGGGTTCGTCGGCCAGAGGCCGACTCCAGGGCAATCCCAAGACTATAGCTTCAGATCAAGACGCTGAAATATCTACCTTTCCTTCGGCCGAGGGCAAAGGGGGCCAAACCCGGCGTTAACGCCGCGTCCATCTTCATTCTGCATAGTTTTGCAATCATTTGCACGACCGCGCTCTCCGGCCGCTCCCGGCCATTCGGGCCCCTGAAAACCATGACAACCGACCAATCTGGGAATGCCGCCGGCCTTGCCGGCCGCTTCACGCTTGCCAACAAGCTCTACGCGATCTTCGCACTGTTCGCGCTGCTCACGGCCGCGATCGCGATGCTGTCCGACTACAACAGCCGCCGCGGTGCCGAGCTGACCACCGCGATCGAGACCGCGAACGCCGCCGCGCTGAACGTCGAGCGAGTCAACTCGCTGGTCTATGCGGTGGTGATGGAATCGCGCGGCGTCTACATGTCGACCGAGCCCGCCGTAGTGAAGAAATACGGCGAGGGCCTGCTCAAGTTCAACGCCCAGATCCTCGACGTCGTGAAGCGCTGGGAGACCATCGTCAAGGCCGACGATGCCGAGCAGTTCGCCACCTTCAAGAAGCGCATCGAGCAGTTCGTCGAGTTTCGCAAGGAGCTGGTGCGCCGCGGCGTCGAGATCAACGCGGCCGCGGGCCGCGAATGGGGCGACAACGACGCCAACCGCGCCGTGCGCTCGGCGCTGAACAAGGATCTCGAGGCGCTGTCCAAGGTCTATGCCGAGCGCGCGAGGCAAATCGCGCACGAGACCGAGACCAATCGCACACTGTCCTTCGTCCTGACCTGCCTCGCCGGCGTGGCGCTCGCCCTCGTCGTGATCGGCATCGTCATCATCGCCCGCTCGATCGCACGCCCCCTCTCCGCCATCACCGCGACTATCAAGCAGGTCGCTGACGGCGCCGAGAACGTCGTGGTGCCCCACTCTGACCGCGCCGACGAGATCGGCGCACTGGCACGCGCGATCCAGATCTTCCAGGACGCGATGGGGCGCAACCGCAACCTCGCCTCGCAGGTCTCGCAGGACTCCGCCGCGCGCGAGGAGCGCGCCCGCCACATCGAGCAATCGGTCGACGCGTTTCGCGAGGCGATCGGCGCGATCATGCGCGGTCTCAGCGACAACGCCTCCGTCATGCGCGAGACGGCTCAGACCATCACCCGCGTCACCGCGGACGCGAGCAGCCGCGCCGGCACGGCGGCGAACGCCACCGAGCAGGCCTCGCACAACGTCACGGCGGTGGCAGGCGCGGCCGAGGAGCTGTCTGCATCGGTGGTGGAGATCGGCCGCCAGGTGCGGCAATCCGCCAGCGCGGTCGAGCAGACCGGCCAGCGCACCGAGAAATCCATCGCCGAGATCGAGAGCCTGGCCGCCGCCACGCAACGCATCGACGGCGTGCTCAGCCTGATCCAGGCGATCGCCGAGCAGACCAATCTGCTCGCGCTCAATGCCACCATCGAGGCCGCGCGCGCGGGCGATGCCGGCCGCGGCTTTGCCGTCGTCGCGCATGAAGTGAAGGCACTCGCGGGCCAGACCGCAAAGGCGACCGCCGACATCAGCGAGAACGTCTCGATGATCCAGTCCTCCACCCGCAACGCAGTGGATGCCGTCCGCGAGATCGGCGGCGCGGTGCGCGAGATCAACGATGTCACCTCGGCGATCGCCGGCGCCATCGGCCAGCAGGACGCCGCCACGCGCGAGATCTCGTCCAACGCGCAATCGGCGGCCCAAGGCAACGAGACCCTCGTCGCCAACATCAGCTCGCTCCGCGATGCCATCGGCGAGACCGATACGGCGGCCTCTTCGGTGCTGGCGGCTGCGAGCAGCGTGACCGAGACGGCGGAGACGCTGTCGCGCGAGGTGGAGAAGTTCTTCCAGAACCTGCGCTCGGGCGCGGCGGACGGCCGCGTCGCCAAGGCGGGGTAGCAGCACGTCCATCGCCAGCGGAGCCGGCGGTGGGGTCGCTCCATCAAAAAGCGCGAAAACAACCCCATGCACGGTAGCCGGGGCTAGCGATATCAACGGCTTGGCTCTAGTCCAAGCCTATTCGTATTTTGCGAAATGATATTTGACTCGTCGGGCAAAACAGGGGCATGATGTCAATGTTGGAGCTTTCGCGCTGCGCCGGCAGATCGTGAGAAGCCGAAGGCTGGCTGAGGCCGCCTCCCTGTGAACCAAAGCCGCGGAGCAGTCCGCGGCTTTTTGCTATCGCCACCATCTAGCTCTAGCGGAAGCGATGCAGGAGACAGTGATCCTTGGAAGCGGCCCGAATGCTCAGGCTTTTCGGCGGGAAGCAGGCCGGAAAGATCGCACGCCGAGTCGCTATCGCGAGCTGAAGCGGGGCGCCATACCGCGCTCTTGGAGCAGCGCGCGGAACTAAACCCGGCGTGAGATGTTCAGTCCCAACGTGGCTTGGCGCTCCCGATTCAATGCCGCCGTTAGCGCACCATCGTTAGCTCCAGATGCTCATGGCAACAATGCGTACCCGTCGGGATCGTAGCCCTAGCCGATCGGGCTTGGTCAGTTGTGATCGGCTCGCAAAACGGCCTGAAGCTCATGCACCGACTTCGACAGCTTGCGTCATGTCAGGACTGGACGACTTTCCCAAAGATGTGCCGTCCGAACTCACCGGACCCTCAACAAACTCGCCGCTTTTCCCGGCCTAGCGAGGAGCTGTGATCAGGCAGCCATTCAAAGCACGAACACCGGAAGAACTGATTTCGCTATTGAGCGCCGTGGCGATGGCTATTCTCGCCGCGATCATTGTCATGGTGCTCTATTACGGTCGCGAGATCATCATTCCGATAGCGCTGGCCGTCTTGCTCAGCTTCGTGCTGGCGCCCCTGGTTCGACTGGTTCAGCGTCTGCGCATTCCGCGCAGTTTGGCTGTGGTGAGCGTGGTCGTGATCGCCTTCGCGTTCATATTTGCGATGGGCAGTCTGCTCGCTACCCAACTCGCGCAGCTGGCCGGCGATTTGCCGCGATATCAGTCCACAATAAGCGAGAAGATCCAATCCTTCCGTGAGACGACCGCCGGTCGAGGCACGCTCGAGCGGGCTTCCAGCATGTTGAAGGACCTCAGCAAAGAACTCGACAAGCCCAAGGAGGCCGCGAATTCGTTGGGGACCATAGCAGCTCCGAAAGCGGCCCCGCCGAAGCCCGTTCCTGTGGAAGTGCTTCAGCCCGATCCGGGCGCGCTGGAGAGCTTGCAAACACTGATTTCACCATTGCTTCATCCGCTCGCAACGACCGGGATCATCGTCATATTCGTGATCTTCATTTTGCTTCAGCGCGAGGACCTTCGTAATCGCCTGATCAGGCTGGCCGGTTCGGATGACCTGCAGCGCACCACGGCTGCCCTTGATGACGCGGCGAGCCGTCTCAGCCGGCTTTTCCTTATCCAGCTTCTCGTGAACGGGGGCTTCGGCATCATCATCGGAATGGGTCTCTGGCTGATCGGCGTTCCAAGCGCGATCCTGTGGGGTATTCTGGCAGCAGTGCTGCGCTTCGTGCCTTACATTGGGGCGGTCATCGCCGCCGCCTTCCCTCTCGCTCTTGCGGTTGCGGTCGATCCAACCTGGACGATGCTGCTTTGGACGATCGCGCTGTTCGTGGTGGTAGAACCAATCGTCGGCCATGTGCTGGAGCCGATGGTCTATGGACACAGCACGGGACTATCGCCGGTGGCCGTTGTGGCTTCCGCGACGTTCTGGACGGCGCTCTGGGGTCCAATCGGCCTCGTTCTGGCGACACCCCTTACCGTGTGTCTGGTCGTCCTGGGCCGCCATGTCGAGCGCCTGGAGTTCCTCGACGTCATGTTTGGAGACCGACCAGCGCTCTCTCCGCCTGAGATATTCTATCAGCGGATGCTCGCCGGCGATCCGACAGAAGCTTCGGCAAAAGCCGAGGAATTCTTGAAGGAGCGATCTCTTAGCTCCTATTACGACGAAGTAGCCTTGCGAGGACTGCAACTGGCTCAAGCAGATGCCGAGCGCGGCGCTCTGGCTCCCGACCGGCTGACCAAAATCAGGGATGCGGTCCAGGAATTTGCCAATAACATTTCGGAGCAGGATGAGCGTCCGTCGCCGAAGGTCAACCCGACCACAGATGTCGAAGCTACATCTGCCATAGAGGGCGTGGCTGAGGACGCGCCTTATGAGAGTCTGCGGGTGCTGCGCAAGGAGGACTTGCCTTCTGAATGGCAAGGCGATCATCCCGTGCTCTGCTTGGCTGGACGAAATCCGATCGACGAAGCGGCTGCGATCATGCTGGCGCAACTGACGGATGCGCATGGCTTGTCGGCCCGAGTTGAAGCGGCGGGAGCGTTATCGACGGCGAATATCTTCCGGCTGGAGACCGCCGGGGTCGCCATTGCCTGTCTTGTCTATATGGACGCAAGTAGTCCTGCTCATATGCGTTACTCGGTGCGACGGCTTCGCCGTAAATTGCCGAAGGCTACAATCATTCTGGGTTGCTGGATGAAGGACATCGACCCAGCGGCGCTGGAAAGCCTGCGGGAAGGTGCCAAGGCGGATCTGGCTGCTGCAACTCTGGGCGGAGCGCTCAAACTCTGCATAGAGGCGACAGGTGTGGACTCGCTTGGCACTGGAGCCGAAGGCCCGGCTTCGAAGATCACGGCCGCTTAGCAGTTTGCACGCTAGACATGGCTGCTTTCAGCCAACGAGGCGCCGCGTCTCCACCTCTCAGGCGCGCTTCCCGCCGATCGAGACAAACGCCATGAGACAGGGTTCGGGCAATGGGTTGCGCCAGCGATGGCGCGTTCCGTTTTGCACGATGCAATCACCTTGACGCAAATGGACCTTCTGACCGTCGTCCAATTCCAGTGTCATCTCGCCGCGAACCACGACTCCATAGTCTACGGTATCCGATGTGTGCATCCCTGGAGCGCCGCGCTCGAAATGATCTCCCATGCCGGGGATCTTGTCCGACATTTCTTTAAGCCCACTCTCGAAAGTGACTCCGGGCGGCGGTTTCCATCCTTCCGGGCGTTTCGGCGGATACGAGATCAATCGAAACATGGTCCCCTCAGGGCCCGGAAAGGCCTTCGTTCCTGCCGACATTGGATCCGGCTCCAGGCCGCTCAGTCCTGGCACTCCCTCGGTCATATACAGTTCATAGAAAGTCAGTCCTGGATTGGCATCGATTTCCACCAGCTTTGGAGTCACCTCAAAAGACTTCAACACCGACTTGCCGGCTGCATCGCGGCCGGTCAATGCACGTCTTGGAGGTGGCAAATCACTGGAGTCTTTTGCTTCGGCGGGGTTTGACATCTCCCCCAACGCGCTACCGGCGGCGAAGACGGATAGCGCCTGCAGCAGGTGTCGCCGACCCCTGCCTTCGAACTGTTCGGAAGAAGGCTCCGCCTTATCCGAAGGAGACTTTGCATTGTCCAGAGGTTTGTTCTTGTGCTTTTGCCACAAGCGCCAAGGGAAGTGCCAAGGGAAGCTGCTCATCTGCGTTCTCCATGGTTACGTGCAATCGCACACCGCTCCAGCGGCACGACCTCGCAACTACAACGATATTGGCGAACATGCGTGGACGTAGAACGCAGATAGAAACCGTCGGAAAAAGCAAGTTGATGAAGACCGAGCAACGGCTGCCCGCCCCCACCTGCCTTTCCGTCTTTCAATCTAGACGCGCAGATTTCAACCCGCTATTCGGCTTTGGTCGAGCATGGAGGTGTGTCGGTTTTCCCAAAACATCCGACCACCGTTGCACCGGCGAGCAACGCCTTGCCGACAGCATGGAGAGCCATCGAGGCCTTCTCAACTGTTCTGGAAGGGCCGTGCTGCGCGACTTTCTGGTGCGACGGTTCAACCAACCGGTCCGGGAGTCCAATCGCCGCCGGCAAGCGGCCGGACTTTGACGTCGGGAATGACCCCGCGCTCCAGGCTCGGATCGAAATGGCGCATCGTCCGCTCATTGAAGTCGATGATGCGGCCAGGCCTTAGCGGTCCCACGTCATTTATCCTGACGATGACCTTCTTGCCGACGGCCTCGACGAGGGCGTATTTCGGCTTCGCGCCAAATTGGACCCCACCGAATTTCTTGCGCAAGCTCGTCTTGATGGCAGCCGACCAGACCGAGGGATCATAGCGCTCGCCGGAAGCCGTCTTCGGGCCGCCCTCCTCTTTGCCAGGCTTGAACGGATTGTACATGGATGCCGCGCCAACGATCGCTTCTCCGGAAGCGGCATCGTCGACAGCGTTTGAGTGAACCCCACCAGCTTCACATCGCGCAATAGAAACGGAAACGGCAAGCGCAATCACGGCGCCGCAAATTGCGGCGCTCGAGCGGAACACCATTATAACTCCTGTGATTTTCGATTGTTTGGTTCCGATGCCGCAAATCGTTTTGCGGGTCGAGCCAACCCCTGGCTCCGGAACCGTTTGTAGGAACCCCAACAGTTCCAGCACGTGTTTTACTTGTCGCCGTCTAAGACAGACATTGCGTCAACAGCATGACGACGAGCGCGACAGTGAAATAAGTGCGACGACATGACTCTCACGGCGCCACCAATCAAGACAATCGGTGCGCTCGCCTGCCTGACCGTGTTTTCATTCTCATCGGCGTTGGTTTTCGCAGAAGCGATCATCGCAGCGACAGAGGCCGCCACCTAGCGTGAGAAGGCTTGCTTGCACGATGTCGCAGAGGGAGTTTGCGATGTCCTCGCGCGGCAAGGCCCGCTGCTGAACACGTTCATGGACACCGAGCCGACGCACAAATCCGATCAGCTTGTCCACTCCCGTCCTTGTCGGCGGACATGGGACAGAAATGCTGAGCTTGTCTTTCTTCACCTTGCCCCTGCATCAGTCGCAACTGCTCACAGCATCTAACAAGCCTTAACGAGCTATTGACCAGCTTCCGAGCCATGTTGCAGAGCCAGACGAAGGACTGCCCTGCTCCGCAGGCTCCGATCGCCTGAAGCCAGGAGGGTGTCCCATGCCGATGCCATACAATTCCGAGAACACCATCGACAGAAGTCGGCGCGCGCTTTTGAGCACCGCAGCGATTGGAATTGCAGCGGTGATTTCCACGAGCGTGTTTCCGCTGCGTGGAGCGGCGGCCGCGGGCGAAAACACAATTCGCCCCTTCCACATTGCCGTGCCGGAGGAGGACCTTCTCGAGCTTCGGCGGCGCGTGTTGGCGACGCGATGGCCTGATCGCGAGACTGTTTCCGATCAGTCCCAAGGTATCCCTCTGGCGAAGCTCCAGCCCCTCGTCAACTATTGGGGGACGGCCTACGACTGGCGCAAGATCGAAGCGAGGATGAATCGACTTCCGCAGTTCATCACCCACATCGACGGCATCGATATCCACTTCATTCATGTCCGCTCCAAACATCCCAATGCCCTGCCTGTCGTCATAACCCATGGCTGGCCAGGATCGGTATTCGAGCAGCTCAAGCTGATCGATCCACTCACCGATCCCACGGCCCATGCGGGCCGGGCCGAAGACGCGTTCGACGTCGTGATCCCCTCGATGCCCGGCTATGGCTTCTCCGGCAAACCGATCGATATCGGTTGGGGTCCCGACCGCACGGCGCGCATCTGGGCAGAACTGATGAAGCGCTTGGGCTACACCCACTATGTCGCGCAGGGCGGCGACTGGGGCTCGCCGGTCTCGAGTGCGATGGCACGGCTGGCGCCGGCAGGCTTGCTCGGCATCCATATCAATTTGCCGGCGATCGTCCCGCCCGATATCGCCGCGATCCTCGCGGCCGGCGGGCCCGCCCCGGCAGACCTTTCCGCTAGCGAACGCGCAGCGTTCGATGCATTCAGTGCGGCCGGCAAGATGGGCAACCGGTCCTACGCGCTGATGATGGGAACGAGGCCGCAAACGATCGGCTACGGCCTGACGGATTCTCCCGCGGGCCTGGCGGCCTGGATGCTCGGACATCCCGGCTTCTCGCATTGGAAATTCGACGACACCGATTCCGAAAAATCCCGCGACGAGGTGCTGGACGACATCACGCTGTACTGGCTGACGAACAGCGCCACCTCCTCGGCGCGGCTTTACTGGGAATATGGCGGGCGCAGTCCCGCCCTTGCAGGTCCGGAGAAGACTGCGGAGATTTCGCTGCCGGTGGCCATCACGGTCTTCCCCGGCGAGAGCTATCAAGCCCCGGAGACGTGGGCCCGGCGCGCCTATCGCAACCTGACCTACTTCCACGAGGTCGACAAAGGCGGTCATTTTGCGGCGTGGGAGCAGCCGGCGCTTTTCTCCGCCGAGCTGCGCGCCGCATTCAGGCCGCTTCGGCCCGCACATCTGGTCCAGTGACGGTGGTCAAGAGCGTCGCCGGCAAGGTGTTGATCTAACTGCCGCCTTGCTCGGCGCAGGAAACAAGAAATGGGGTGGTTAGTAATGGCGTTGCTCAGCCCATCACGCCGCCGCGCTTGATCAGCTCCTTCCCCACCGCGGCCAGATGCACCTGATCCGGTCCGTCGCCGATGCGGATGAAGCGGGCGTAAACGTAAGCACGCGCGAGGAAAGTATCCTGCGAGACGCCGGCGGCGCCGTGGATCTGGATGGCGCGGTCGATAACGCGGGCGGCCATGCTGGGCACCACGATCTTGGCGGCGGCGATCAAATCGCGCGCGGCTTTGTTGCCTTCGCGGTCCATCCTGTCGGCGGCCTGCAGCGTCAGGAGCCGCGCCTGCGCGATCTCGCAGAACGAGTGCGCGATGTCCTCGCGCACCGAGCCCTGCTCGGCAAGCGGCTTGCCGAAGGCTGTGCGGGAGACCGCACGCTGGCACATCAATTCGAGCGCGCGCTGGGCGCAGCCGATCAGCCGCATGCAATGATGGATGCGGCCGGGACCAAGCCTGCCTTGCGCGATCTCGAAGCCGCGGCCCTCTCCCAGCAGGATGTTCTCGGCGGGCACGCGAACGTTCTCGTAGACAATCTCGGGATGGCCGACCGGCGCGTCGTCGTAGCCGTAAGTGAGCATGTCGCGGACGATGCGCACGCCGGGCGTCGCCTTCGGCACCAGGATCATGGATTGCTGGCGGTGGCGGTCGGGATCGTCGGGCGCCGTCTTGCCCATCACGATCAGGATCTCGCAATCCTCGTTCATCGCGCCTGAGGTGAACCATTTGCGGCCGTTGATGACGTAGTCGCCGCCGTCGCGCCTGATCTCGCACTGGATGTTGGTGGCATCGCTGGAGGCGACCTGCGGCTCGGTCATCGAGAAGCCGGAGCGGATGCGCCCTTCCAGCAGCGGCTTCAGCCAGCGCTCCTGTTGCGCCGGCGTGCCGTAATTCGCCAGCACCTCCATGTTGCCGACATCGGGCGCCGAGCAATTGAAGACCTCGGGCGCCCAGAGGATGCGGCCCATGATCTCCTTCACCGGCGCATATTCGAGATTGCTGAGGCCCGGACCGTGCTCGCCGGAGAGGAACAGGTTCCAGAGCCCCTGCTCGCGCGCCAGCCGTTTCAGGTCCTGAAGGACCTGCGGCGTCTTGTAGCGTGTCGCTTCCGGCTTCACCTGCTCGTAATAGAGCTCCTCGACCGGCTCGACATGCGTCCGCATGAAGCGGCGGACCCGCTCCTGCAGCTCCAGCGAACGTTCGGAGTGGTGAAAATCCATGGCGGTCTCCTCTGTTCACAACACCTGATGTCGTCATGCCCGGGCTTGTCCCGGGCATCCACGTTCTTTCGTGCCATGGGAAAGACGTGGATGGCCGGGACAAGCCCGGCCATGACGATGTGGAGACATCGGTGTCTCCAAAGCGGGCGCTCGCTTGCCCTCACGTGCCGCGCAGCAGCTCGCTCGCGACGATCCAGTCATTGCCGTTGAACTGCAGCATATAGCCGTCCTTGATCGGACGGAAATCCTGCGGCGTGGTGTTGAGCGTGATGCCGGGCATCAGCAGCGACAGCGGCACGTTCTTCAAATTGGCCGCCTGCGCCATGATGTTCTCGCGCGTCAGATTGTCCTTGCACTGCTTCAGCAAGACTACCAATGCCTCGGCGACGGTGTAGCCGTAGAGACCCGCGACGTTGTTGACGTCGGCATTGGGCAGGCGCTTCTTCATGAAGTCGATATAGGCCGTCATCGCCGGATCGTCCTTTGGCGCCTCGACGAACGGCTTGAGCGAGCCGAGCGAGAGCACGCCCTTGCCGGCATCGAGGCCGGCCGGCACCATCACGGTGGCCTTGTTGGCACAGCCCGAGGCGAGGAAGCGCGTCGCCTGCCAGCCGACCTCATGCGCTTTCCGGATCGCCTGGGCGCAGGCGCGCGGCGTCACCGAATAGATCATGAAGACGTCGGCCTTGGTGTTGGCGAGCGTCAGGACCTGGGAATCGACGGTGGGGTCGGCGACCTCGAAGCTCGACGCCATCGCGATCGCCTTGTCGGCGTCGGCACCAAGCGCTTCCTTGACGCCGCGCAGATATTCCTTGCCGGCGTCGTCGTTCTGATAGAGCACCGCGAAGCGCGCATTCGGGTTCTTGGCGCGGGCATAGGCGACGTCGATGGCGGCCTCGCTGGTGTAGTTCGGCGCCCATGGCAGCGCCATCGACCAGGGCATGTTGGCGGGGTCGTTCCACTTCGAGGCCGAGCTGATCAGAAACAGCTGCGGCACCTTGTTGCTGTTGAGATATTTCGCGATCGCCGAGCTCGGCGCGGTGCCCATGGTCGCGAAGATGAAGGCGACCCCGTCGCCCTCGACCAGCCGCCGCGCCGCTTCCATGGTCTTCGGCGGCGAGAAGGCGTCGTCGAGCGACAGGAGATTGAGCTTGCGGCCGTTGATCCCGCCCTTCTCGTTGACCTCGTCGAAATAGGCCGAGATCACCCTGCCGGTGATGCCGAGCGGCGAAGCGGGGCCGCTATAGGGCATGGTGTTGCCGATCTTGATCTCGGTGTCGCTGACGCCGGGACCATAGGATTTTTGCGCGGAGACAGGCGTGGACAGGCAGGCAGCCAGCGCTGCAGCCAGGACCAAAGCGGCTTTCATGGTTTCTCCCGGTGATGATCGCCGCGCTGATCGGAAGGCGCGGCGTGCTGCTTTTTGCCAGCACGTCAGATCAGCGGAGTTCCGCAAGGCGGTCTTGCGTCGAGTTGCTGATCAGCCGGTGCACAGCGGCCCTCGCGGGCAGCTACATTGACGAAAATCAACACCGGATGCGCGCCTCAGCCGCGCGTCCGCTCCATCTCCAGCTCGGCCTTGAGATCGTCGAGATCCCGATAAATTGAAGCAATCGCAAGGACGCGGCCGCCCTTGCGATATTGCAACAGGCAGTCCTTGCCGGAAATGCTGCCGTCGATCGCGATATCGTCAAAACTATCGGCGTGGCCGACATAGTTGATCGGCACGTCATAGTGCTGCGACCAGAAGAACGGCACGGCCTCGAAACGCTCGCGCTTGCCGAGCATGTTGCGCGCCGCGGTCTGGCCCTGCCGCTCCGCCACCACCCAGTGCTCGACGCGGATGGTTTGCCGCGAATGCGGATCCGGCCAGCGCGCGATGTCGCCGGCCGCGAAGATGCCGGCTATGCTGGTCTCCAGATATTCGCTGACGCTGACGCCCCGGTCGGCCGCAAGCCCCGCCTGCTCGGCGAGCGCGAGGCGCGGCTTGACGCCGATGCCGACCACGACCAGTTCGGCCTCGATCACGCCGCCGCTCTTCAACGTGGCGCGCGTGCCGTCCAGCTTTTCCACCGTGTCCTCGAGATGGAAGTTGACGCCGTTCTCCTCATGCAGCACGCGCACGAAGTCGCCCATCTCGGGACCGAGCACCTTCTGCATCGGCCGTTCGTCCGGCGCGACCACGTGCACCTCGATCTTGCGTGCCCGCAAGGAGGCCGCAACTTCGAGGCCGATGAAGCTGGCGCCGATCACCAGCGCACGCTTGGCGCTGCCGGCCGCCTTGATGATGGCGCGGCTGTCGGCGACGGAGCGCAGCGTGTGGACATGAGGCTGGTCGGCACCCGGAATCTGCAATCTGACCGGCTCGGCGCCGGTCGCGAGCAGCAGCCGGTCGAACGGCAGCCTGTCGCCATTGCCCAGCGTCACGCTGCGCGTCTTCGCCTCGATCGCGGCGACATTCGTGTTGAGCCTGAGATCGATGCCGGCGTCCTGATAATAGTCCTCGCCCCGCAGCGGCAGCCAATCCTCCGGCGCGTTGCCCGCGAGATAATCCTTGGAGAGATTGGGCCGGTCCACCGGCATCGCGCTGTCATTGCTGAGCATGGTGATGGCGCCGGCAAAGCCCTCGCGACGGAGTGTCTGCGCCGCCGCGAAACCCGCCGCGCCGCCGCCGATAATGACGAATTTCTCCGGCGTTGGCGCTGTCCGGTGAGGCGCCGGAGGCTTCGGCATCTCGCGCTTGCGCTGGACGACGATCTTGTCCCGATCGCGCGAGACCTCCCACACTGCCAGCGCATTCAGCGCCGGCGGACGGGTCGCCTCGCCTGACCGCAAGGAGAAGCAGGCGTGATGCCAAGGACAGCGGATGGTGTCGCCCACCACCAGTCCTTCGACGAGCGGACCGTGATAGTGGCTGCAGGCGGGCTCGATCGCGAAGATCTCGCTGCCGGCCTGCACCAGCAGGACGTCTTCCTCGCCGACATGGCCGAGCAATTTGCCGTCCTTGAATTCGGCGAGCGTCACGCCCCGGCTCAAGTCGGGCCCGCTTGGCTTCTTGTCTTCGGTCATGGCGTTGCCTCCTTGAGCCGTCGCGGATCAATCGTCCGAATTGGCCAGCCCCAGCAGCTCCTGGCGCGTCAACGCATTGTCGCGGAACACGCCGAGCATGCGGCTGGTGACGAGATCTGTCCCGGGCTTGTGCGCGCCGCGCGTGGTCATGCAGTGATGCGTTGCCTTGATGATGACCCCGACGCCTTCGGGCCTCAGCACATCGTTGATCGTGTTGGCGATCTGCGCGGTCATCTTCTCCTGGATCTGAAGCCGCTTGGCGTAGATGTCGACGAGACGCGCGAGCTTGGAGATGCCGACGACGCGCCCCTGCGGGATATAAGCGACCCAGGCGCGGCCGACGATCGGTGCCATGTGGTGCTCGCAATGGCTTTCGAAGCGAACGCCGCGCAGGACGATCATCTCGTCATAGCCTTCGATCTCCTCAAAGGTCTTTTGCAGGATTTCGGTCGGATCCTGGGCATAGCCGGAGAAATACTCCTCGAAGGCGCGCGCGACCCGGTCCGGCGTATCGCGTAGACCGTCGCGCGCGGGATCGTCGCCAGCCCAGCGGATCATGGTGCGGATCGCCTGCTCGACCTCCGCCCTCTCGGGCCGCTCGGTCGGCGCCTGCGCGACCGCGACACGTTCCAGCCTGCGCGTTTGCGTCTTCATCGAAAACTCCCCTGCAACGAACCGCATACAGAAGGCGGCCCACAGCTTGGACGGCTGCGATCGGAAAAGGTTCCCGGGATCAGGAAAAATTGGAAGCTGTGAGAGCGGCAAGGCAGCGGGACGAGAAACCCGGCTCTACGAGACCGCTTTCCGCACATCGAGCACAGCCTGGGCCCATTCGGCCGGCCGCTCCTGCGGCAAATTGTGGCCGGCCCCTGCAAAGACGCGTCGCTCGAAAAAGCCCTCGAATTTGCCTGCATGGTGCGCGGTGCCGGAATTGACGCCGTCGCTGTCACCGTCGATCGCGATCGTCGGCACCCGAACCGGCGGCTGGGCGGCGAGCTTCGCCTCGATCGCGGCATAGGCGGGATCGCCCGCGACCAGCGCGTAACGATGTCGGTAGGAGTGGATCACGACATCGACGAAATCGGGATTGTCGAACGACATTGCGCTGGTCTCGAACGTCGCGTCGTCGAAAGCCCATGTCGGCGACCACATCGACCAGAGCTGGCGGGCAAAACCGCGCCGGTTGCGCTCCAGCGCGCGGCGGCCGCGTTCGTTGTGGAAGAGATATTGATACCAGAGCGCCGCCTCCTCGGTTGGCGAAGCCGGCTCCATCGAACGCGCGATGTTCTGGATGTTGTAGGAATTACCCGAGACGAGGCCGATCACGCGCTCCGGATGCAGCACCGAGACCACGCAGGCTGCGCGCCCGCCCCAATCGTAACCGCCGACCACCGCGCGCGAGATTCCAAGCGCATCCATGAAGGCCAGCAGATCGGCGCCAAGCGCCGCCTGCTCGCCGGATCGCAACGTCGCAGCGGAGCGGAACCGTGTCGGCCCGTAGCCGCGCAGCCAGGGCACCAGCACCCGCGCGCCCGCTTGCGCCATGAACGGCGCCGTCTCGGCATAGGCGTTCACGTCGTAGGGAAAGCCGTGGCCCATGATGCAGGGCCAGCCGTCCGGCGCGCCGTATTCGCGATAGGCGATGTCGAGGATATCGGTAGTGACCGTTTTCTGTTGCATTACAGAGCGGAGCTATTTTTGCGGCCCGGACAACGTGATCTCACGCTCGGCGCGGAACACGTTGCTGTAGAGGTTGGCGATCCACTGCCGACCGATCTCGGTCTTGTTGAGGTAGCCGATCTCGGTCTGGATGTGCGGTGCGACGCTGTTCCAGTAGAACTGCGGATAGCGGTTCACGATGTCGGCAGGCGAATCGTAGCCGAGCTGGCGATTCATGCCGACTTCCTCGAATTCGTAATAGAGCGCGTTGGCCTTGCGCAGATAGTTGGGGTCGCCGAGCTGGCCGATGAAATCGGCGGCGCGCAGGATCGAGGCGTCGTCGTCGTATTCCTGCCCTTCGCGGGCCGGAAACCGCGTGCCTTCGATGGCGCGGGCGACGCGCTCACTGTCCACGCCCCGGATCTGCGGCAGCCGCCGCCGCACAAACAGTTTCGAGCGATCGACGTGATACATCATCAGGCTGGCATCCGAAGCGCCACGCGGCAGCGCCACCTTGGTGCCGGAATCATCGATGATGAAGCCGTCTTCGTCATCCTCCGGAAACAGACCACGGACATAGCCGATGTCATGCGCGAGGCAGGCGATCAGGACGTTGATGTAGTCCTCAGCCGCAAGATGCGTGTGGAGATTACGTCCCATCAGGATCGCCTGAGCGGCCAGCGTCACCAACATCGTATGCTCGATGTTGTGATAGAGTGCGTCGCTGTTGCCGATGCATTCCATCGCCGTGCGGGCCGAGCCTTCCAGCACTCTGGCGTAGGACTCGTCGAACCGACGACGCATGAACGAGCCCAGCAATTTCTCCAGGGTCTCCGCCGCCAGTTTCGGTAACGTGATCATGGATGCAGCCCCGCTTGTCGGTGGTGTTCCACGCCAACTCCCGACGTCTCATTCATGTCCTCGACGCAAAGGCCAGCTTAGCCCATCTTGGGCCGACTGGCCAAACCCGGGAACGAAAATACGGAAATATGTTGCGGTTTGTGCCCCGCGATATCGCGGTTGCGGTGCCGGCCCGACACACCCGGGCTGAGCGTCGCCGGGACGGCAAAACGGCGATCATTCCACCAGCAGCACGTCGACGGCGACGTCGAGCTTCTGCTTCGGCGAGCCGACAATGATGCCGTCGACCGGCGAAACGTCGGAAAAGTCGCGGCCGACCGCGAGCACGATATGGTCGCCAGCGACCATAAGATCGTTGGTCGGATCGAAATCGACCCAGCCAAGCTCCTCCCCGCACCACAGCGACACCCAGGCGTGGGTGGCATCGGCGCCCTGCAAGCGCGGCTGGCCCGCCGGCGGAATGGTGCGCAAATATCCGCTGACATAGGCCGCGGGCAGGCCCAGCCCGCGCAAGCCCGCAATCATCACATGGGCAAAATCCTGACAGACGCCATGTCGCTTGACGAAGACCTCGTTGAGCGGCGTCGAGATCACCGTCGCCTTGGGATCGTAGCGAAATTCGGTGCGGATGCGATGCATCAGATCGACCGCCCCGGCGAGGATGCCCGCGCCGGCCGCGAAGCTTTCCGCGGCATAGGCGCTGACCGGTCCCAGCACCGGCACCAGCGGGCTCGCAAAGACATAGCCGACCGGCGAGGACGGCCCGAGGCTCGTCGCCTCGAAGGCGATGTCGCGAATGCTCTCCCAGGCCGGACTGGCAGCGGCGCGCGCCGGCGGCTGGCGCGACACCTTCACGCGCGAGCGGGAATCGATGCGCAGAGTGCGATGCGCGGCCTCGATCACCACGCTCTCGGTCAGGGTGCCGAAGAAATCGCGCCGGACGCTACGCTCCGCGGGGCGCGGACGAATCTCGACCTTGTGCGAGATCAGCTCCTGGCCATGGCCGCTCCTCGGCTCCAGCCGCAGCGTGCAGCGGGCGAAGCTGACCGGACTCTCGTATTCGTAGGTGGTGACGTGACGGATATCGTAGATCACGCCAGCCCCGTCAGCTTTTCCGGCCGGCTCGCATTGGGACCGTGCGGGAAGTAGTGCTGCCCGACTGCCTCGGCGAGGCTGAGCAGATCCTGCTCCAGTGCGAACAGCGTCTTGACCTCGATCCTCTCGGCCTCCGCGGTCGCGAGCATCGCCTGCAGCGCGACCGCAAGCCGCTGCGGCTTCTCGATCAGGCCGTGCTCCTTCAGGCTCGGCAGCGCGGCGATATGCTCGTTCAGCGCCATCACCTGGAACGCCACCGAACGCGGATTGTAGCTGTCGAGCACGGCGAGGTCGCGCACCGGCGCCAGGATCGGCGCCAGCAGATAACGCGAGCGGTAGGTGATCTGGCAATCCACCAGCGTCAGCAGGATATCGAGATCCTCGTCGCCGGCTTCGTCATAGGCAAACTGCCGGGCAAAACGCGTGGTGTTGATGGCGCGCTCGGTGCGGCGGCCGATATCGAGGAAGCGCCAGCCGGCGGCGCGGTTCATGTTCTCATGCGCGAGGCCGGCAAAGCTCGCGAGCTCCTGCAAGGTCAGCTCGGCCGCGCTCAGCACGCTGTCGTCGTCCTCGACCTCGACGGCCAGCCGCTCGACCATCTCGGTGATGACTTGCCAGGCATCGGGCGACAGCCGCTCGCGCAAGGAGGTCGCCGTGCGCTGGGCCGCGCGGACCAGCGACAGTGCCGAGCCGAAACGCTCCGGGCTCTGCAGCGCCTCGGCAACGATGCGGCCGGGCGCCGCGCGCGAGGTCTGCGAGATCGCGCCCCAGGTCACCAGCAGGCGCTGGATACGCTCGGCCGATTGCAGCGAGGCCGCGGTGCCCTTGTTGGGCCCGCTCGGCGAGCCCAGCGCCCGCACCAGCCGCAGCGTCGCCTCGGCGCGTTCGAGATAGCGGCCGAGCCAGAACAGATTGTCGGCGGCGCGACTCGGCAGCACGCCGGCGATACGGCGGATGCGCACCTTGTCGACCGCAGGCAGCAGCGTCGCGGTCGAGACCTGCTTGTCCGAGACCACCCAGACATCGGCGGAGCGCGCGCCGTCGCCCATCGACACGGCGCGCGCATCCGGCTGCTCGGCGATCCGGCAGAAGCCGCCGGGCATGATGGCCCAGCCGTCGGGCGTCGCGGCTGCGAACACGCGCAGCACGAAGGGGCGCGGCGTGATCTGCCCCTGCTCCCACACCGGCATGGTCGAGAGCCGCACCACCTCCTGGCCGACATAGTCCATGCCGCGCGCGGCGATGGCGTCGCTCAGGCGCCGGCGGCCAGCGGCATCGAGCTCGCTCGCGAGCACCGGACCGTTGCTGTCGAAACCGGGGACGCCGCGCCGATAAGCGCCTTCGATCGCGACCTCGTCGAGCCGCGACAACACCTCGTCGCGCGCCGAGCGCTGGCCGCACCACCAGGTCGCGATGTGCGGCATCTTCAGCTCTTCGCCCAGCAGGCGGCGGCTGAGCGCCGGCAGGAAGCCGAGCATCGCACGCGCCTCCAGCACGCCCGAGCCCGGCATGTTGGCGACGACGACGCCGTCCTTGCGCAGCACGTCGATCAGGCCGGGGACCCCCAGCCGCGAGGAGGCGTCGAGCTCGAGCGGATCGAGCGAATTGGAATCGACGCGGCGCAGCAGCACGTCGAGGCGCTTGAGGCCCGCAACCGTGCGGATGTGGATATGGTTGTCGCTGACCGCGAGATCGTCGCCCTCGACCAGCAGGAAGCCGAGATAGCGCGCCAGCGTCGCGTGCTCGAAATAGGTCTCGCTGAAGCTGCCCGGCGTGAGCACGCCGATCCGCGGCTCGTCGCGGTCGGCGCGCGCGCGAAGACTGTCGCGAAACGCCTCGAAGAACGGCGCGACGCGCGGCACGTTCATCGACTTGTAGAGATCGGAGAAGGCGCGCGAGAGCACCAGGCGGTTCTCCAGCGCATAGCCCGCGCCCGACGGCGCCTGCGTGCGGTCGCCGAGCACCCACCAGCGGCCGTCGGGCCCGCGGCCGACATCGGCGGCATAGAGCGAGAGATAGCGCCCGCCCGGCGGCGGCACGCCGCAGACGGGACGGAGATATTCGGGGCTCCCGGCGATCGCGGCGGCAGGCAACGCGCCTTCGGCGACGAGGCGGCCCTCGCCATAGATGTCGCGCAGCACGAGCTCGAGCAGCTCGGCGCGCTGGGTGATGCCATCGGACAGCTGCTTCCAGTCGGCCTCGTCGATCAGCAGCGGCAGATGGCTGATCGACCAGGGCCGGTCGGCGCTCTCGCCGGGCGCGCGATAGGTGACGCCGGCCTCGCGGAGATGACGGTCGGCCATACCGAAACGCCGCTCGACCTCGTCGGGCGCGAGCGCGCCGAAGGCATCGAAGAAGCGGCTCCAGACCGCGCGGGGCTTGCCGTCCGAGCCGAGAAACTCGTCGGGGATGCCGGGCAGGCGCCTGTAGTCGCGGACCCATTGCGCGAAACGGCGCTGGCCTTCGCGCTGGCCATTACGTTGACCTTGCGCCTTACCCGCCTTGTCGTCCTCTTCGGCTGCGCCCTCGGCCATGCGCCTCTCCCTGCCCCCGCATCATACTCATTGCAGGAGCGGGGACCGCAAGTCGAGGGTCAGCGGAAACTCATTTGTGCGTTCCTCAGGCGGCGGCTGCATCGGGCCCGGCGTATGGCCGTGGTCCTGGAAGCGCGCCAGCCGCCGCGCCTCGGCCTCGTAGGTGTTGACGGGCTTGGTGTCGTAGCTGCGGCCGCCGGGATGGGCGACGTGATAGACGCAGCCGCCGAGCGAGCGGCCGTTCCAGGTGTCGATGAGGTCGAATGTCAGGGGCGCGTGAACGGGAATGGTCGGATGCAGGCCGGAGGCCGGCTGCCAGGCCTTGAAGCGGACGCCGGCCACGGCTTCGCCGGAGCGGCCGGTGGAGGTCATCGGCAGGCGACGGCCGTTGCAGGTGACGATGTGGCGGCCCTCAACGAAGCCTTCCGCCTTGACCTGGAGCCGCTCGACCGATGAGTCGACATAGCGCACGGTGCCGCCGGCCGAGCCCTCCTCGCCGAGCACGTGCCAGGGCTCCAGCGCCTGCCGCAGCTCCAGCGTCACGCCGCCATGATGGATGCGGCCGAAAGCGGGGAAGCGGAATTCGAGCTGGGCCAGATACCATTCGGGCTCGAACGGATAGCCGGACTGCTTCAACTCGGTCAGCACTTCGAGGAAATCCTCCCAGATGAAGTGCGGCAGCATGAAGCGATCATGAAGCGCGGTGCCCCAGCGCACGAACTTGCCTTGTTGCGGCTCGCGCCAGAATTTCGCGATCAGCGCGCGGATCAGCAGCTGCTGCGCCAGCGACATGCGTGGATCCGGCGGCATTTCGAGCGCCCGGAATTCGACCAGGCCGAGGCGGCCGGTCGTGCCGTCCGGTGAATAGAGCTTGTCGATGCAGATCTCGGCACGATGGGTGTTGCCGGTGATGTCGACGAGGAGATGCCGGAACAAGCGATCCACCAGCCACAGCGGCGCCTGAACGCCCGGCGGCGGCACGTGCGTGAGCGCGACCTCGAGCTCGTAAATGCTGTCGTGGCGGGCTTCGTCGATGCGCGGTGCCTGGCTGGTCGGGCCGATGAACAGGCCGGAGAAGAAATAGGACAGCGCCGGATGCCGCTGCCAGTGCAGCACCAGGCTCTTCAACAGATCGGGCCGGCGCAGGAACGGCGAGTCCTCCGGGCTCGAGCCGCCGACCACGACGTGATTGCCGCCGCCGGTGCCGGTGTGGCGGCCGTCGACCAGGAAGCGGTTGGCGCCGAGGCGTGTCTTGCCGGCATCCTCATAGAGCCCGACGGTGATGTCGACCGCCTCGCGCCAGTTCTTTGCCGGCTGGACGTTGACTTCGATCACGCCGGGATCGGGCGTCACCTTGATGACGTCGACACGCGGATCGAACGGCGGCGGATAACCCTCGACATGGACCTGGAGCTGCATCTCCTCGGCCGTCGCTTCGAGCGCCGCGATCATCTCGAGATAATCCTCGATCTGCTCGACCGGAGGCATGAAGGCACAGAGCACGCCGTCGCGGACTTCGACCGACATCGCGGTGCGGACCGGCACGGAGGTGTTGAGCTCTTCGGGCTCGAGCCGCTCCGAGGATTCCGGACGCGCCGGAAGGCTGAACACCGGCAGCTTGCCGCGGGCCTCCATCGGATCCCGCTCGACGATGTAGGGATATTGATCGGGCGCGACATAGCCCAGCGAGTCCAGCGGCAGGCGAAGGCCGAGCGGCGAATCCCCCGGCATCAGGAACAGATGACTGCGCCGGAGCTGCCAGCGCTCGCTGCGCCAGCGCGGCGCCGCATTCCAGCGCTGCACCGGCAGCACGAAGCCGCGAGGGTTGTTGAGCCCCTGCTCGAACACCCGCGCCATCCGCGCGCGGGCCTCCGGATCGGACAATTTGGAATCGGACGGATCGACGTTGACGGGAAGCTCTGATTCCTTCTGCAGCCAGTACGCGGTGTCCTCGTAGGCCGGCATGATGTAGCCGGGATCGAGCCCGAGCCGCAGCGCCGTGCCCTCCACGAACGCCTGGACGTCCTTGGCCTGCGCCGGCCGCGGATTTTCGATGCTGGCGATGAGGTCGGCATTCTTCCAGATCGGCACGCCGTCCTTGCGCCAGTACAGGCCAAAGGCCCAGCGCGGCAGGCTTTCGCCCGGATACCATTTGCCCTGACCGAAGTGCAGCAGGCCCCCGGGTCCGAAACGCGCGCGCAGGCGGCGGATCAGATCGTCGGCGAGCCCGCGCTTGGTCGGACCGACGGCGTCCGTGTTCCACTCGGCGCCTTCGAGATCATCGACGGAGACGAAGGTCGGCTCGCCGCCCATGGTCAGACGCACGTCCTGCGCCGCAAGATCGCCGTCGACCTGCTCGCCGAGATCGTTGAGCCGTATCCAGGATTCGTCCGAGAACGGTTTTGTGATGCGCGGCGCCTCGCGAATGCGCTTGACGCTCATGTCGAAGGCGAATTCGACCTCGGCAAAGCCGGCGCCGCCGGAGATCGGCGCGGCCGAACGGTAGTGCGGCGTCGCCGCGACCGGGATGTGGCCCTCGCCCGCGAGCATACCCGAGGTCGCGTCGAATCCGATCCAGCCCGCGCCCGGCAGGTAGACCTCGGCCCACGCGTGGAGATCGGTGAAATCGTTCTCGACCTCCGGCGGCCCCTCGATCGGATCGATGTCGGGACGGACCTGGATCAGATAGCCGGAGACGAAACGGGCGGCGAGACCGAGGTGCCGGAAGGTCTGGATCAGGAGCCAGGCGGAGTCGCGGCACGAGCCCGCCGCGGAGGAGAGCGTCTCCTCCGGCGTCTGCACGCCCGCCTCCATGCGGATGACGTAGCCGATCCTTTTCTGCAGCTCCCTGTTGAGATCGACCAGGAAGTTGACGGTGTTCGGGGCTTCGTGCGGGATCGTGTCGAGATATTTCGCGAACAGCCGATCGGGCTTGACGGTCTCGAGATAAGGCGCGAGCTCCGTCTTGAGATCTTGCGTATATTCGAACGGAAAGCTGTCGGCATAGGGCTCGACGAAGAAGTCGAACGGATTGACCGTGGTCATCTGCGCCGTGAAATCGACCTCGATCTTGAGCTCGGTCGTCTTCTCCGGGAAGACGTAACGCGCGATCCAATTGCCCAGCGGATCCTGCTGCCAGTTCACGAAATGATTGGCCGGCGTGACCTTGAGCGAATAGCTCAGGATCGGCGTGCGGGTATGCGGCGCCGGCCGCAGACGGATGGTCTGCGGGCCGAGATCGATCGGGCGGTCGTATTTGTAGTGCGTGACGTGGTGTAATGCGACGTAGATCGACACGGGGTGCGGTACTCCAGCAGCTTTTTTGAGCAGAACACCGCTGGTGACCTCGATCAAGCACTAACAACGGGCAAAGGGTGCCTACGCAAGGTGCGGGCGGTCGCTTTCTTCCCTCTCCCCTTGCGGGAGAAGGTGGCGCGAAGCGCCGGATGAGGGGTATGTCTCCGCGAATTCCAGCGTGAGAGGTGCGCGCGGAGAGAGACCCCTCACCCGTCTCGCCGCAAACACGGCGAGCCACCCTCTCCCACAAGGGGAGAGGGGAAGAATGCGCGTCCTCTCCGCGATGTCCTACGCCGCTGACGTCAGCCGTTGCAGGAATTGCGTCACCTCGCGCCGGAGCGTCTCGACCTCGCCATGGACGCGTTCGGAGGCGCTGTTGACGCGGCTTGCCACGCGGCCGGTGTCGGCGGCGGCTTCGCTGATGCCGGTGACGTTGGAGGACATTTGCGAGGTGCCGGCCGAGGCTTCCTGGACGTTGCGGGCGATCTCGCGGGTGGCGAGACCTTGCTGCTCGATCGAGGTCGCGATCGAGGCGGTGATGCCGTTGATCTCGGTGATGGTCTGCGCGATCGCCTCGACGGCGGCGACCGAATTGGTGGTCGATTGCTGCATCTCGCCGACCTTGGCGCTGATTTCCTCGGTCGCCTTCGCGGTCTGGTTGGCGAGGCTCTTGACCTCGGATGCGACCACGGCGAAGCCGCGACCGGCTTCGCCTGCCCGCGCGGCCTCGATGGTGGCGTTGAGCGCCAAGAGATTGGTCTGCTCGGCGATCGCGCTGATCAGCTTGACCACGTCGCCGATCCGCATCGCCGCATCCGCAAGCGTGCGGATCTCGCTGCCGGCACGATTGGCTTCGTTCACCGCCCGCCCCGTGCTCGTGGTCGAGCCGGCCACCTGGCGGCTGATCTCGGCGATCGACGCTGCGAGTTGCTCCGCGGCGCTGGCGACGGTGGCGACGTTGCGCGAGGCCTGATCGGACGCACTGAGCACGCCGGAGGTCTGCCGGCTGGTCTTCTCGGCCGCCGCCGCCATCTGGCCGGCGTCGGATTCGAGATCGGTCGCCGCGCCCATCAGCGTGCCGGCGACCTGGTCGAGATGCGTGCCGAACTGCTTTGCGAGGTCCGCGATCTCGACCACGCGACGGCCGAGGCTGTCGGTGCCGGAATTGATGACGGTGGCTGAACGGCGGAACGAGCCGGGTAATCCGCGCGCGAGGATCTTGCGGAAATATTTGCCGCGGCTCGCATAGTCCATCGACGCCGAGGCTTCCCGCAAATACGCATCGGTGATGTCGAGCATGTCGTTGACCGACTTCTGAATGGCGCCGATCCGTCCGGCCTGGCGGATGCTGAGGATGCGCGCCTCGAGGTCGCCACGTGCCGCCTTGCGGCACACGTCTGCCACCTCGTCGACGGCCACCGCCGTGCGGTGCTGGCACCAGACGGCATAGGCGAGCAGCACGACCGTCGCGCCAAGCAACGCCGCACCGGAAATTCCGGTCGCACCGGCGAGCGAGAGCACGAACGCAACGACGGCAAGAACGGATGCGAGCGCGGTCGCTCCCTGCGCCTTAGAGAGAGAGCACAAATTCATCGTAACCGACACCCTGTTGCTTGAGCAGCCCGACCATCGCCTCGAAGCTCGCATGCATGCCGTCCTTGGCATTGGCATGCCGCGCCTCTTCCGCGCACAGCGCCTTGTAGATCGGCTTGATACGCTCGATCTGCGCAGGATCGGGTTTGCGACGGTTGGAGTGATAGCCGACGATATTGCCACGCTCGTCGAATGTCGGCGTGACGTGGGCGAACACCCAGTAATGGCTGCCGTCCTTCGCGAGGTTGACGACGTAGGCGAAGATTTCCTGCCTGGACTGAAGCGTGTCCCACAGCAGCTTGAAGACGGAGCGTGGCATCTCGGGGTGGCGGATCAGGCTGTGGGGCGCGCCCATCAGCTCCTGCCAGGAGTACTTCGCCATGCGGATGAAGACATCGTTGGCGTAGGTGATGCGGCCCTTGAGATCGGTCTTCGACACGATCAGCTCCTCCTCACCGAGGAGATTTTCCACGCCGGTCGACCGTATCGCACGCGTCATCGTCGACGAATCCTCACGAAGGGCGAACGCCCCACATGAGTGGAGCTCGCATCCTCCCAAGGGATTACGGCAGAAGATGTTAATCAGGTGTGACCGCGGGAACCCCCGTGATCACGTGACGGCTCCGTATCATTACTTAGGAGCGTCGCTTGCCGTGCAGGGTTACCGCCGACGCGCAACGAGGGGACTACATCGTCGCGCCCAGCACCCAGGGCGCGAACTCGGCGCCGCCGAAATCAAAACTCTCGCTCTTGGTCGGCTGGCCCGACGCGGTCTTGAGGATGAGATCGAAAATACGCTGGCCGCACTGCTGGACGCTCTCCTCGCCCTCGAGGATGGTGCCGCAATTGACGTCCATGTCCTCTTCCATGCGCTTGTACATGGGCGTGTTGGTGGCGAGCTTGATCGAGGGCGCCGGCTTGCAGCCGAACACGCTGCCGCGGCCCGTGGTGAAGCAGACCAGATTGGCGCCGCCGGCGACCTGCCCGGTCGCGGCGACGGGATCGTAGCCAGGCGTGTCCATGAACACGAAACCCTTCTTGGTGATGGGTTCGGCGTAGCGCAGCACCTCGACGAGGTTGGTAGTGCCGGCCTTCGCCATCGCGCCGAGCGATTTCTCCAAAATGGTGGTGAGACCGCCGGCCTTGTTGCCCGGGCTGGGATTGGCGTTCATCTCGGCGCCTTCGCGCGTCGTGTATTCGTCCCACCAGCGCATGAGATCGACCAGCTTCTCGCCGACTTCGCGGCTGACGGCGCGGCGCGTGAGCAGATGCTCGGCGCCATAGGTCTCCGGCGTCTCCGACAGGATCACGGTGCCGCCGTGACGTACGATGAGATCGCTGGCCGCGCCGAGCGCCGGGTTGGCGGAGACACCGGAATAGCCATCCGAACCGCCGCATTGCAGCGCCACGGTCAATTCGCTCACCGGAACGGACTCGCGCTTGACCTTGTTGGACTCCGCAAGCGCCTCGCGCACGAAGGCGATGCCCGCCTCCACCGTCTTGCGAGTGCCGCCGACCTCCTGGATATCCATCGCGCGCAGACGTCCGGCGAGCTTCTGCTCTTCCATCAAGCCGCCGATCTGGTTCACCTCGCAGCCGAGGCCGAGCACGATCACATGAGAGAAGTTCACGTGCCGCGCATAGCCACCGAGCGTGCGGCGGAGCAGCGCCAGGGGCTCGTTCTGCGTCATGCCGCAGCCGGTCTTGTGGGTCAGCGCAACCACGCCGTCGACATTGGGGAAGTCGGCCAGCGGATTGTCGCCGGTGAACGGATTCTTCTTGAAGACGTCGGCGACGAGGCTTGCGACATGCGCGCTGCAATTCACCGAGGTGAGGATGCCGATATAGTTGCGCGTGGCGACGCGGCCGTCCGGGCGGCGGATGCCTTGGAAACTCGCCGGCAGATCGAAATTCGGCGTCGGCTTGACGTCGGCGCAATAGGCATAGTCCTTGGCGAAATCGCCCATGCCGCAGTTCTGCACGTGCACGTGCTGGCCCGGCGCGATCGGCGTGGTCGCAAAGCCGATGATCTGGCCGTAGCGTATCACCGGCTCCCCGACTGCGATCGGCTTGATCGCGACCTTGTGGCCGGAGGGAATGCGCTCGACCGTGGTCACGCCGTCGGCCACCGATGTTCCCGGCGGCAGGCTCGCGCGCGCGATCAGCACGCCATCATCGGGATGCAGGCGAATGACGGGGCTGACGGTCATGGGAGGTCTCCTTGGTCTTCTTTCTTCACCTCTCCCCGTTCTTACGGGGAGAGGTCGGATCGCGCCCGGCGATGCATCGTCCGGGGCGATCCGGGTGAGGGGCAAGCGGCGCGCTCGATCGTTGGATCAGTCGTGTTGAGAGAGCCCCTCACCCTAACCCTCTCCCCGTAAGAACGGGGAGAGGGAAAAGGGAAGAGATCAGGCCTTGCCGCCGGAATCCTTCCGGGTGGCATTGACCTGCATCTTGGCGTAGGTCGTCATCAGGCCGACCTCGTTCGAGAGCGTCACCAGCTTGAAGCCCATGTTGATGGCGCGTGCGGCGCCTTCGGCGCCGCTGCAATGGATGCCGGGGTTGAGGCCGCGCTTGCCGCACTCCTTGATGATCTTCTCGTAGATCGCCAGGATTTCGGGCTCGGTGCGATCGAGCTTCGGCTCGAGGCCGTAGGAGAAGCCGAGATCGGACGGGCCGATATAGACGCCGTCGATGCCTTCGACGTCGAAGATCGCTTCCATGTTCTCGACCGCGGTTTTGGTCTCCATCATCGGCAGCAGCACGATGTCGTCGTTGGCCGTCTTCTGGTAGGAGCCCGCGGTGCCGTACATGCCGGCGCGGATCGGGCCGTTGGAGCGGACGCCCTTCGGCGGGTACTTGGCATAGGAGACGAGATTCCTGGCTTCCTGCGGCGTGTTGACCATCGGGCAGATCACGCCATAGGCACCGCCATCGAGCACCTTGCCGATGATGCCGGGCTCGTTCCAGGGCACGCGGACCATCGGCGTGATCGGATGCTTGTCCATCGCCTGGAAGCACTGCACCATCGACAGATAATCCTGCACGCCGTGCTGCATGTCGACGGTGACGCTGTCGAAGCCGCATTGCGCGATCATCTCGGCCGAGAAGCCGGAGGGAATCGCGAGCCACGCGTTGACCACGGCCTTGCCCGACTTCCAGATTTCCTTGACCTTGTTCGCCACGTTGCCTTCCTTCTTTGTTGTTTGGACCGTGTTATTTGGACCGTGTTATTTGGACCGTGTGATTTGGACTATCGTCACCATGACGAGCGTCGCGACAGCACAACCGCTGTTACCGCGAACTGGCGCGTCGCGCTACGCTCGCAATGACGCAAGACCTATGCGGTCGCCCTCTGGATGCTGACTTCGCTGACGCCGACCTCGCGGGCGGTATTCACTATTGCCGCCCAGGTGTCATCCGGCAAGGGGATGCCGTTTTGGGTCCGCTCAGCCCGGGTTTTCCGCTCGGGATCGCCGGGGATCAGCACCTGGTCGACCCCGGCCGCGGGCTTGGTGGCACGGATGAAGTCGGCATAGCGCGACACCTCTGCGTCGAAGACATGGGAGGTATCGACCACCTTCGGATCGACGTAGAAGGCCAGCATGCCGTTGGCGAAGCGCCGACCGCCGGACGTGGCCCCGGTTCCGGTCAACGCGCCGCCGAGCAGCTCGCACATGAAGGCAAGGCCCGAGCCCTTGTGCTCGCCGAACGCACGGATCGCGCCCGTCCCCTTGGTGTGATCGCGCGGCCCATCCGGCGTGTAGGGGCCGTAGAGCACGGCCGGCTCCTCGCTCAGGCTGCCGTCGGCATCGACCAGCGCGTCCTTCGGCAACTTCTTGCCGCCGCGGCTTGCGACCAGCACCTTGCCCTCAGCCACGACCGAGGTTGCAAAGTCCAGCACGATCGGATCCTGGCCCTCGCGCGGAATGCCGACGCAATAGGGTGCGGTGGAGAGCCGTTTCTCCACGCCGCCGAACGGCGCCACCAGCAACGAGCCTGCGGCATTGACGAAATGAACCGAGATCAGTCCTTCGGCGGCGGCCATCTCGGCCCAATCGCCGACCCGGCCGATATGGCCGGCATTGCGCAGCGCGACTGCGGCAAGTCCCGCCTTCCTGCACTTCTCGATGCCGATCCGGACCGCTTGCGGCGTCACGGTCTGGCCGTAGCCGAACTTGCCGTCGATCACCGCGAGCGAAGGCGTGTCGAGCACCAATTCGGCGTTCTGGTTGGGCACGACCGCGCCGGACTTCTGCCAGCGAATATAGACGGGGACGCGGATCACGCCGTGGCTGTCATGGCCGGTCAGATTCGCCGTGGTTAGATAAGTGGCGATGCGCCGGGCTTCGTCGGGCGACGATTGCGCATGCGCGAAGACCTCAGTGACGAAGTCGATCAGCTTCTGAACCTGGATGGTGACCATGAGGGTCTGTTTGCCTCTACCTCGGCGCCGATTTTGCAGTCATCGGCTTAAGCGGCACTTGAGCGAAAAAGCACGTCAATGTCCATTGCTGTCGCTACGCGCTCGCGCATATCTGCTTTCACTCCTCGGCACTTGCTTCCTCGCCCGCGCCGAGCCCTGCGAGACTCTGTTCGAGCTCGCCGAGCATCTCCTGCAACTCGGCGAGCTTGCGTGCGCCAAAGCGTCGCGTGATCTCCGCATAGATCGCTTCGGAGGACGGCGCCACGGAGGCCATCAGCTTCACGCCCTTTTCCGAGATCGAGACCATGCTGCGGCGCTGGTCCGCCTTCGCGGTCTTGCGCTCGATCAAATTGCGCGCCTCCAGATCACGCAGGATGCGCGACAGGCTCGGTCCGAGCAGGAACGCGGTGCGCGCCAGTTCCGTGACCTCGACCGTGTCGATCGCAGCGAGCGCGCGCAGAATGCGCCATTGCTGCTCGGTCAGGCCATGCTCGCGCAACGAGGGACGGAATTGCCGCATCACCGCTTCGCGTGCCCGCAGCAACGACATCGGTAGCGAGCGCGAGAAGTCGCGCATCGGCACCTGCCGGACGGCGGGCTCGCTTCCGTTCGCAGGATCAGCCGGTCTCTTCACCATGACGCCCCTTCAAGCCGCGAAACGTTTGCAGTGCAGCAAGCCAATTTGCGATTGACGCATTCACTTAACATGTTAAGTATCTTCCCGCACCACGATTTGTAAGATCACAAATGGCGCTTTCCAACGACGATATCCGAGCTTGCGCGAGCCGTCTGCACCAGGCGGAGAAGACCCGTACGCAGATCCGGCAGCTCTCGCAGGACTTTCCCGACATCAGCATCGCTGACGCCTACGCGATTCAGAAGGCCTGGGTCGACGTCAAGATCGCCGAGGGGCGCATCGTCAGGGGACACAAGATCGGCCTGACCTCGAAGGCGATGCAGAGCGCGCTTGGCATCAACGAGCCGGATTCCGGCGTGTTGCTCGACGACATGTTCTTTGCCGATGGTGGCCTCGTCCCGACCGAGCGCTTCATCGGGACGCGCGTGGAAGCCGAGCTCGCCTTCGTCATGAGCAAGCGCCTCGCGGGGCCCGACTGCACGTTGTTCGACGTGCTCAACGCCACCGACTTCGTGGTTCCGGCGCTGGAGATTCTGGACACTCGGATCGAGCGCGTCGATCCCCGGACCAAGGCGACGCGAAAGATCTTCGATACCATTGCCGATAACGCGGCCAATGCCGGCATCGTGCTCGGCGGACGGCCGATCCGCCCGCTGGAGGCTGATTTGCGCTGGATCGGCGCGCTGTGTTTCAAGAACGGCCAGCTCGAAGAGACCGGCCTTGCCGCCGGCGTGCTCAATCATCCCGCCACGGCCGTTGCCTGGCTCGCCAACAAGATCGCACCGCTCGGGCTTGCGCTCGAGCCCGGACAAATCGTGCTCGCCGGCTCCTTCATCCGTCCGATCGAGACCCGCAAGGGCGACACAATTCAAGCCGATTATGGCGCCTACGGCTCGGTCAGCTGCTACTTCGCCTAGACGAACAAGAAAACAGGGAGTGAAACCGCGATGCCGCATTTCACGATCGAATATTCGGCCAATCTCGACGACCGCCTCGACATCGGTGCGGCGTGTGAGGTGGTGCGCAAGGCCGCGGTCGAGACCGGCATCTTCCCGCTCGGCGGCATCCGCGTCCGCGCCGTCAGATGCGAGCGTTATGCGATCGCGGACGCGCGGCAAGACTACGGCTTTCTCGACATGGTGCTGCGCATCGGCGAAGGCCGCGATCTGCCAACCCGCAAGAAAGCCGGCGAGCATGTCTTCCAGGCGCTCTCCCAGCATCTCGATCCCGTCTTCGCAAGCTCGAAATTCGCGCTCTCGTTCGACATGCAGATCAACGACAAGGACACGAGCTGGAAGCGCAACAACATTCACGACGCCCTGAAAGCGGAGGCCGCCCATGGATAAGCCCACGCCGAAAGCCGATGTGTTCCAGGCCAATCGCGACCGCATCGCACCGCTGCTGAAGTCGCTGCGTGCCGACGGTATCGGCCACATGATCGACGGCAAGATCGTGCCCTCGATCTCGGGCGAGACCTTCGAGACCAAGTCGCCGGTCGACGGCGCGATACTCGCAAGCGTCGCCCGCGGCAATGCCGAGGATGTCGATCGCGCCGCCACCGCTGCTGCGCTGGCCTTCAAATCCTGGCGCGACATGGGCCCAGTGATGCGGAAGAAGCTGCTGCACCGCGTCGCCGATGCCATCGAGGACAATGCCGAGGACATCGCGGTGCTCGAATGCATCGACACCGGCCAGGCCTATCGCTTCATGGCCAAGGCCGCGATTCGCGCCGCAGAGAATTTCCGCTTCTTTGCCGATCGATGCGGAGAGGCGCGCGACGGCCAGAACACGCCGAGCGACGAGCATTGGAACGTCTCGACGCGCGTGCCGATCGGCCCGGTCGGCGTGATCACGCCCTGGAATACGCCGTTCATGCTTTCGACCTGGAAGATCGCCCCTGCCCTCGCCGCCGGCTGCACCGTCGTGCACAAGCCGGCGGAATGGTCGCCGGTCACGGCCGCAATTCTGGCAAAGCTCGTCAAGGAAGCCGGCGTTCCCGACGGCGTGCTCAACACCGTCCACGGCTTTGGCGAAGAGGCCGGCAAGGCATTGACCGAGCATCCCGCCATCAAGGCGATCGGCTTTGTCGGCGAAAGTTCGACGGGCTCCGCGATCATGGTTCAGGGCGCGCCCACCTTGAAGCGCGTGCATTTCGAGCTCGGCGGCAAGAACCCGGTGATCGTGTTCGACGACGCCGATCTCGACCGCGCACTCGATGCCGTCGTGTTCATGATCTACTCGCTCAATGGCGAGCGCTGCACGTCGTCGAGCCGCCTGCTGATCCAGGCCGGCATCGCCGAAAAGTTCATCGAGAAGCTGACCGCGCGGGTAAGAGCCCTGAAGGTTGGTCATCCCCTCGATCCCGCCACCGAGATCGGACCGCTGATCCACGAGCGGCATCTGGCGAAGGTGTGCTCCTATTTCGACGTCGCACGCCAGGACGGCGCGACCATCGCGGTCGGCGGCAAGGCCTATGACGGCCCGGGCGGCGGACATTATGTCGAGCCGACGCTGGTGACCGGCGCACATGGCAAGATGCGCGTGGCGCAGGAGGAGGTGTTCGGCCCCTTCCTCACCGTGCTGCCCTTCAAGGACGAAGCAGACGCGATCGAGATCGCCAACGACATCCGCTATGGCCTGACCGGCTATGTCTGGACCAACGATGTCGGCCGCGCGCTGCGTGTCGCGGATGCGCTGGAGGCCGGCATGATCTGGCTGAACTCGGAAAACGTCCGCCATCTGCCGACGCCGTTCGGCGGCATGAAGGCCTCAGGCATCGGCCGCGACGGCGGCGATTACTCGTTCGATTTCTACATGGAAACCAAGCACGTCTCGCTGGCGCGGGGCACGCACAAGATTCAGAAGTTGGGAATCTAACGCTCACGTTCCTCGACGCGCGGAGCGCGGACGGGGAATGGCGGGGTCTGGAGAGGGGAAACGCAATGCCCGTACCGCAACATATCTTCGAGCCGCCGTTCAACATCATCCGCTCCAGCCACGCCGTGCTGGACGTGACCGATCTGAAGCTCAGCCGCGAGTTCTATGAAAGCGTTGTCGGCCTGCATGTCGAGGACGCCGACGACAAGGTCGTCTATTTGCGCGCCGCCGAGGAGCATCAGCATCACTCGCTGGTGTTGCGCAAGGCGGCGGCGCCTGCCTGCAACCGCCTCGGCTTCAAGGTCGGCAATGACGGGGATCTGGACAAGGCTGCAAAGTTTCTGTCCGAGAACGGCCTGGGCTACGCTTTCGTCGATCAGCCGTTCCAGGGCCGCACGCTGCAATTCACCGACCCCTTCGGCTTCCAGATCGAGCTGTATGCGTCGATGGACCGGCGGCCGCACCTGCTGCGCCGCTATGACCTCTACAGGGGTTGCCATCCGCAGCGGCTCGACCATTTCAACGTGTTCGCCGCCGAGGTGCAGGACACCGTCGAATTCTATGCCCGGCTCGGCTTTCGCCTCACCGAATACGCCGAAGAGGACGGACCGAACGGGCGCATTGCGGCTGCCTGGATGCATCGCAAGGGCAATGTCCACGATTTCGCCATCACCAACGGCAAGGGCCCGCGGCTGCACCACTTCGCGTACTGGACGCCGACGGCGATGAACATCATCCATCTCTGCGACGTGATGGCCTCGCAAGGGTTCGTGAAGAACATCGAGCGTGGCCCCGGCCGCCACGGCATCTCGAATGCGTTCTTCCTCTACGTCCGCGACCCCGACGGACACCGGCTCGAGCTCTACACCAGCGACTATTTCACCGGCGATCACGACCACGAGCCGCTGCGCTGGTCGTTGCGCGATCCGCGCCGCCAGACATTGTGGGGCGCGCCCGCCCCGCGCTCCTGGTTCGAGCAGGGCTCGCCGTTCTCCGGGCAAGCCGTGCGCGAGCCGAAGTTCGTGGCCGACGTGCTGGTGGCGGATTGAGCAATGAACCTCCCTCGCATCGCCACCTATTCCGTCAAGGGTACCATCAGCTACGGCGCCGTCGTTGACGGCGGCATTGTCGATCTCTCCGCGCGCCACGCAAAGGACTATCCGACGCTGCGCGAGGTGATCGCGGCGGGAAAGCTCGCGAGCCTCGCCGAAGAGGCTGCCGGCCGCACGCCCGATCACGCGCTCGGTGACGTCATCTGGCTGCCGCCGGTGCCCGCGCCGGAAAAGATCATCTGCATCGGCGTCAACTACCCCGACCGCAATGCCGAGTACAAGGACGGCCAGGACGCGCCAAAATATCCGAGCATGTTCATGCGCTCGCCGCGCTCCTTCGTCGGCCACGACACGCCGCTGGTGCGCCCGCGCGCCTCAGCGCAGCTCGACTATGAGGGCGAGATCGTGCTGGTGATCGGCAAGGCTGGGCGGCACATTGCGGAAAGTTCGGCGCTCGACCACATTGCCGCGCTGACGCTCTGCAACGAAGGCTCGGTGCGCGACTGGCTGCGCCATGCCAAGTTCAACGTCACGCAGGGCAAGAACTTCGATTCCAGCGGCAGTCTCGGCCCGTGGCTGGTGCCCTACACGCAGGAATCGCAGATCGCCGACATTCGCCTCACCACGCATGTCAACGGCGAGCTGCGGCAGGACGACCGCACCAGCCGATTGATGTTCCCGTTCCGCTATCTCATCAGCTATATCTCGACCTTCGCGACGCTCGTTCCCGGCGACGTCATCGTCACGGGCACGCCAACCGGCGCCGGTGCGCGGTTCGACCCGCCGCGTTATCTGAAGCCCGGCGATGTTATCGAAGTCGCGGCCGAGGGCATCGGATCTTTACGCAACGGCGTCGTCGACGAAGCCTGAACAATAATCGAAATGGAATAATGCCATGACCACCCTCACCGGCGGCGAAGCGATCGTAAGCGGCCTCGTCGCCCATGGCGTCGACACTGTATTCGGCCTGCCCGGCGCGCAAGTCTACGGCCTGTTCGACGCCTTCCACCAGGCCCAGCTCAAGGTGATCGGCGCGCGGCACGAGCAGGCCTGCGGCTATATGGCGTTCGGCTATGCGCGTTCCAGCGGCAGGCCCGGCGTGTTCAGCGTGGTGCCGGGTCCTGGCGTGCTCAACGCCAGCGCCGCGCTGCTCACCGCCTTCGGCTGCAACGAGCCGGTGCTGTGCGTCACCGGCCAGGTGCCGACGCAATTTCTCGGCAAGGGCCGCGGCCATCTGCACGAGATGCCGGACCAGCTCGCGACCTTGCGCACCTATGTGAAATGGGCGGATCGGATCGAATATCCCGGCAACGCACCGACCACCGTCGCGCGCGCCTTCCAGGAGATGACGTCGGGACGACGCGGCCCCGCCTCGGTCGAGATGCCCTGGGACGTCTTTACACAACGCGCTGACACGGCCGCCGCAAAGGTGCTTGAGCCTTTGCCCGCGCCGCAGCCCGACCCTGATATGATCAAGCAGGCGGCCGCGCTGATCAGGAACAGCAAGGCGCCGATGATCTTCGTCGGCAGCGGCGCAATCGAGGCGCGCGAGGAGATTCTCGAACTGGCCGAGATGATCGACGCGCCCGTCGTCGCCTTCCGCAGCGGCCGCGGCATCGTCTCCAATGCACATGAGCTCGGCCTGACCATGGCGGCAGCTTACAAGCTGTGGCCGACAACCGATTTGATGATCGCAATCGGCACGCGCGCCGAGCTGCCGGCGTCGGGCTTCCGCTGGCCGTATCAGCCGAAGGGGCTGAAATCCATTCGTGTCGATATCGATCCGGCCGAGATGCGCCGGCTCGCTTCCGATGTCGCTATCGTCGCCGACGCCAAAGCCGGCACGGCCGATCTCGTCGCAGCCGTGAAGAAGGCCGGCTATGCCAGGACCAGCGGCCGGCGGGGAGAGATCCGCGAGGCCACTGCGAGCGCGCAAGCCGAGATCCAGCGCATCCAGCCGCAGATGGCCTATCTCAACATCCTGCGCGAAGTGCTGCCGGCGAACGCGATCGTGACCGATGAATTGTCGCAGTTCGGCTTCGCCTCCTGGTACGGTTTTCCGATCTACGAGCCGCGCACCTTCATCACGTCAGGCTATCAGGGCACGCTCGGCTCGGGCTTCCCGACCGCGCTCGGCGCCAAGGTCGCCAACCCCGACAAGCCGGTGGTGGCGATCACCGGCGACGGCGGCTTCATGTTCGGCGTGCAGGAGCTTGCCACCGCCGTGCAGTTCAATATCGCCGTGGTGACGCTGGTGTTCAACAACAACGCCTACGGCAATGTCCGCCGCGACCAGCGCGAGCGTTTTGACGGCCGCGTGGTGGCGTCGGACCTGGTCAACCCGGATTTCGTCAAGCTCGCGGAGTCCTTTGGCGTCGCCGCGGCGCGCGTCACCGCGCCGGATCAGTTCAAGGCGGCGATGGAGAAGGCGCTGGCGCATGGCGGGCCGTATCTGATCTCGGTGGAAGTGACGCGGGATTCGGAAGTGAGCCCGTGGGCGTTCATTCACCCGCCGAAGCCTTGAGGTGAACGCCGCCCTGTAGCCGCGCTGCCGCGATCACCAGCAAGCCCGCGCCTGCGACCGCCCAGCAGGCGACCGGGGCCCAGTGCAGCAGCGGCGCGTAGTCAGGCATTTTCTGCAAGCCGCCGGCGACCGCCGCCATTCGCGCGAAGGTCCCGAGTGCGAGCGCCGAGAAGACGAGGCCGGTCACCTTTCCTTCCGCGCCCGTCGAGCCGATGGCCAACGCAGCCGAGATCGCGCTCATCAGCATGCAGCCCCACGCCGCTCCGGCGAGAAACTGCGCGACGATCAGGGTGTTGAGGCTGCCGGCGAATTCGGCCGCAGCAATCGCGACGGCTCCAAGCAGTCCGGCCGCGCCCATCACGATCACGCCGCCACGGTGCTTGACGACGAGGCTTGCCGGAAACATCGCAATATTGAAACCGATCCAGAACACCGGCATCAGCCATTGCAGCTCATCCGGCTTGGCAAAGCGCAGGTAGAACGGCGCGCTGTTCAGAGCGAAGTGCAACTGATAGCCGAGCGCGAGCGCCACCATTGCGACGATGAAGGCGATCGGCACGAGGCCAAGCGGCTTTGCCGCCTCGGCCAGTGTCGGCGGCGCGGTGGCGCGGGCCACCTCGTGCTCGATCCGTGACAGTCCGAGCGCGGTCAACAGCAATACTGCGCTCGATATCACGAAGGGCAGCCGCGCATCGTGCTCGCGCAGCACCACGCCGAGATAGGGCGAGACTGCGCCGGCGACGCCATAGCCGAGCATCGCGAGCGCGGCGAGGAACGGCACCTGCGGCCGGGCGCGGTATCTGCCGAGCAGGGTCAGCGGTGGCGCGCGCAGTGCGGACGAAGTGATCGACCAGACCACGATCAGGGCAATGAACCACCCCTGCGCGGCCACGCCGCGCCCTGCGACGAAGGGCAGCGCGACGAACGCGCCGCAGGAGATCGCGGCCACGAGCCCGACGAAAAGGCCAAGCCTGCCGAGATGGGGAGCGATCTTGTCGGCGGCGATCCCCATCGCGGTGTCAGCGATGGTGAAGATCGCCTGGTCCAGCATCAGGATGAGGATGACGGCCGATGGCGCGATGCCGACCTCAGCCGCGAGCTTGGGCAGATAGATGACGTAGGTGGTCCAGCCAAGCGTGAACGCCAGTTGCAGCACGGCCAGATACAAGCCGGTACGGTTGGCCGCGCCAGTGCCGGCCGAGAGCTGTGTGGTCGCCATATCGCCGTCTCCCCCGCCGGAAGCTTAGACGAGCGGCGGCTGCGAGGAAACGCGTCAGCGGACCTTTCGGAATGTCAAATTGATCCGCTTCCGCCCCAGCAACGCATGCTCGCCGTCGGCCAGCGGCGCGACGCCGTGATAGGCGAGCCGTGACGGCCCGCCCCAGACCACGACATCGCCATGGATCAGCCGGAAGCGGCGCGGCTTGTCGCTGCGTGCCAGGCCGCCGAACAGGAAGGTCGCGGGCAGCCCGAGCGAGACCGAGACGATCGGCGCTGAATAATCCAGCTCGTCCTTGTCCTGATGCAATGACAGCCGCGTGCCGGGCTCGTAGCGGTTCACGAGGCAGGCATCGGGCGCGAAGCCGGCAAAGCCGCCCTGCTCCGCCGCGCGGCGAGCGAGATCGCGGAGCACCGGTGGCATCGCCGGCCACGGCGCGCCGGTCCGCGGATCGACGGGATCATAGCGGTAACCGGTATGATCGGTGATCCAGCCGCGCTCGCCGCAATTGGTCATCGCCACCGACATCAAATGCCCGCCGGGCGTGGTCATGCGCCGGAACGGCGATTGCGCCACGATGGCGCGCACCGCTTCGATCAGCTCGCTCTCGATTGGCTTGACGAAGCCGCGCAGCAGAACGGCGCCGTCGGCGATCTCTTCGCGCGACGGCTGGGCTTCGGCGACATGGTCGAACAAATCCGCCATCAGAGGCAGCGTTTATTTCGCATCGTGAAAGATCACACCTAGTGTGTGGCGCTGGCCAGAGCGAATCCGGCTGACGCCATGGCGCAGGTTAACGCGGTAGGTGCCGCGTGTCCCCTGCGCCGGGCGGTGATGCACGGCAAAAGTAACTGCGTCGCCCTGCGCGAGCGGAACCACTTCGGCGCGGGACTGCATGCGCGGGCGCTGCTCGGTCAGCACGAACTCGCCGCCGGTGAAATCGCGGCCGGGCTCGGACAAGAGGATCGCGACCTGCAGCGGGAACACGTGCTCGCCATAGAGATCCTGATGCAGGCAGTTGAAATCGCCTGCCTCGTATTGCAGCAGCAGCGGCGTCGGCCGCGCTTGGCCTGCCTCGTGGCAGCGCTTCAGGAACGCCGCGTGTTCGGCGGGATAGCGGATGTCGATCCCCATCGCCTCGTTCCAGCGATTGGCGATGCCCTGGAGATGCGCGTAGAGCGCCGGGCGCAATTGCGCGATCAGATCGGGCAGCGGGTAGGAGAAATATTTGTACTCGCCGCGGCCAAAGCCGTGGCGGCCCATGACGATGCGGCTGCGGAAGTTGGCGTCGTCGGGATAGAGCGCGGCGACGGCGCGGCATTGGTCCGGCGTGAGCAGGCCCTTCAGGATAGCGGAGCCCTGGGTGTCGAGTTCGGCGGTGATCTGGGGCCAGTCGAGGGTATCAACGTGGCCGGCGAGGTCGGCTGCCGGAGATTGAGGCGATTTGCGTGCTGTTGCTGTCATGGCACTGACTTTCGCAAGACCGCCCCATCCTCTACCACCCGATTTCCGTCTCTCTCCCCGTCATTGCGAGCAAAGCGGCGAAGCAATCCAGAGTGCCCCCGCGGAACCAGCCTGGATTGCTTCGTCGCAAGAGCTCCTCGCAATGACGGCGGAGAGAGTTCCGCTCGCAATGACGGCGGAGAGACTTTAGCCCCTCACCGGCAGCGTCACCACGTCGTAGCCGTGCTTGATCGTGCGCTTCAGCACGGGGTCTTCCAGCTCGAAATCGAAACGGTCGGCGGGGCGGATACCGCCCTTCGCCGCAAACGTGCCGCCGAACATGGCGCAACCGTCGGGAAATTTCCCTCCCCCGAAGCCACGCGCAATCAAGTCAGCGACCGGCAGCATCGCGTCGAGCGTGCCCTCCTGGTAGAGCACGCGCTCGCCCTTGATCGTGGCCCAGGAGCGCAGGATCATCCTCTCCCAATGGCCGATGACGTCCTCAAGCTCCCACAGCGTGGATGCGATCGGCTTGTCGCACATCTGCTTGGACACCGTGACGCTGTAGGCCTCGACCTTGCGGTCGGTGTGGTCGGAGCCGCAACCGACGAAAATACGCCCCTGCCAGCCGATCAGCACGAATTCGACCTCGCCGCTGGAATCGCCGCCGGTGCACTCGATGCTGTCTTCCATCGTCAGGCGCCGTGCCGAGGCGCGGTAGTAGATCGGCGTCGACGCCGGCGGGGCGATGCCCATCTCTTGCAGCTCTTTGATGTGCTTGTCGCGCGCGACCGGATCGCGGCCGGTCCAGCCGGCGATGACCATCTGGTCGATCGCCAGCGTCAGCGGCGTGGTGGTGTCCTGGGCGTCGACGGTGAAAGTCAGGTCAAACACGAATTACGGCCTCCATGCCGGCAGCAAGCTCGAAGATACGGCGGTCCGATCCGCCCGCGCCCGCCAGCATCAGGCCGACGGGAATCTCGCCCTCGCGATGCGCAGGCAGCGAGATGGCGCAGCCGTCGATCATGTTGATCAGGGTGCAATTGCGGAGCGCCCGCAGGTTTTCCCTGGTGAACGCCTTGTCGTCGGCAAGGTCCGAAATTTTCGGCGGCGTGTTGGCGGTGGTCGGCAGCACCAGCGCGTCATAGGGCGCGATGCGCGCATTGACGCGGGCGATCAGCGAGCGGCGCTCGTGGAGAAGATCGATGTAGTCCGCCGCGCTCTGCGCCTCGCCACGCATGATGCGCACGGAGACTCGGGGATCGTAGACGTCGCCCTTGGACGTGAGGAGGTAGCGATGCCAGGCGTAGCTTTCGGAAGCCGCGAAGCCGCCCTTGGCGTTCATCGGTCCGATGTCGTGGAATTCGGCCATCTCGATGCGCTCGATGATCGCACCGTGATCGGCAAGGCTCTTGAGTGCACGCTCGAATGTCGAGGCCACAGCCGCGTCGAGGTCGTCGAGCGCGATCGTGGTCGGCACCGCCAGCCGCATGCCCTTGACCGGGCGAGGCTTCAGCGGGGCGATCGGCTCGTTCGCGAGCACGGCATCGAGAATGGCACAGCAACTGACCGATCGTGCCAGCGGCCCGATGCTGTCGAGCGAGAACGACAGCGGCACAGCACCGTCGAGCGGCACGCGCCGCTGCGTCGGCTTGTAGCCGACGATGCCGTTATAGGCCGCCGGAATCCGGCAGGAGCCGCCGGTGTCGGTGCCGAGCGCGCCATGCGCCATGCCGTCGAGCACGGAAACCGCGGCGCCCGAGGACGAGCCGCCGGGCACGTGGCCCTCGGCCCGGTTCCAGACGCCCTTTGGCGTGCCGTAATGCGGATTGATGCCGATGCCGGAATAGGCGAACTCGGTCATGTTGGTCCGCCCGATCACGACGAAGCCGGCCTTGCGCAGCCGCGCCACCGTGGGGGCATCCTGTTCGGCCGGCGAGGAATCATCCAGCGCGCGGGAGCCGGCGCGCGTCACCTGGCCCTTGATGTCGAAGAGATCCTTGATCGAGACCGGGATACCGGCGTAGCGCGACGGCGCCGCCTTCACCTTGCGCAAACCGTCCATCGCATCCGCCGCCACGAGCGCGGCGTCCTTGTCGACATGGATGAAGGCGCGCTGCCCCTCGCCGGCCGGATCGGCGATTTTGGCGATGCAAGCCTCGACCAGCTTGCGGGAGGTGGTGCGGCCGCTTTCGAGGTCTTCGGCGAGCTTCTTCAGTGTCGAAAAATCGGGCATGTCTGTCTCACGGAATATTTGCGCGCAATGTATAGCGCTGCCTCAGTTCGACACAAGCATTGTGCGCATGATGGCATGCATGCGCATTGCTGGACCGTTGACGCGCCATGGTCGATTGTCGCATCAAGATCGCAACAGCCGGGCTCAGCTTGGCCTTGGGAGGACCTGCCGAGATGGCCGAACCGCAGCGCGCGCGACCGAAACCGACGCCCGAGACCCAGCATTTCTGGGACGGCACCAAGGCGGGCGAGTTGCGCCTGCAGCGCTGCGACGCCTGCGCGCATGTCTATTTCCCGCCGCGCCCGTTCTGCCCGTCCTGCGCCTCGCGCAAGGTCAGCATCTTCAAAGCGAGCGGCAAGGGCTTTCTCTACAGCTACGTGATCAACCACCGTCCCGCCGCGCCCGGCTTCACGCCGCCTTACGCCATCGCAGTGGTCGAGCTTGCCGAGGGGCCGCGGATGATGAGCAACATCATCGACTGCCCGCAGACGCCGGAGGCGCTCGAGCTCGACATGAAGCTCGAGGTCGCCTTCGAGGCACTCGACGACAAGACCACCCTTCCCGTATTCCGTCCGGCGAAGGGGTAAGCCCATGCGCAGCAATCAGGTTGCCGTCGTCGGCGCGGCCGAGACCACCGAACTCGGTGTCATCCCCAACGTCTCGCAGCTCCAGCTTCACGCGGATGCGGCGCTCAATGCCATTGCCGATGCCGGACTGAAGCTGTCCGACATCGACGGCTTCGCCACCGCCGTCGAAACGCCGCAGCAGGTCTGCCACTATCTCGGCATCAAGCCGACCTGGGTGGACGGCACCTCGGTCGGCGGCTGCTCCTTCATGCTGCACGTCCGCCATGCCGCCGCGGCGATCGAGGCCGGCCTGTGCAAGACCGTGCTGATCACCCATGCCGAGAGCGGCAAGTCGATGATCGGCAAGGCGCCGCGCTCGATTCCCCCTGACAGCCTGCAAGGCCAGTTCGAGGCGCCGTTCGGCGCCTACGGCCCGCCCAGCATGTTCCCGATCCCCGTGCTGCGCTTCATGAAGACCTACGGCATCACGCACGAGCAGCTCGCTTCGGTCGCGGTGGTGCAGCGGGAATGGGCGGCGAAGAATCCGCGCGCGATGATGAAGGATCCGATCACGGTCGCCGACGTCCTCAACTCGCGCATGATCGCCTATCCGTTCCGCCTGCTGCAATGCTGCCTCGTCACCGACGGCGGCGGCGCGCTGATCCTGACCTCGGCGGACCGTGCCAAGGATTTTCCGCGCAAGCCGGTCTACATCATGGGCACCGGCGAGAGCGTGGAGACGCCGATGGTCAGCCAAATGGAGACTTTTAATTCCTCGCGCGCGTTCAAGACCGCCGGTCCTCTCGCCTTCAAGGAAGCCGGGATCGCGCATAAGGACGTCGACCATCTCATGATCTACGACGCCTTTGCGCATCTGCCGCTGTTCGGCCTCGGCGATCTCGGCTTCATGCCGCACGAGGAGACCGGCAAGTTCATCGCCGACGGCAATACGCGGCCGGGCGGCAAGCTTCCGCTCAACACCAATGGCGGCGGATTGAGCTACATGCATTCGGGCATGTACGGCATGTATGCGCTCCAGGAGAGCGTGCGGCAGATGCGCGGTATCGCACCGGCGCAGGTGCCGAATGCAAAGATTTCGGTGTGCCACGGCGTCGGCGGCATGTTCGCCGCGTCGGGCACGATCGTGTTTACGAACGAGAGGTAATGAGCTGCTCGCCTCTCCCTCTCCCCGTTCTTACGGGGAGAGGGTTGGGGTGAGGGGCTGCTTCCACACACTCTGACTCGCGGAGAGTCCCCCCTCACCCGGATCGCATCTTCGATGCGATCCGACCTCTCCCCGCAAGCGGGGCGAGGTAAGACAACAGGAGAATCCACATGAGCAAATCACTGCAAGACAAGGTTATCATCGTCACCGGCGCAGGCCGCGGCATCGGGCGGGAGATCGCGCTGCTGTGCGCTGGCGAAGGCGCCAAGGTCGTCGTCAACGATCCCGGCGTCGCCGCTGACGGCGCCGGCACCAGCGCCGCGCCCGCCGAGGAAGTGGTCGAGGAGATCAAGAAGCGCGGCGGCACCGCCGTCGCCAATTTCGAGTCGGTGGCCGAAGCCATCCCCGCCAGCAAGATCGTGAAGACCGCGACCGATCATTTCGGCCGGCTCGACGGCGTGGTCAACAATGCCGGCATTTTGCGCGACATGATCTTCCACAAGATGAGCGTGGAAGCGTTCGAGGCCGTCATCAAGGTGCATTTGATGGGCTCGTTCTACGTCAGCCACGCCGCAGCGCGAATCTTCCGCGAGCAGGAGTCCGGATCGTTCGTGCACTTCACCTCGACCTCCGGCCTGATCGGCAACTTTGGCCAAGCCAATTACGCCGCCGCCAAGCTCGGCATCGTCGGCCTGTCGAAGTCGATTGCGCTCGACATGGGTCGCTTCAACGTCCGTTCCAACTGCGTCTCGCCGTTCGCCTGGACCCGCATGATCGGCACCATCCCGACCGAGACCGAAGCCGAGAAGGCGCGGGTCGAGAAGATCAAGCAGATGGGACCGGAGAAGATCGCGCCGGTCTGCGCCTATCTGCTCTCCGACGCGGCCAAGGACGTCTCCGGGCAGATCTTTGGCGCACGCATGAACGAGCTGTTCCTGTTCAGCCAGAACCGTCCGCTGCGCTCGGTGCATCGCAGCGAAGGCTGGACGCCGCAATCGATCGCGGAACACGGCATGCCGGCGCTGAAGGGCTCGTTCTACAAGCTCGACCGCTCCGCCGATATCTTCCCGTGGGATCCCGTGTAAGGAATCCCGTCTGGCCGCATTTCCGGCATTTCTGCCCTGCGATCTCCGGTTATCTGAGTCCGGAGATCGCTCCGCTTTACGCCCGATTGCTGGCGGATCATTTCCTCCCAACACAACTTTGGGAGGAAACCATGACAAGAATACTGACCAACTCCGACGACACGACTGCAAGCAGCGGCCTCGCCCGCCGTACGCTGCTCAAGGGCGCCGCGACCGTCGCCGCATCGGCCCTGCTCGCCTCACGCGCGGACGCCCGCGACTTCGGCGCCAACGCCGAGCCGCAGCGCTATCCCGATCCTGACATCATCGCCATCGACCCCAAGCGCTTCAAGGCCAAGGTCGGCAACACCGCAATCAAGCGGCTCTACACCGGCTGCCTGTGGGCGGAAGGGCCGGCGTGGAATGCGCAAGGGCAATATCTGGTCTGGAGCGACATCCCGGCCAACCGGCAGCTGCGCTACCTCGATGACGACGGTCATATCTCCGAGCAGTTCCACAAGCCGTCGAACGAAGCCAACGGCAACTCGTTCGACACCGAGGGGCGCCAGCTCAGTGCCGAGCGCACCCGGCTCGTCCGCTACGAGCACGACGGTTCGGTGACGACGCTGGCCGAGCAGGCCGGCGGCAAGCCGCTCAACGGTCCCAACGACATGGTGGTGCATCCCAACGACAAGGCGATCTGGTTCACCGATCCCGGCTATGGCGCGATCAGCATCTACGAGGGCAAGCTTGCCAATACCGGCTCGCTGCAGCCGTATCAGAAGGAAGCGGTTTATCGCATTGATCCGCAGAGCGGCCAGGTCGCGAAGGTCGCCGACGAGCCGTTCAAGCCGAACGGCATCGCTTTCAGTCACGACTACAAGAAGCTCTATGTCTGCGACACCGGCATCACGCATTATCCCGAAGCCAAGAACGTGGTGTGGTCGTACGACATCGATGGGGCGAAGCTGTCGAACCCGAAGAAGCTGATCGACATGACGCTCGACGGCAAGTCAGGCTTCCCCGACGGGCTGCGCGTCGACACCGAGGGCAACATCTGGGTCGGCGCCGGCTGGGTCGGACCCGGCTATGACGGCGTGCAGGTGTTCGCGCCGAACGACGGCGCGCGCATCGGGCAGATCCTGTTGCCCGAGACCTGCGCCAATGTCTGCTTCGGCGGCAAGAAGCGCAACCGCCTGTTCATGACCGCGAGCCAGTCGCTCTATGCGGTGTATGTGGAAACGCAGGGCGCGCATTTCTGTTGAGGGGACACCGCCCTCTCCACTCGTCATGGCCGGGCTTGTCCCGGCCATCCACGACTTGACGCGCGGCACTGAGAACGTGGATGCCCGGGACAAGCCCGGGCATGACGACTGAGGATGTGGCCGCCGTGAACTACCCCGTGTTCCTCAGCCCCGCCGAGATCCCGTTGATCGTCAGCTGAATCCCGCGCAGCACCTGCTCATCCGGGTTCTGCGCGCGATGCTCTTTCAGCAGCTCGACCTGCACGTGGTTGAGCGGGTCGAGATAGGGGAAGCGGTGACGCACCGAGCGCTCCAGCAGCGGGTTGCCTTGCAGCAGCCGGTCCTGGCCCATGATGTCCAGCAGCGTCTCGATGCAGGAATGCCATTCGCGGCGGATGCGGCCGAAGATTTTTTCGCGGAGCGCCTCGTCGGGCACGAGCTCGGCATAGCGCGAGGCGATCGCGATCGAGCTTTTCGCCAGCACCATGTCCATGTTCGACAAGAGCATGCGGAAGAACGGCCATTCCTTGTAGAGCTCTTTGAGGAACGGCATGCCCTTGTCGGGATGCTCCGCGATCCATTGCTCGACGGCGCTGCCAAAGCCGTACCAGCCGGGCAGCATCAGGCGGCATTGCGCCCAGGAGAACACCCAGGGGATCGCCCGCAAATCCTCGATCGCGCGGGTCTTCTTGCGCGAGGCCGGACGGCTGCCGATGTTGAGCGTCGCGATCTCGTTGATGACGGTGGACGCCCAGAAATAATCGACGAAGCCCTCGGTCTCGTAGACGAGGCCGCGGTAGGCCTTGAAGGCGAGACTTGAAAGCTCGTCCATCGCGGTCAGATATTCGCGACGCGGCGCGCTCTGGCGCGGATGCAACAGGCTCGCCTCCAGAGTCGCGGCGGCAAGGATCTCCAGATTGTTGCGGCCAACTTCGGCGTTGGAATATTTCGACGAGATGATCTCGCCCTGCTCGGTGATGCGGATCTGGCCGTTCACCGCACCACCTGGCTGGGCGACGATGGCATCGTAGCTCGGGCCGCCGCCGCGGCCGACCGAACCGCCGCGGCCATGGAACAGACGCAGGCGCACGCCGTGGCGCTCGAACACATCGACGAGGCCGATCTCAGCCTTGTAGAGCTCCCAGCCCGAAGTGACGAAGCCGCCGTCCTTGTTCGAGTCGGAATAGCCCAGCATGACCTCCTGCACGCTGCCGCGGCTGTCGACCAGCCGGCGGTAATCGTGCAGCGAGAGCATGCGGTCCATGATGGTGGAAGACGCCTGCAAATCCTCGATGGTTTCGAACAGCGGCACGATGTTGATGGCGCTGCGCCCGGAGGGATGCACCAGCCCCACCTCCTTCAGCAGCACCGCGACCTCGAGCATGTCGGACATGCTCTTGCACATCGAGATGATGCATTGGGGGATGGCATCCGAGCCGAACTTCGCGTGCGCCTCCGCGGCCGCATGGAAGACATTGAGCTCGCCCATGGTCTCGTCGCTGTATTTGACGAATGGCGACACCAGCGAGCGCGTCGAGCGCAGCTCGTTGGTGAGCAGCGAGATGCGCGCGTCCTCGCCGAGCGCGAGATAGGACATGCCGGGGTTGGCGGCGTCCATCAGCTCGGCAATGGTGCGCTCGTGCACCGCCGAATTCTGCCGGATATCGAGCCGGGCCAGATGGAATCCGAAGCAGTCCACCGCACGGCGCAGCCGCCGCAGCCGGCCGCGGGCGATGACGCCGGCGTTGTTGGAGATCAGCGAGCGGTGCAGCACGTCGAGATCGGCCTTGAACTCCCCGACGCTGTCATACGGCGCGCCCTTGCCGACCGGCCGGCGCGTGATCTCGACCTGAAGCATTTCGGCCGTTGCGGTCAGGCGCGCATAGATGCCAGAGACCGCGAGGCGATACGGCTCGCCGCTCCGGTGCGGCGAGGTATCGGGCGAGCGCTCCGCCAGCGTGCGCAGCTCCTCGGAGACGTCGGCGAGATGCGCTGCGATCGACAGCTCGGAGCCGAGCACATGCAGCTCATTGAGATAGAATTGCATCACCCGGCTCGACTGCAGCCGCAGCGTGCCGCGCATCACGTCGGCGGTGACGAAGGGATTGCCGTCGCGGTCGCCGCCGATCCAGCTGCCCATGCGCAGGAACGAGGCGAGCTCGCCGGCCGCCTGCTCGCCGCCCTCCTCCAGCCGGTCCTCGAGCGTGTTGACCAGCCGCGGCACCTCGCGCAGAAACGTGTAATCGTAGAACGACAGGCCGTTGGCGACCTCGTCGAGCACGGTGAGCTTGGTCCGGCGCAGCAGGTTGGTCTGCCACAGCGTCAGCACCTCGCGGCGGAGCTGCTCGTCGCTGGCGGCGGCCTCCTCCGCCGTCAGCGCGACGCGCTCGCGACGATCGAGCAGGGCGGCGACCTCCATCTCGCGGTCCATCGTGCTCTTGCGGCGGACCTCGGTCGGATGCGCGGTCAGGACCGGGCTGACCAGCGCGCTCTTGAAGAAATTGCGCAGGGCATCGGCGCCGATGCCCGCCGCCCTGGCATGGGCAAGCGTCTCGGCCAGCACGCCGGAGCCGCCGCCTTTGTTGGCGCGCATCTGACGGATGTTGTTCTGATCCTCGGCGATGTTGGCGAGGTGGGAGAAATAGCTGAAGGCGCGGACGATCCGCACGGTCTCCGAAGTCGACATGCTGTCGAGGATCTGTTCGAGCTCGCGACGGGCGAGCCGGTCCTCATCGCGGTGGAATCGGATCGAGGTCTGCCGGATGCGCTCGACCAGATCGAACAATTCAGGCCCCTCCTGGTCGCGCACGGTGTCGCCGAGGATGCGCCCGAGCAGGCGGATATCGTCTCGCAGCCGCGCATCTGCCTCCAGCGCCAGGACGTCCTCGGGGCGGTTGGGGCGCTGATCGGCGCTGTCGGATGATATGGTCTGGAGGGACATTGGCTCGCTCCCCTTGTCGAGCTCACTTGATTGCCCGGCTCAGCCGAGTGTGCAAGTTTTTTGCCGCAGCGCAAGATGAAGTTGGGGGCGGCGCGGCAACATCACCGATCATGGGTGGGAATGCGCCTTGCTGACGGGCGCAGACATACATTCGCGGTCTCGCGGCGCGAGCGCCCGAGTTTTGCTGTCCGTTTCGCCCTCATCGCAAAGGAAGGGCGCAGGGAAGGCCGGGCGCCGGCTGGCACCCAGGGTCCGCACGCGAAAAACGCACGCGGGGGTGACCACAGGTGATGCCGGAACATCCGGCCTTCCCTGCGCAATGGTTTTACGGCTTATGGCGCGCTCTCCCCAGGGAGCGATGCACTATTGCCCCCGTCGCCTTGCGGATGAACGATGCGCGCACCCGGTCGGGCCGCACATCACCGCAAGCCTTGACGCACAGACCCCGGGCGTCAGGACCACACGCTTTTGCCGTCCGCGGACGTCCCTCCCCGGACCTCCGGAAGCTTGCGCGTGCTCGCTCCCGAAGCCGAAAAGAACCGCTGTGACCGCGCCGGGTCGTTCGCGCGGATCGCGATGGCTCACGGGGGTCGCCCGCCCTGCCACCTCGTCACGCGCCGGCGCTGCCGCGTCCATCGCGTCCCGGCTCACGTATCGTGACGATCGCGAAACGCCCTTTTTAGCGGGCCGGGATGCTTTGCGGTTTACCCGAAGAGATGAATTCGGTCAATCAGAATATTAGACGGTCTTGTGCTTGACGTGCATGTGGCGTGTTTTGCCCGTCAGGCAACGCGAGGGATGGTGGACGCGGTGCCTGAGCGTGTGTCGGCTCTGGTACTGTGAAGCTGCAATCTCCCACTCTGCCATTTCCAAGCGGCCCGTCCCCCACGGATTTGCTTGAATCGCGCATTTTGATAAGCACTCAGCATGGGAACGCTGACAGTCGAGAACCGAACTGTGAAATATCGATGGGCGAGCGATGTCGACTTTGACGGCATTCGTATGGAAATCCTTTCGGACGACGGGGGTGTGCTCTTTGATGTTAGCGTGCCCGATGACGGTCCAATCACCATCAACACGTTCGGCAAGGAAGTTGCAGCATCTCTGATCGATACAGCAATCCAAGTCGCGCGTCGTTCAAGGTAGAACGTTCTCGCATGCGCTCTACCCGTCCTACGAGCTGAGCAAGCGCCTCGTCCTTCGAGACGACCGCTTCGCGGTCTCCTCAGGATGAGGCTGAGCCACGTCGGGTTTCGTTGAAATTGCAGCGCGTAGGGTGGGTTGAGCCGTTACGAAACCCATCATGCCCCGTCATCGGCGGACGGATTGATGAGTTTCGCTCACGCTCTATCCTTCCTACGAACTGACAGTGTGCTTATCGCCTTCCCGTCAAATCATGCTCGCCATGCCGAGCGCGCGAAGGAGATCGTTCTGGATCGGGGCGACGGCCTCGTTCAGGCGCTCGACGCCGAAATCCATGCCTTCGGGCATCACGACCGTCCGCAGAGGCCGCCGTTCCGTGGCCTCGACCAGCTGCGCGATTGCATTCGCGACGCGCTGGGGCTGTGGCGGATTCTGCGGATCGTTTCCATCGTTGGAGTGCTGCTTGATCTGACCTGGGATCGCGGCAACACCGCCATAGGTTTTCAGCACGGCCTGGTCGGATGCTTCCGGGCTGGACGGAAGAAGGTTGCTCGGGAACGGGCCTGGCTCGACGATGACCGAATCGACGCCGAAGCTCGAAAGCTCGTAGCGATAGGCTTCCGCAAGCGCTTCGAGCGCGAACTTGCTGGCGGAATAGACACCGAAGAACGGGAAGACCACCCGACCCATGAGCGACGTGACATGGACGAGGACGCCGCTGCCGGCGGCCCGCATGTGCGGCAGAACGGCACGATCGGTGCGAACGGCGCCGAAGAAGTTCACGGCGAACTGCGCTTCGATATCCTTGACGGTATAGGCTTCCGTGACGCCGACGGGCATCATTCCGGCGTTGTTGACCAGGGCATCGACCCTGCCGTGCTGCCGGATGACATCCGCGGTCGCGGCGTTGACGGATTGTTCGTCGGCGACGTCCATCTCGAGGACCTGGAGCGCACGCCCTTCAGCCTTTGCCACTTCGACAAGCACGTCGCGAACACGGCTATTTCTTCCTGCGACATCGCGCATGGTAGCAACCACCGTGTGCCCCCGCCTTGCGAGTTCCAAGGCGGTGAGTTTTCCAAAACCACTGCTCGCACCCGTCACAACCACAACTTTTCCGCTCATCTCATGATCTTTCTCTGAAATCCAAGGGACGACGGGTGTATAGACAGACCTGTATGTCTTTGCAATCTCTAAGTTGACAGAATAGTCTGTCCAGTGACGCAAACGGCTGGGTTAAGGACGATCGATGGGCACGGTGCTTGATTTCGTGGACGTGGATATTCAACCGCTCGATGCGCTCGCCCCGCGCGAGCGCATTTTGAAGACGGCGTCCGACCTGTTTTACCGGTTCAGCATCAACTCTGTCGGAATCGACCGGATCATCGCCGAAAGCGGCGTGGCCAAGATGACGTTCTACAAGCACTTTCCCTCGAAGGCCGACCTCATCGCCACCTACCTGCGCTACAAGAGCGCCGTTTGGTTTCAGATGCTTTCGACCTCCACCGAGCGAGCCGGTCTCACGCCAGTGGAGCGCGTTCTCGCTGTTTTCGATGCACTCGAACAACCGCTCCTTGCGCCTTCGTTCCGCGGCTGTCCGTTCGCGAAAGGCATGGCCGAATTCGGCCCGGAGGCAAACTCGCCGGGCGTAGAGGCGACCATCGCAGCGTATTTTTTGAAGTTGCACGACTTCGTTGCGTTACTCATTGAGCCCTTGTCATTGAGCAAACCCGAAAGGGCCGTGATCCAGATCCTGTCGCTGTTCGAAGGCTCGCTCGTGATCGCACAGTCAACGCGTGATCCCGCCATCGTCGAGGCTAACCGCGAGGCAGCCAGAGTGTTGTTGGAACAAGGGATCGCATCGTCGTCTTAATCTGGAGCCCTTGCGAAACCCATCATGCTTCGACATCGGCAAACGGACTGATGGGTTTCGCTGACGCTCTACCCATTCTGCGAGCTTAGTTGGTGATCAAGCTCCCGGATGTGCTTCGCGGTCCGAATTAAACGTGATCACCAACTCCGATCTCGGGACAAAACTGACGCTTACCAGTGGTGATGGTGCCGCCAGCCATAATGATGGCCTCGGCCTCTGCCCCAGCCGTAATGATGACCACGGCCGCCGCGATGACCCCACCCGTGGCCACCGCCATGTCCGTGGCCGCCCTTGACCTCGATGGTGTCAGTCTGAGACGCGCCCAGTGCGCCCGGCTTGGCAACAGGCATCGCCGAAACAGAAGGTGAGGGTATCAAAGCAACGGCTCCCGCCACAACGCCGACCAAGCAAAGCCACTTCATGCAATCGCCTCCCGATAAGAATGAGATCAAGGGCCAGCCAGTCGCGGCACATTGCGGCCGCGTCCGCCCCCGTTCTTCAACAATGAGGTCGGGAAAAAGTTGCAATGAAATTTGACGCATTGCGGTTTCGCTGGCGCTCTACCCATCCCACGGCCCGAGCAAGCGCCTCGTCCTTCGAGACGACCGCTTCGCGGTCTCCTCAGGATGAGGCTGAACTGCGTCGGGATTAGTTGCAGGTGCAGCCACCCGTTCCGCCCTCATCCTGAGGGCCCGCCAGCGGCGGGCGTCTCGAAGGATGTGCCGCGGGGACGCTTACGAACTCCCCTAAGCCGGCACGATCACCTTGCCGATCGGCCAGAGCGCGATACCGGCGAGCTTGAGGTGGGCCCAGGCGAAGGGGATGCCGATGATGGTGATCGCGAGGGCCAGGGCGGTGAGCAGATGGCCGAGCGCCAGCCACCAGCCGGCCAGCACGAACCAGATGATGTTGCCGATCACCCCGAGCGGGCCGGTGCCGATATCGCTCATGCCGGTGACCTCATAGCGGCTGACCGCCCGCGAGCCGAACGGCATCAGCGTGTAGACCGCGATGTTGAACGCCGCCCGCGCCCAGGGCAGGCCGATGATCGTGACCGCCATGATGACCGCGGCGACCAGCCAGCCGAGCGCCATCCAGGCGCCGCCGATGAGGATCCAGAGCAGGTTGAGCAGGATGGAAACGGGAGCCATGGGATGATCCAGAGGTCGATGATCCCGTCTATATAGCACGATGAGCGAGGTTGCGGTCCATGAAGCCGCTCACGTATTCGCGGGCTCGTGTAGCCCGGATGAGCGAAGCGACATCCGGGTCTTATTATCCCAGGTATCGCTTCGCTCACCCGGGCTACGCACTACGCACCGTCAGATCTTCCGCCCCGCCTGCTCCCAATAGGGATCGCGCAGGCGGCGCTTGAAGATCTTGCCGGAATCTTCGCGCGGCAGCCCGGCGCGGATCTCGATGTGCTTTGGGACCTTGTAGTCGGCGAGCGAGGTCTTCAGCCGCGCGCGGATATCGCCGGCGTCGAGCGCGATGCCCGGCTGCGGCTCGACCACGGCCATCAGCGCCTCACCGAACTCGGCATCGGGGATGCCGAACACCGCGCAATCATGCACGCCGGGGACGGCATGCAGCACCGATTCGATCTCGGCCGGATAGATGTTGACGCCGCCCGAGATCACCATGTCGCGCTTGCGGTCGCAGATGAAGACGTAGCCCTCTTCGTCGATATAGCCGACGTCGCCCGAGGTGATGAAGCCGTCGCGATCGATCTCGGCGCGCTTCTCCGGCTTGTTGTGATAGGTGAAATCGGCCATCCCGACCATGCGCGAGTAGATCTCGCCGATCTCGCCCACGCCCAGCACGCGTCCGTCATCGCCGATGAAGCGCAGCTCGGCGCCGGGCGATATTTTGCCGACAGTGCCGGGCTTCCTCAGCGCGTCCTCGGAGGTCGCGAAGGTGACGGCGCTGGATTCGGTCGAGCCGTAGAATTCGTAGATCACCGGCCCCCACCACGCGATCATGGCGCGCTTGACGTCCGCCGGACAGGGCGCGGCTGCGTGGATGATGTGGCGCAGCGAGGAGACGTCATATCGCTTGCGCACCTCCTCCGGCAGCTTCATCAGGCGGATGAACATCGTCGGCACCATGAAGATGGTGTCGATCTCAAAGCGCTCGATCAGCTCGAGAAATTCCTCGGGCTCGAAGCGCGGCATCAGCACCAGTGCGCCGCCAAGCTTGCCGGCGCGGATGCCGAACGAGTTCGGCGCGGAGTGATAGAGTGGACCCGGCAGGATCGTGCGGGCGCCGGGCTTCAGCCCGTAGATCATCGCGCGCATGCGCTCGCCGGCGGCCGCCTGTTCCGGCGTCGGCGCGTTGCGCCGTACGCCCTTGGGATGGCCTGTCGTGCCCGAAGTGTAGATCATGTTCATGGGCTGCGGCACGAACGGACCGTCATAGAGCTGGTGCTGCGCGAGCCAGGGCTCGAAATCGATCGCAAAGTCCGGCGTCTTCAGATGATCGGGATCGATCTTGTAGCTGGACAGGATCTCCGGCGGCGTCGGCACGCTGAGCACGGTGACGCCTTTCGGGATCGCATCGCGCAAAGCATGCAGCATGTCGGCATGCCCGATCAGCACGGAGGTGCCGGTATCGTTCAGGATGTAATTGATCTCTTCCGGCTTGAAGTGCCAGTTGATCGGCACGCCATAGGCGCCCAGCCGCATCGCGGCGTAAGCGGCTTCGACGAAGGCGATGTCGTTGCGCATCAGCATGCAGACGCAATCGCCCTGCCTGACGCCGATCTTGCTGAGACCGCTCGCGATGCGGTCGGCACGATCAGCAACCTCGATATGGGAGCGGCTGCGCCCGCCGGAGACGATGCCGAGGAAATTTGACGTTTCGCTCATTTGTTTTTCTTTGTTGTTTAGCGACGATGTCCGTTAGTCGTCATCACCGGGCTTGTCCCGGTGATCCACGTCCTTGCTTGCCGCTTCGTACCAAGAACGTGGATGGCCGGGACATCTAGCGCGAAGACGCGCTTCGCGCTTTTGCCCGGCCATGACGGAGAGTTTGTCAGTCCGCAAACTTCGGCGCGCGCTTCTCCAGGTTGGCACGCACCGCCTCGGTCTGGTTCGCGCTGCCGATCAGCTTCTGCTGCTCGACGGATTCGGCGAGCAGCGCCGGGCCCGGATCGACCGCGAGATTGTTGAGCATGCGTTTCGCGGCGCGGATCGCATCGGGGCTTTTTCCCGCGATCTCGCGCGCGACGTCGAGCGCGCTCGCGCGCGGGTCGTCGCAGATGCGCGTGGCGAGACCGTAAGCCATCGCCTCCTGCGCCGAGAAGATCCGGCCGGTGTAGGTGAGATCGCGCAAGATGTCGTCGCGCACGAGCGAGGCCAGGATCGGCGTGCCCGCCATGTCGGGCACCAGACCCCATTTGATTTCCATCACCGACATCCGCGTATCCGGGGTGAGGAAGCGCATGTCGGCGCCGAGCGCGAGCTGGAAGCCGCCGCCAAAGGCGACGCCCTGGATCGCGGCGATCACCGGCACGGGAAGCTGTCGCCAGCCCCACACCGCCTGTTGCGCAAAATTCGCTTGGCCGTGCGTGCGTTTGGTGAGGTCGCGATTTTCGCCACCCGGAATTCCGTTGCCGCCCTTCTCTTTCATGGCGGCAAAACGCCCCATGTCGAGACCGGCGCAGAAGGCGCGGCCCTCGCCGGACAGCACCACGACGCGCACGCCTTTTTCCTTCGAAAGCCGATCCGTTGCGGCCACAAGCGCCTCGAACATGGCTTGATCCAGCGCATTCATCTTGTCCGCGCGCACCAGCCGCACGTCGGCGACGCCTTCCGAAATCGAGATCGAGACGCGCTCTTCCATGGATGAATTCTCCCCTGGTTCCCTGCTGTTCTTGTTCGGTGCCGCTTTACAGGACGACGGCGGCCGGATTTAGTCAATCGATCAATTAACCGACAATCACTGCGGGGGAAACAGCCATGTTCAAGGAAAATCTTCTGGCAGGACGACGCATCCTCGTGACCGGCGGCGGCACCGGGCTCGGCAAGTCGATGGCGGCGCGCTTTCTCCAGCTCGGCGCCGAGGTGCACATCTGCGGCCGGCGCAAGATCGTCTGCGACGAAACCGCGACCGAGCTGATGGCGGAGTATGGCGGCCGCGTGAGCAGCCACGGCGTCGATATCCGCAACGCGCTCGCGGTCGAGGAGATGATCGAGACCATCTTTCGCGACGGCCCCCTCACCGACCTCATCAACAACGCCGCCGGGAATTTCATCTCGCGCAGCGAGGAGCTGTCGCCGCGCGGCTTCGACGCGGTCGCCAACATCGTCATGCACGGCACGTTCTACGTGACGCAGGCGGTCGGCAAGCGCTGGATCGCGTTGAAGCAGCCCGGCAACGTCGTCTCGATCACCACGACCTGGGTGCGCAACGGCTCGCCTTACGTCGTGCCGTCGGCGATGAGCAAGTCGGCGATCCATGCCATGACGATGTCGCTCGCCACCGAATGGGGCCGCTACGGCATCCGGCTGAACACGATCGCACCGGGTGAGATCCCGACCGAGGGCATGAGCAAGCGCATCAAGCCGGGCGACGAGGCCGGTGCTCGCACCAAGGCGATGAACCCGATGGGCCGCGTCGGCACCATGGAGGAATTGCAGAACGTCGCGGTGTTTTTGATTTCCGGCGGTTGCGACTGGATCAGCGGCGAGACCATCGCCATGGACGGCGCCCAGGCGCTCGCGATGGGCGGCAATTTCTACCAGCTCCGCGACTGGAGCGACGACGACTGGAAAACCGCGCGCGAGAGCATCATGGCGCAGAACGAGAAAGATCGGGCGAAGCGGGGGTGAGGCTCTCTCCGTAGTCGTCCTGGCGAAAGCCAGGACCCATTACCACCGAATGTTTTTTGGCGAAGATTGGTCATGGCCAGTCTTCGCCAAATTGCGTTTTGTGGCTATGGGTCCTGGCTTTCGCCAGGACGACGCATTGAGAGAGCGGGGCCGCGACCCTCTCCCGTCTTGTCATCGCCCGCGGATGACGCCACACTCCGCCCCATAAAAACAAGACGTCACGGGAGAGACATGTCCACCACACAGCCATTGGCCAATCTCGCCGACATGGTGCGTGAGCGCGCGAGGAGCCGCGGCGACGCCATCGCCTTCGAGTTCGAAGGTCGTGTCACCAGCTTCGCCGAGTTCGACATCAAGACCAATCGCGTCGCCAATGCGCTGATCGCGATGGGCGTGAACAAGGGCGAGCGCATCGCCTATCTCGGCAAGAACAGCGACATCTATTTCGAGCTGCTGATGGGCGCGATGAAGGCCGGCGTGGTGATGGCGCCGGTGAACTGGCGGCTCGCGGGGCCCGAGGTCGCCTTCATCGTGAGCGACTGCAACGCGCCGGTGCTGTTCGTGGGACCTGAGTTCATCACCCAGGTCCGCCAGATCAAGGACCAGTTGCCGGGCGTGCGCAGCGTCATCACCACCGAAGGCGGCGCACCGGAATGGCCTGACTTTGCGGCGTGGCGCGATGCACAGAGTGGCGACGATCCCAAGGTGCCGATCACGGCCCGGGACATCGCGATCCAGCTCTATACGTCGGGTACGACGGGCAAGCCGAAGGGCGCGATGCTGTCGCATGCGAACTTCCTCAACCTCGTGCAAACCGGCAATGCCGAGGACAAGCCCGAGTGGAACCGGTGGTCGACCGACGACGTGTCGCTGGTCGCGATGCCGATCTTCCACATCGGCGGCTCCGGCTGGGGCGTGATGGGACTCTACCACGGCGCCCGCGGCGTGATCGCGCGCGAGTTCGATCCGACCAAGGTGCTGGACTTCTTCGAGCTATCAGGCATCACAAAGCTGTTCATGGTGCCCGCCGCGATGCAGTTCGTCGTGCGGCAGCCGCGAGCCAAGACGGTGGACTTCTCCCGGTTGAAATACATGCTCTATGGCGCCTCGCCGATCCCAGCGGCGCTGCTGAAGGAATGCATCGAGATCTTCAAATGCGGCTTCGTGCAGATGTACGGCATGACCGAGACCACCGGCACCATCGTCGCGCTGCCGCCGGAGGATCATGTCGAGGGGCTGGAGCGGATGCGCTCGGCCGGCAAGGCGCTGCCGGGCATCGAGATCGCGATTCTCGATGTCGACGGCAAGCCGCTGCCGCCGCGCGAGGTCGGCGAGATCGCCACGCGCTCGGGCTCCAACATGGCCGGCTACTGGAACCTGCCGGAAGCGACCGCCGCGACGCTGCGCGGCGACGGCTGGCTGCGCACGGGTGATGCCGGCTACATGGACGAAGACGGCTATCTCTACATCCACGACCGCATCAAGGACATGATCATCTCTGGCGGCGAGAACATCTACCCGGCCGAGGTCGAGAGCGCGCTGTGCGATCATCCCGACGTCGCGGAAGCTGCCGTGATCGGCATCCCCGACGACAAATGGGGCGAGGCGGTGAAGGCCGTCGTGGTGATGAAGCCCGGCAAGCAGGCGACCGCCACCGACATCATCAACTTCACCCGCGAGCGCATCGCCGGGTTCAAGACGCCGAAGAGCGTGGAGTTCTTGCCGGCGCTGCCGAGGAATCCGTCAGGCAAGATTCTGCGGCGGCAATTGAGGGAGCCGTATTGGGCGGGGAAGGATAGAAGGGTGAATTAGGCCCGCTATATCCACATCGTCGTCCCGGCGAAGGCCGGGACCCATAACCACAGGATTGGGTTTTGCGAAGACTCGGAGTTGCCGTCTCGCGCTACAACTACTCCCTAGGGTAATGGGTCCCGGCGTTCGCCGGGACGACCCAGGAGAGATATCGTGCGAGCCCCCGTCAATGCTTCCCCGGCCCCATATAGCCGAACAAAAATCCCGCCACCTTCCGGATCTGGATCTCCTCGCTGCCCTCGGTGATGCGGTAGCGGCGGTGGTGGCGGTAGATGTGCTCGAACGGCTTGTGGCGTGAGTAGCCCATGCCGCCGTGAACCTGCATGGCGCGGTCGGCGGATTCGCAACAGAGGCGGTTTGCCCAGTAGTTGCACATCGAGACGCGGTCGGAAAGCGTGCGCTCGATCTGCTCCTCGGTAAGCTTGTCCATCTCCCAGGCGGTCTTGCGGATCAGCAGCCGCAGCATCTCGGCTTGGGTTGCAAGCTCGACCAGCGGGAACTGGATCGCCTGGTTCTCCGCCAGCGCCTTGCCGAACGGCTTTCGCTCGCGCGCATACTTTACGCTCTCGTTGATGCAGTAGACCGCTGCCCCCAACGAACTCGCCGCCTGCCGAATGCGGTTCTGATGGACAAAACATTGCGCCAGCGACAGGCCGCGGCCGACCCCGCCGAACAGCGCGTCCTCGGGAACGAACACGTCCGTGAAACTGACGCGAGGATGATCGGTCGGCATGTTGAAGGTCCACATGTACTCTTCAATCTTCACGCCGTTGCTCTTGGCTGGAACCAGGAAGCAGGTGATGCCGCGCGCGTCGCCGTCATTGCCTGACGTCCGCGCGAACAGAGCGCAATGCGTGGCGACGTGCATGCCGGTGGTCCACATCTTCTCGCCGTTGATGATCCAGCCCTTGACGTTGTCGCGGGTCGCCGGCACCGCGCGCGTTTCCATGTGGGTCGCGTCGGAGCCATGATTTGGCTCGGTCAAGCCGAACGTGATGCGATACTTGCCCTTGATCGAGCCGTCGATCATCGCCTTCTGGTCGTCGCGGCCGTAGCGATCCAGCATGGTGGCGACGGGAAAGTTGCCGACGATGGAGTGCTCGTTCTGGAGATCGTTGTGCAGACCGAGCCCCTTGGCGGCAAAGTGCTCGCGGATCACCGCCATCCAGAGGTTGGAGCCATCCTTACCGCCATATTGCTTCGGCACCGCAAAGCGCAAATGACCGGCGGCATCGGCAAGATCCTTCGCCTTGCGCAGCAGCGCTTCCCATTCGTGCCGCGGCAGCCCGCCATTTTCGAAATCGGTGCGGGCCCATTCGCGACGATGATCGAAGAAGCGGATATTATCATCGGCCTCTTCCAGCGGCTTGACCTCGCGTTCGATGAAACGGTCGAGCTCCGCGAGATAGGCGACGAGATCGGCAGGCAATGAGAAATCCACGGCTCTCTCCCGGGTGTTTTTTCGTTTTGTGTTAAGGCGCTGGGCGCAGCTTTGCTTCGCACGATTAAGGTGAGAAGAGCGCGCGCAAGTCAAGCAATGGGAGGCGTGCCGAATGCGCAAGGCGCATTGCGCAATTCGATGGTGCTCTAGCGCGGAGGCGCGGTAGTATTCCGGCAATATTCCTTCACGAGAAACTGCGGGAGCGCGCGATGGAGCTGAAATTTTCCAAGGTGGAACGTAAGGGGCCGATCACGATCGTGACGCTGTCGCGGCCCGAGGTCTACAACGCGCTGCACACCGACGCGCATTTCGAGCTGCAAAAGGTATTTGACGATTTCTCCGCCGATCCCGAGCAGTGGATCGCGATCGTCACGGGTAGCGGCGACAAGGCGTTCTGCGCCGGCAACGATCTGAAATGGCAGGCGGCTGGCGGCAAGCGCGGCTGGGACAAGGGCGGCTTTGCCGGCCTCACCGCGCGCTTCGACTGCGACAAGCCAATCATCGCTGCGGTCAATGGCGTCGCCATGGGCGGCGGTTTCGAGATCGCGCTGGCCTGCGACCTCATCATTGCCTCGGAGAACGCCACCTTCGCCCTGCCCGAGCCGCGCGTGGGGCTGGCCGCACTCGCCGGCGGCCTGCACCGGCTGCCGCGCCAGATCGGGTTGAAGCGCGCCATGGGCATGATCCTCACCGCACGCCATGTCAGCGCCAAGGAGGGACTCGACCTCGGCTTCGTCAACGAGGTGGTGTCGCAGGGCGAGGCGCTCACGGCCGCGCTGCGCTGGGCCGAGATGATCACCAAGAATTCGCCGATGTCGATCCGCGCCTCGAAGCAGGCGATCCAGAAGGGTCTCGGCGTGTCGCTGGAGCAGGCGATCGAGGAGCAGCGCGACTATCCGGCGGTGAAGGCGATGGTGGCCTCGCAGGACTACATCGAGGGCCCGAAAGCGTTTGCGGAGAAGCGGCCGCCGAAATGGGTGGGGAAGTAGGATTGTCTCCGTCATGGCCGGGCTCGTCCCGGCCATCCACGCCTTGCCGCTCGAAGAAGAACGTGGATGCCCGGGACAAGCCCGGGCATGACGATGCGGAGACAGTACGCCTTTGCCTCAGCACCGTCATTGGGGCTGCGCCCTACCCGTCTCTTGAAAGCTCGCGTTTGTACGACGCGTAATTCGGCTGATCCACCGCAAGTTTGTCCATCGTGGTCGCCCACAGATGCTCGGCCAATCCCGGCGTTGCCAGATCGACCTCGCCCTTCGCGATGCGCTCGGCGAGTGCGCGGTTGAGATCGATCACCGAGCCGTCCATGCCGAACAGCGCACGCAGCCGCTCCACCTCCGCAGCATCGCTGCCCTCCTCCCGCGTCAACTGCCGCGTGACGAGATCGAGGATGTTGATGGCGACGCGCAGCTTGAAGGCCTGGTGGCCGGAGATCAGCGGCGTGATGTCGTTGCGGAGGAAATCGGCGACTGACTTGGTCAGCTCGACCGGTGTCGGCTCGTCCTGCATGGTCAACTCCCCCGCGGCGCCAGCAGCCGCAACAGATCAATCTCGGTCTCGGAGGCGCGACGGCCGATCATGGCGCGTTCCATCGAATGGTCCGGACTTTCGCGGAAGCGCTGCATCATGCCGCCGCACATGATGCCCCAGCGCAGCGTGCCCATCACTTCCCAGAATTTGACACGCGATGGATCGACCTTCCGCCCAGCCGCCTCATAGCCGGCGAACAGCTCCTCACGCGAGCCAAAGCCGCCGACCGGCTTGTCGATCTCGCCAAAGCGCCAGGAGTTCACGCAGACCCAGCCGAGATCCTCCATGGGATCGCCGAGATGGGCGAGCTCCCAGTCCAGCACCGCGCGCACGCCGTCGGCACCGATGATGAGATTGCCGTTGCGGAAATCGCCATGCACCAGCGTGGTCTCGGCCGACGGGCCCGGATCGTGGTCGCGCAGCCAGCGCAGCGCCAATTCGAACACCGGCTTTGGCCAGTCCAGGCTGCGATAGTCGCGTTCGAACTCGCCGATCTCCTGGGTCGCGGACCGGCTGCGCAGCTCGGGCAATTTGTCGCCTGGTAGCCTGTGCAGCTTCGCGAGCACGCCGCCGATCTGCCGTGCGAGAAGCGGCCGCGCCGCCGCGAACTCGTCGTCGCGCAGGATCTTGCGCGCGATGGTTTCTCCCTCGACCCGCTGCATGATGAAGCCGGTGCCGAGATCGTCGTCCGGCGTCAGCACATGCATCACGCGCGGCGACGGCACGCCGGCCTCATAGGCGAGCTGCATCAGTTGCGCTTCGGCCGCAAGACCCGCCGCGCGCGTCGGCGCCGCGCCATAGCCTTTCGGCGAGCGGCGCAAGATCGCACCGATCGGCCGGTCGGGATGCACGATGTCGAAGCGCCAGGTCTCCTGGCTGGCGCCGCCGGACAGCTTGGCCGCGCCGGTCACGCCGGTCGCCCCCTCGCACCAGCGCGCAACGCTGCGGGAAAGCTCAGCCTCGATCATTTGCCCTTGAACTGCGCCGGACGCTTCTCCAGGAACGCGCCGACGCCTTCGCGGAAATCATCCGTGTCGCCAGCACGGAGCTGGCACTGGAATTCGAGATTGAGCTGATGCTCGAAGGAATTCTCCGGGCTGTCCCAATAGAGCTTGCGAATCAGCGACAGCGCGACCGTCGGGCCGCTGGCGAGGTCGCGCGCAAGCTTCATCGCCTCCTCCATCAGCACGCCGTCATCATAGACGCGGTTGACGAGGCCCCATTCCAGCGCCTTCTCGGCGGGAAGTCGCTCGCCCATCAGCGACAATTCGATCGAGCGCGCCTTGCCGATCAGCCGCGGCAAGAGCCAGGTCGAGCCGCAATCCGGCACGAGGCCGATACGGCGGAAGGCTTGCAGGAAATAGGACGAGCGCGCGCATAAAATCATGTCGCCGAGCAACGCGAAGCTCATGCCGGCGCCGGCCGCCGGACCGTTGACCGCAGTCACGATCGGGCAATGCAGATTGCGGATGCGGCGCAGGAAGGGATGAAAGCCGGTCTCGAGCGTCAGGCCGGCCTTGGTCTTCTTCGACTGGTTGTTGCGGCCCTGCAGATTGGCGCCGGTGCAGAACGCCCGCCCCGCGCCCGTCAGCACGACGCAGCGCACCTCGTCCTTCTTCTCCTCGATCGCGTCGAGCGCTTCCGCGAGACCGCCCAGCATGTCCACGGAGACCGCGTTCATCACCTCCTGATGGTCGAGCTTGAGGATCGCGACCGAACCATCGAGATCGAGCGTGACGTGTTTGAACTGCATGGTTTCCTCGTGAGTTGCGGCCTGTGTCAGTTTCGCAGACCGGAATTGCTTTTGCCGGGGCGCATATTTGATTTTTGGCGCGGTCTTGTCCATGGTGATCGGAGCATAGCAAGCAATCTTGCGCGCAGCGGCTGATGCGCGCCAAGCAAAAACAAGGAAACGCGCCATGAACCTTTTCGACCTTTCAGGCCGGGTCGCCGTGATCACCGGCGGCAATGGCGGCATCGGGCTCGGCATCGCACACGCGCTCGCCGGCCAGGGCTGCAATGTCTCGATCTGGGGTCGCAATCCTGACAAGAACAAGGCCGCTGCCGCGAGCCTGGCGGGGTTATCAGGCAAGGTCGACGCGCGGGTCTGCGACGTCACCGACCCGGCCTCGGTCAATGCCGCGATGAAGGCCACGCTCGATACATTCGGCCGGGTCGACGGCTGCTTCGCCAATGCCGGCATCGGCGGCGGCGGCCGGCGCTCCTTCATCGAGCGCACCGAGGAAGAATGGCGCACGATGTTTGCGACCAATCTCGACGGCGTGTTCCACGCGTTCCAGGCGGCCGCAAAACACATGACCCAGCGCGCCGAGGCCGGCGATCCCTTCGGCCGGCTGGTGGCGACTTCGAGCCTCGCCTCGATCTTCGGCACCGCGCGCAACGAGCACTATGCCGCGACCAAGGCCGCGATCAACGCGCTGGTGCGCGCGCTCGGCGTCGAGTTGGCGCGCCACGGCGTCACCGCGAATGCGATCCTGCCCGGCTGGATCAAGAGCGACATGACCTCGGGCCTGATGGCCAATGAGAAATTCGTCGCCAACGTGATGCCGCGCATTCCGGTGCGGCGCTTCGGCGAGGCCAGCGATTTCGGCGGCATCGCGGTGTATCTGATGAGCAAGGCCTCGTCGTATCACACCGCGGATACGTTCGTGATCGACGGCGGCTATACGGCGTATTGAGTCTCGTAGCCCGGATGGAGCGCAGCACAATTCGGGATTTTCAAAGTAAGCAAGACCCGGATTACGCTTCGCTCCATCCGGGCTACAAACTCTGAGGGGAATGGGCAATGTTCTCGCACATCATGATCGGCACCGACGACCTCGACAAGGCCAAGGCGTTCTACGACAATTTGCTGTCCACGCTCGAGGTGCGGCCAGCGCGCGTCGACGGCCATCGCATCTTCTACATCACCAAGACCGGCGTGTTCTCGGTGACGAAGCCTATCAACGGCGAAGCGGCGACGCCTGCGAATGGCGGCACCATTGGCTTTGCCGCCAACTCGCCGGAGCAGGTCAATGCATGGCATACGGCCGGCATCGCCGCTGGCGGCGTTCCTTGCGAAGATCCTCCCGGCATTCGCCAGGGCCCGGGCGTCAACCTCTATATTGCCTATTTGCGCGACCTCGACGGCAACAAGATCTGCGCGATGCATCGGATGGCGAACTGAGCCGACACGCACGGTCGTTGCCCGGATGGAGCGCAGCGTAATCCGGGGTTGCGCAACGCTCGCTCTGTCCCGGATTGCGCTGCGCTTCATCCGGGCTACGGCTCCTCAACAGCCCCATTCAAACAACATTTCAAACGCCCTCGCGATATTCCATCGCATGGCATGGCTCGCGTTGGAAAATGCGCGCTCGCACTTTGGCGACGCTGCGACTATTCTCCGGCTCGACGCGATCTCAGCGCCCCCGGGAGGAACAATGACAAAACACACCTACATTCCCCGCACCACCAACTACACCCTCAATCCCGGCGACGAGCTTAACGACCTCAGGATGTCGGACCAGGTGCGGCCGCTCTACGATCACGTCAGGAAGTTCATCCGCGACACCGTCGAGCCGATGTCGATCGAGTTCACCAAGGCCGGCGAAGGCAAAGAGGATCGCTGGAGCTTCACGCCAAAGCAGCTCGAGGTGCTGGAGAAGGCCAAGAACAAGGCCAAGCAGGAAGGCCTCTGGAACTTCTTCCTGCCCGACGACGAGACCGGCCAGGGCCTGAAGAATCTCGACTACGCCTATATCGCCTCCGAGCTCGGCAAGAGCCCGCTGGCCTCGGAGAGCATGAACTGCTCGGCGCCTGACACCGGCAACATGGAGGTGCTGGAGCGCGTCGGCACCAAGGAGCAGAAGGAGAAGTGGCTGAAGCCGCTGATGAACGGCGAGATCCGCTCCGCCTATGTCATGACCGAGCCGAACGTCGCCTCCTCCGATGCCAAGAACATCTCGACCAGCGCAAAGCTGGTCGGCGACGAATGGGTCATCAACGGCGAGAAGTACTACATCTCCGGTGTCGGCGATCCCCGCTGCAAGATCCTCATCGTGATGGTGAAGACCAATCCGGATGCGGCGCCGAGCAAGCAGCAGTCGCAGATCCTGGTGCCGCGCGACACACCCGGTGTCGAGGTGCTCGGTCCCATGTACGTATTCGGCCAGGACCACGCGCCGCGCGGCCACATGCACATGCGCTTCAACAATGTGCGCGTGCCCAAGGAGAACATTCTGCTCGGCGAAGGCCGCGGCTTCGAGATCTCGCAGCTTCGGCTAGGCCCGGGCCGCATCCATCACTGCATGCGCACCATCGGCAAGGCCGAGAAGGCGCTCGATTTGATGGTGCAGCGTGGCCTCACCCGCGAAGCCTTCGGCAAGAAGATCGCCCATCTTGGCGGCAACATGCAGATCATCGCGCAGGCGCGCTGCGAGATCGAGGCGATGCGGCTGATGGTGCTGAAGGCCGCCAAGGCCATGGACGTGCTCGGCAACAAGGAGGCTCGCGTCTGGGTCTCCATGGTCAAGGCCATGGTGCCGGAGCGCGCCTGCAAGATCATCGACCAGTCGATCCAGATGCATGGCGCCACCGGCATCTCGCACTGGACCCCGCTCGCCGAGATGTATCAGGACGTCCGCCATCTGCGCTTCGCGGACGGTCCGGACGAGGTGCACTGGATGGTGGTGGGACGCCATGAGCTCAGCATGGCGTGATCTTTCTTCCCCTTCTTCCCGCTTGCGGGGAGAAGGTTGGGATGAGGGGGAGTCTCCGCCAGGATGCTGTCAGTCGGACTCGCGGAGAGTCCCCCTCACCCGGAATTTGCTTGCGCAAATTCCGGCCTCTCCCCGCACGCGGGGAGAGGCGAAGGGACTACGACGCGGCCACCTCGCCGATCTTGTCCTGCGTCCTGGTCTCGAAATCGCCGGCATCATGCCGCTCGTGGAGCTGGCTGGCGGGATCGCCGGAGACGCGATTGACCATGCGGCCGCGCTTGACGGCCGGGCGCTTGGCGATCTGGTCGGTCCAGCGCTGCACGTTCTTGTAGTCCTGCACCGAGAGGAATTCGCCGGCGCCATAGACCAGCCCCTTGGCGAGCGCGCCGTACCAGGGCCACACCGCCATGTCGGCGATAGTGTATTCGCTGCCCGCGAGATATTCGTTGTCGGCGAGCCGGCGGTCGAGCACGTCGAGCTGGCGCTTGGTCTCCATTGCGAAACGGTCGATGGCGTATTCGATCTTGGTCGGCGCGTAGGCGTAGAAATGACCGAAGCCACCGCCGAGATAGGGCGCGCTGCCCATCTGCCAGAACAGCCACGACATCGCCTCGGTGCGGCTCTTGATGTCCTTCGGCAGGAAGGCACCGAACTTCTCGGCGAGGTAGAACAGGATCGAGCCGGACTCGAACACCCGAATCGGCTCCGGGCCGGAGCGGTCCATCAGCGCCGGGATCTTGGAGTTCGGATTGATGTCGACGAAGCCGCTGCCGAACTGGTCGCCATTGCCGATCTTGATCAGCCAGGCGTCATACTCCGCGCCTTTGTGGCCGAGCGCCAGAAGCTCCTCCAGCATCACGGTGACCTTCACCCCGTTCGGCGTCGCCAGCGAATAGAGCTGGAACGGATGCTTGCCGACCGGCAGCTCCTTGTCATGGGTGGGACCCGCGATGGGACGGTTGATGCTGGCGAACTGTCCGCCGTTCTCCTTGTTCCAGGTCCAGACCTTGGGCGGCACGTAGGCGGGGGTGTCGGTCATGTGAGGGCTCCGGCGAAAAAGATGCGTCTGCATTAATTAGCCCACGGACGGCCGATGGCAAGCCCTGCCGGCCCTGCGTCCGGCGCGGGCCTCGCGACCGCGTCATGCATTCGACATCGCCGAGGACGACCTGCACCAGAGCCCGCATCTGTCGAGCCAGGCGTACGGCTTCGCGCAACACGGCGTGTGCACGCAAGATGCGCCGCCAAATCCGGATTGGCATGGCGCGAGACGATGGTCTAGCGTCGATGAGCCTTCGCTCAAGATTGCAATGACAGCAACGCGAGGCCGCCGGAGGGAACGATGAAATCGCCGATCTGCGACATGCTGGGCATCGATTTCCCCCTGCTCGCCTTCAGCCATTGCCGCGATGTCGTTGCCGCTGTCAGCCGTGCGGGCGGGTTTGGCGTGTTGGGTGCGACCGTGCACACGCCGGATACGCTGGAGCGCGAGCTGAAATGGATCGACGAGCACGTCGACGGCAAGCCTTACGGCATCGACGTTCTGATCCCCGAAAACATCTCGACTGCGGGCGAGAAGAACGTCACCTGGAAGAGCCTTGAAGCGCGCGTGCCACAGGAGCACCGCAACTACACGCGCGATCTCCTGAAGAAATACGACATCGAACTCACGACCACCGAGGTGGCTGACAACCAGCCGCAGCCGTTCGATGCCAGGACGGCGCTGGAGCTGCTGGAGGTCTCGTTCAAGCACCCGATCCGCCTGATCGCCAATGCGCTCGGCGTGCCGCCGAAGGCCATGATCGAGATGGGCAGGAAGCACGGCGTGCCGGTCGCGGCGCTGGTCGGCGCCAAGGAGCACGCGCTGCGCCAGGTCGCGGCCGGCGTCGATATCCTCGTGGTCCAGGGCACCGAGGCCGGCGGCCATTGCGGCGAGGTCTCGACCATGGTGCTGGTGCCCGAGGTGATCAAGGCGATCAAGAATATCCGCGACGTGCCGGTGCTGGCGGCCGGCGGCATCATGACGGGACGGCAGATGGCGGCCTGCATGGCGATGGGTGCCGCGGGCGCCTGGACCGGCTCGGTGTGGCTTGCCACCGTCGAGTCCGAGACCACGGAGATCTTTCGCGAGAAGATGATCGCGGCATCGTCGCGCGATGCGGTGCGCTCGAAGGGCCGCACCGGAAAGCCGGCGCGGCAGCTTCGCTCGGTCTGGACCGACGCCTGGGACCGCGCAGCCGAGAGCCCCGGTGCATTGCCGATGCCGCTGCAAAGCATCGTCAGCCGCGACGCCTTCCACGCGATCGACCGCGCGGCGGCGGGCGGCAACGCGAAAGCGCGCGATCTCGTGAGTTACTTCGTCGGCCAGGGCGTGGGCCTGATCGACAGCGTGAAATCGGCCGGCGCGGTGGTGCAGGAGTTCAAGGAAGAGTTTGCCGAAGCCGTCGAGCACATGAATGCGCTGGTGGCGGAGTGATTGCCACACACCATCATTGCGAGCGCAGCGAAGCAATCCAGACTGCTTCCGCGGGTAGATTTCTGGATTGCTTCGCTACGCTCGCAATGACGAAACAACTGGTATCGTGAATTGAGGCCATGACCGACAAGACCAATACCCCCGAAGACCGCATTCCCGTCATCGTCGGCGTCGGCGAGATCGTCGACCGCCCCAAGGAGATCACCGATGGCCTCGAGCCGCTCGACCTGCTCGAACAGGCGCTGCTGCGCGCGGAAGCTGATGCCGGCGCAAAGCTGCTCGGCGAGGTGCAGTCGCTCGACGTCGTCAACTTCCTGAGCTGGCGCTATCGCGATCCGGAGCAGCTGCTGGCGCAACGGCTCGGCACCACGCCTGCGCATTGCTATTACGGCCCGGTCGGCGGCGAGAGCCCGATCCGCTACATCCACGAAGCCGCAAAGCGCATCGCGCGCGGTGAATGCAGTGTTGCCGCAGTTTGCGGCGCGGAGGCACAGTCGACGGCGACCAAGGCGGAGCGCGCCGGCGCGAAGCTGTCGTGGACGCCGTTCGCCCATGACGTCGAGGAGCCGAAACGCGGCGCAGCGTTCCAGAAACCGCTGGCCGTGAAGCTCGGCGTGTTCCGGCCCGTGACCGTCTATCCGTTCTATGAAGCGGCATCGTCCGCCCATTGGAGCCAGACACCGCGCGAGGCGATGGCAGAGTCGGGTACACTCTGGTCACGCTATTCCGAGGCCGCCGCGCAAAATCCCAACGCCTGGCTGAAGCGGCGCTATGCGCCCAACGAGATTACGACGCCAACGGCGGACAACCGCCTGATCGCCTGGCCCTACAACAAGCTGATGGTTGCCAACCCAAGCGTCAACATGGGCGGCGCGCTGCTGCTCACCAGCCTCGCCAGGGCGCGCGCGGCCGGCATCGCCGATCACAAGCTGGTCCATCCGCTCGGCGGCGCCTCGGCCGAGGAGCCGCGCGACTATCTCTTGCGCGACCAGTTTTACGAGAGCCATTCGCAGAATGCCGTCTTGAAGGCCGTGATGGATCTCGCCGACGGCGACGGCAAGAAGTTCGATGCGATCGAGCTCTATAGCTGCTTCCCGTGCGTGCCCAAGATGGCGCGGCGGACGCTGGGCCTGGGTGCCGACGTGCAGCCGACCGTGACCGGCGGCCTCACCTTCTTCGGCGCGCCGCTGAACACTTACATGACGCATGCAGCCTGCGCGATGGTGCGGCGGGTGCGCGACGGCGCAAAGCTCGGCCTGCTCTACGGCCAGGGCGGCTTCGTCACCAAGCATCATGCGCTGGTGGTGTCGAAGGTGCCGCCGCGTGAAGCATTGGCACAGGAGACAAGCGTGCAGGCGGCGGCGGACAGCAACAAGCGCGCGGTGCCCGAGTTCGTCACGGATGTCTCGGGCAAGGGCAAGGTCGAGAGCTTTACGGTGCTCTACGGCCGGGGCGGCGATGTCGAGCACGGCGTGGTGATGCTGCGGACGGACGATGACAGGCGCACGCTGGCGCGGATTCCCGCGAGCGATACCGCGACGTTGGCGCATGTGCTGAACATGGACCGCACGCCGGTGGGCTCGCTCGGCGAGATTGCGATGGCCGCGGATGGCGTGCCGGAGTGGCGGGTGGCGTAGGGGTCTCCCTCGCCCCGCTTGCGGGGAGAGGGTGGGGGTGAGGGGGAGTCTCCGCGAGGACGGTAAGAGTTGGACTCGCGGAGAGTCCCCCTCACCCGATCGCTTCGCGATCGACCTCTCCCCGCAAGCGGGGCGAGGTAAATGAGGCTACCCCTTCGGCGCCTGCTTCTCCGACGCGGTCGCCGGCTTGCCCTTGGCACCGGCGCCGGTGACGCGGACCTGGTCGCCGTCGGAAAGGCCGTCCGGTGGTGCCGTGATGACGCGATCATCCGCTGCAACTCCCGAGGCAAGCTCGATCTCGCGGCCGAGATCGCGCGCGATGGTCACCGGCTTGAACAGCACCTTGTCGTCCGGACCGACGGTTGCGACGCGCAGGCCGCTGCCGTTGAAGATCAGCGCGCTGGCGGGAATGCTGAGCGGCGCGGAGTCGCGCTGCAGGCTGAGCTTCACGCTGGCGTAGCCGCCGGGCATCAGCTCGCCTGAGGAATTGTCGAGACCGAGTTGCATGCGCGTCGTGCCGGAGGCGACGTCAACCGCCTGCGAGGAGGCCTCCACCGTCGCCTGGAAGGTCCGGTTCGGATACTCCGGCAGCACGATGGCGGCCTTGGCGCCGATCTTGATCGCGGGCACGTAGTTCTGGGGAACGTTGATGTAGACGCGCAGCTTGGTGATGTCGGAGACCACGAACATCGCCGGGCCCGAGCCGCCGCCTGAATTGATCAGCGCACCGACGTCGGTGTCGCGCGCCGTGACCACACCGTCAAACGGAGCGGTGATCTTCTTGTAACCGGCCAGCGCTTCGAGGCGCTCGACATTGGCCTGTCCCGAACGAACCGCCGCGTTCTTGTTGGAGAGATCGGCGGTACGCTCGTCGATCTCCTGCGCGGAGACGAAATTGGAGGCGACCAGCGTCTTGCGGCGGTTGAGGGTGGCTTCCGACAGCCTGGCGCTGGACTGCTGGCTGGCGAGGTCGGCGCGGGCCTGAAGCAGTTGCTGGTCGAGGTCAGGCGCCTCGATCTCGGCGATCACCTGACCGGCTTTCACCCGCGCACCGATGTCGGCGCTCCAGCTTTTGAGATAGCCGGGAACGCGGGCAAAGATCGGCGCGCGATAATAGGCTTCGAGACGGCCCGGCAAATCGATGGTCGCATTGAGAGCCTTGGCATTGGGCAGCGTCACCGCGACGCTGGGAACAGCCTGGTCATCGGTCCAGGCCTTCAGCTTGGAGCCCTGCTCCTCGCGGGCACGGATGCCGGTGCCCACGACCAGGCCCGCCGCGATCAGCGCCACCACGCCGAAGATGCCCAGTTTCCGGTGCGACACCGGGGAGCGGGATTCAGTGGGCGACATGCGGGGTCTCCAGGGAGGCGGCGGCTTTGGCGCCTTGCTTCTTGTGTACCATGCTGAACACCACGGGAACAAACATCAGCGTGGCGAAGGTTGCAAAGATCAGGCCGCCGATCACGGCGCGGCCGAGCGGCGCATTCTGCTCGCCGCCCTCGCCGAGCCCGAGGGCCATGGGCGCCATGCCGATGATCATGGCGAGCGCGGTCATCAGCACCGGGCGGAACCGGACGAAGCCGGCTTCCAGCGCCGCGGCGATGGGATCGCCGAGCTCTTCGTAGCGCTCGCGCGCGAACGAGATCACGAGCACGCTATTGGCGGTGGCAACGCCCATGCACATGATGGCGCCGGTCAGCGCCGGAACCGACAGCGTCGTCTCGGTGGCGAACAGCATCCAGACGATGCCGGCGAGCGCGGCCGGCAGCGCCGTGATGATCACGAACGGATCGGACCAGGACTGGAAGTTCACGACGATCAGGAAATAGATCAGGACGACCGCCCCGAGCAGGCCGAACAGCAGGCCCGTGAAGGCGCTGTTCATGGTCTGCACCTGGCCGAGCAGCACCACGGAAGAGCCCTTCGGCACCTCTTTGGCGGTGTCGGCGATCACCTGGCGGATGTCGGTCGCGACCGCACCGAGATCGCGGCCCGAGGTCGTGGCGAAGATCTGCACCATCGACTGGATGTCGTATTGCGAGACCACCGCGCTCGAGGTCGAGCGCCTGATGTCGGCGATGCCGCCGAGGATCGGCGACTGCGAATTGCCGGCCGCCGTGATCGGCAGCGTCTGAAGCGCGCTGAGCGAATCCATCTGGTACTGCGGCGTCTGCATCACGATCGAATAGGACACGCCGTTATCCGGATTGAGGTAGTAGGTCGGCGCCACCTGCGAGGAGCCAGCAAGGTTGACCACGAGACTGTTGGTGACGTCGCGCTCGGTCAGGCCGACATATTGCGCGCGGGTGCGGTCGACGTCGATGTTGAAGGTCGGATTGTTCGGCGACTGCTGGATGCGCGCATCGGCGACGCCGGGAATCCTGCGGACCTTGGCCAGCAGATTGTTGGCATAAGCGAAGTTGGCGCTGATATTGGCGCCGCGAATCTGCAGGTCGATCGGTGCCGGCGCGCCGAAGTTCAGGATCTGGCTGACGATGTCCGCCGGCAGGAAGGCGAAGCTGACGCCGGGGAACAGCCGCGGCAGTTGCTCACGCAGCACGCGCACATGCTCCTCGGTCGGCTTGTGGCCTTCCTTCAGCTTGATCTGGATGTCGCCATCCTGCGGGCCGATCACGCCGGTGTTGTTGTAGGTCATGTTGATGCCGGAGATCGGCATGCCGATGTTGTCGGTCAGCGTTTCGATCTCGCCCGGGATCAGCTTGCGGATCGCCTTCTGCACGTCGGCGAGCTGGTTCGCGGTCTCCTCGACGCGGGTGCCGACCTGGGTGCGGACGTGCATCAGGATGTTGCCGGCATCGACCGCGGGGAAGAAGTTGCGCCCGAGGAACGGCACCAGCGCGAAGGACGCGCCGACCACGCAGAGGAAGCCGATCACGAACACCGGACGGTGCGCGAGCGCGAGCCCGAGGAAATTGTGGTAGCCGCCGCGAATACGCTCGAAGCGAGCCTCGAAGCCGCGCTGGAACCACACCAGGGGATTGCGCGACTTCGGCGGGCCGTCCTCGTGATGGACATGCGGCTGCAGCAGGTAATTGGCCATGGTCGGCACCAGCGTGCGCGACAGCAGGAACGACCAGATCATCGCGAACATCACCGCTTCCGCCATCGGCACGAACAGGAAGCGCGCCACGCCGGTAAGGAAGAACATCGGCACGAACACGATGCAGATGCAGAGCAGCGAGACGAAGGCCGGTGTCACGATCTGGTTGGCGCCGTCGAGGATCGACTGCTCGACCGGCTTGCCCTGCTCCAGATGGTAGTTGATGTTCTCGATCGTGACGGTGGCGTCATCAACGAGAATGCCGACCGCGAGCGCGAGGCCGCCGAGCGTCATGATGTTCAGCGTCTCGCCGATCGCCGACAGCATGATGATAGCGCCGAGCACGGAGAGCGGGATCGAGACCGCGATGATCACGGTCGAGCGCCAGCTGCCGAGGAACAGCAGGATCATGACGCTGGTGAGCAACGCCGCGATCACGCCCTCGAACGCGACGCCTTCGATGGCGCCGCGGACGAACACCGACTGATCGCCGATGAAGCCGATCTTGAGCGCGTCCGGCAGCTGGTCCTTGACGTCGATCACCTTCTGCTTGATGCCGGCGATGATGTCGAGCGTCGAGGTCGCGCCTGCCTTCAGCACCATCATCAGCACCGAGCGGTTGCCGTCGACATGGACGATGTTGGTCTGCGGCGGGTTGCCGTCCCTGACGGTCGCGACGTCGCGCACATAGACCATCGCGCCGTTGACGGTCTTGATCGGCAGATTGCCGAGCTCCTCGATCTTCAGCGGCGAGTTGTTGAGCTGGATGTTGTATTCGAACTGCCCGATCTTCTGGGTGCCGACCGGCGTGATCAGGTTCTGGGCCGCGAGCGCGTTGGCGACGTCCTGGCCGGACAGGCCCCTCGCCTGGAGCGCGGTCGGGTCGAGATCGATCTGGACCTGGCGCTGCTTGCCGCCGAACGGATACGGGATCGCAGCACCCGGCACGGTGACCAGCGGCGTACGCAGCTGGTTGATGCCGATATCGGCGAGGTTCTGCTCGGTCAGCCCATCACCCGACAGCGCCACCTGGACGATCGGCACGGTGGAGGCGGAGTAGTTCAGGATCAGAGGCGGCGTCGCGCCCGGCGGCATCTGCTTGATCAGCGTCTGCGAGATCGCGGTGACCTGCGCATTGGCGGTGCGGATGTCGACGTTCGGCTGGAAGAAGATCTTGATGATGCCAAAGCCGTTATAGGAATTGGCGGTGATGTGCTCGATGTCGTTGACCGTCGTCGTCAGCGCGCGCTGAAACGGCGTGGTGATGCGACCCGACATCTGGTCGGGCGGCAGGCCGGTGTATTGCCAGACCACCCCGATCACGGGGATGCGGATGTCCGGGAAGATGTCGGTCGGCGTCCGCAGCGCCGCCAGCGGTCCGATGATCAGAAGCAGGAGCGCGAGCACGACAAACGTGTAGGGCCGGCTCAGGGCAATACGGACCAGAGCAATCATTCGTTGGGCAATTCCAGATCAGGGACCGGAAACACCGCCCCCGCGGGTTCCTCGGCTGATTTACCTGAAGACCGCACAAATGGCCAACGACGCTGCGGCACCTGCGGTAACTTCCCTGCTATCGCACTGCGAAATCGCATTCCAGATATGCAGCTCAGGCCCGAAAGATGACAGAAGCCGCTGTTCCCCGCGTAAAAAAAGCGGCGTCCGCGGACGCCGCTTTCAGGAATTCCGTGCCTGCCAGCCTAGGCCGCGCGGACGTTGGTCAGGAACTTGCTGACTTCGGTCTTGAGCCGGTTCGAGTCGTTCGACAGCATCTGCGCCGCCGACAGCACCTGCGAGGAGGCCGTGCCGGTCTCGGTCGCGCCGCGCTGCACGTCGGTGATGTTGGAGGAGACCTGCTGGGTGCCCTGCGCCGCCTGTTGTACGTTGCGGGCGATCTCCTGGGTCGCCGCGCCCTGCTCTTCCACGGCCGCCGCGATCGCCGATGAGATCTCCGACAGACGCTCGATGGTCGACGAGATCTCCTTGATGGCGCCGACCGAGTCGTTGGTCGCCGCCTGGATGCCGGAAATCTGCTGGCCGATCTCACCGGTCGCCTTCGCGGTCTGCTCGGCGAGCGCCTTCACCTCGGAGGCGACGACCGCAAAGCCGCGGCCGGCTTCGCCGGCGCGTGCGGCTTCGATGGTCGCGTTCAGCGCCAGAAGGTTGGTCTGGCCGGCGATGGTGTTGATGAGCTCGACGACGTCGCCGATGCGCGAGGCTGCCTTGGAGAGTTCGCTGACGCGTTCGGTGGTGGTGCGCGCCTGGCCGACGGCGTCGCCCGCCATCCGCGCAGATTCCTGCACCTGACGGCTGATCTCGCCGACCGATGAGGCCATCTCCTCGGTGGCCGAGGCCACCGACTGCACGTTGGTCGAGGCCTCCTCCGACGCTCCGGCAACCGTGGTCGCCAGCCGCTGGGAGCGGTCGGCGGTCGAGGTCAGCGTCGAGGCGGAGGCCTCCAACTGGGTCGAGGCCGACGACACGGTCTGGACGATCTCGCCGATCATCGTTTCGAATTCGCGGGTGATGTTGTCGACGCGGCGGCCGCGCTCGATCTTGGCTTCGGCATCGGCGGCGGCAGCCTCGTCGGCGGCCTTCTTGGCGATCAGCGCGTCCTTGAAGATCTGGAGCACGTCGGCCATGGCGCCGATCTCGGTCTTCTCACCACGGTGCGGAACCTCGGCGGAAAGGTCGCCCTTGCCGAGTGCCTGCATCGGCTGGGTAATCGAGTTGATGCCGTTCGAGACGTCCTGCACCAGGTAGAAGCCAACGCCGGAGCCGACAAGGACGGCGGCGCCGAGAATGATCGCGACCAGCATGAAGGCATAATAGTAGCTGTTGGCGGCATCCTGCGCGGCCTGGTCGCCACCCTTGGTGTTGAGCTCGATATCCTTGCGCAGAACCTCGTCGGCCTGAAGCCCGATCTTGTTGACCGTCTTGGTGTTCAGCTCATGCGCCTCGTGCGGGACCTTGCCGGCCTCCTTGCGCGACAGCGCCATGACCTCCTGGGTGCCCTTCTTGTAATCGTCCCAGAACTTGGACCATTCACCGTAGAGTGCCCGTTCTTCAGGCGAGGTAATCATGTCCTCGTAAGTTTTGCGGAATTTGGTGTTGGCCTCGATCACGGTCGCAAGCGTCTTCTCTGCCGCGAGCTTCTCGTCCAGCGTTTCCGACAGCATGTGCTCCCGGATGACGTTGCGGTAAGTGATGACGCCGGCACGCAGGTCGCCGAGCACACGCACGCTGGGCATCCAGCTCGTGGTGATGTCGACGGTGTTGGCATTCATCGACCGCATCTTCATGACGGCGAGCAGGCCCATGCCGGCCATCGCGACCAGCAGGAACGCCACGACACTGATGATCTTGGCGCGGATGGAAATAGTGGCGAGCATATGGAGTCTCTTTGTGCTGGCGCGGCGGCGCGTCCGGAAATCTACGAATCAACCTAAGGGAGCAGCACCGACATCCAACACCAGAGCACCTGAGCAGATGTTAACGACGACTCCGTACGAGTACGGAAGCCTGAAACAAGTGAACACGACGCTAAAAATGCCCTGCGCTCAGCGCATGAGCCCAAGCGCGTCGGAGAAAAACTCCGGCCCGCCGAAATTTCCGGACTTCAAGGCAAGCAGCATGTCGCCTTTTTCAGCACCGACCGCGCGCAGCACCGGGACGCCGGCTGCGATCTCCACCCCCACGAGAAATCCCGGTATCTTCAATCGGTCGACCACGGCACCGGATGTCTCCCCGCCGGCAACGACCAGGCGCTTGACGCCGGCCTGCACCAGACCCTCGGCGATGTCGGCCATCGCCTGCTCGATGGCGTGACCGGCCGCGTCGCGACCATGGCGCGCCTGGAGCGCGGCGACCTGATCGGGCGTCGAGCTCGATGCGATCAGGACCGGACCGTCGGCCAGTCGCGGCTTCGCCCATGCCAGCGCGCGCTGCGCCTCGTCCTTGCCCGTAGTAATACGGTCCGGATCGAGATGCAGCACCGGCATGACACGCTCGGCATTGGCGATCTGCTGGAGCGTCGCCTGCGAGCAGCTTCCGGCAAGGCACGCCGCCGGTCCGCCGACCGCTGCCCCCGCCTCGCTGCTCGCCGCGCTCGATGCGATCTTGCCCGTCGACACCAGCGCCCGCGCCAGCCCAAGACCCATGCCGGAAGCGCCGACCGACAGCCGATGCTGGACAGCGACGAGGCCGATGGTCTCGAGGTCGCGATCGAAGACGGCGTCGATGATCGCCGCGCCAATGCCCTTGCCGGCGAGTTCGGCCAGCCGCGTCCGCACGGCATCCGCGCCGCGCGTGACGGTAGCGAGATCGACCAGGCCGATTTGCGTCTTGCTCTGGCGCGCCAGGACGCGGACCAGGTTGGAATCGTGCATCGGGTTGAGCGGATGGTCCTTCAGCGGGCTCTCGTTCAACGGCACGGCGCCGACGAACAGATTGCCCTGGTAGACGGTGCGGCCGGTCTCCGGAAACGCCGGCGTCACCAGCACGGCCGCCTCGCCGCAATCGGCGCGCAGCGCGTCCATCACCGGGCCGATATTGCCGGCATCGGTGGAATCGAAGGTGGAGCAGATCTTGAACAGCACGTGGCTTGCGCCGCGGCCGCGTAGCCATGTCTCGGCCGCGCGCGAGCGCGACACGGCGAGGCCGGCCTCGATCGAGCGGCTCTTCAAGGACACCACGACGGCGTCGACCTCGGGCAGTGCGAGATCGTCCGCGGGCACGCCGATGGTCTGCACCGTGCGCAGGCCCGCGCGCGTCAGCGTGTTGGCGAGGTCGGAGGCGCCGGTGTAGTCGTCGGCGATGCAGCCAAGAGATATTTTCGCTGCAAGTGTCACGGCTTCACTCCCGCATAAGGCTTGAACCAGGCGAGGCCGTCGGTCGTCTTGCCGCGCGGATTATATTCGCAGCCGACGAAGCCGGCATAGCCGAGCCGGTCGAGTTCGTCGAACAGGAACGGATAGTTCAGCTCCTCGCCATCAGGCTCGTTGCGCGAGGGGATGCTGGCGATCTGGACGTGGCCGATCAGCGGCATCATCTCGCGCAGCCGCATCGTGACGTCGCCATGGATGATCTGGCAGTGATAGATGTCGAACTGGAGTTTCAGGTTCGGAAGCCTCAGCTCCTGGATCAGGTCGCGCGCGAAGCCGAAATCGTTGAGGAAGTAGCCGGGCACATTGCGCGCATTGATCGGCTCGAGCACGATGTCGATCCCGTGCGGCGCGAAGAACTCGGCGGCCCACGCCACCGATTTGTAGAACGCCTCGATCGCGACGCGCTCGCTGCGGTTGGCGATGCCCGCCATCAAATGCAGCCGCTTGACGCCGGTCGCCTTGGCGTAGGGCAGCGCGGTCTCCAGGCTCGCCTTCAGCTCGGCGAATCGCGACGGGAGTGCCGCAAAGCCCTTCTCGCCGGCATTCCAGTCGCCCGGCGGCAGGTTGAACAGCGCCTGGGTCAAGCCGTTGCGCTTGAGCCGCTCGCCGACCGCCTCGGCCGGATGCTCGTAGGGAAAGAGAAACTCGACTGCGGTGAAGCCGGCTGCGGCAGCGGCGTCGAAGCGGTCGAGGAACGGCACCTCGGTGAACATCATCGAGAGATTGGCGGCAAAACGGGGCATGGGAATCCTCTTGTCTATTTGTCGCCGGGCAGCTTCACGCCCGTGACCTGCGCATACATCCGCGCCACCGACGCATCGTCGTCGCGGCCCATGCCGGCGGCTGCCGTCATCAAGAACATCTGAAGTGCAGCGGCGGAGACCGGAACCGGGAATCTGGCACTGCGTGCCATGTCCTGGATGATGCCGAGGTCCTTGACGAAGATCTCGACCGCACTCCTCGGCGTGTAATCGCCGTCGAGCACGTGCGGCATGCGGTTCTCGAACATCCAGGAGTTTCCGGCGGAGGCCGTGATCACCTCATAAACCTTGCGGATGTCGAGACCCTGCTTGGCCGCGAATGCGATCGCTTCGCTGGCAGCGGCGATATGCACGCCGGCAAGCAATTGGTTGATCATCTTGAAGGCGGCGCCCTGGCCTGCGGCATCGCCAAGCTCGTAGAGCTTTGCGGCCATGGCATCGAGTGCGGGCCGTGCTTTCTCGAACGCAACCGGACTGCCGGAGGCGAGGATCGTCAGCTCGCCCTGCGCTGCGCGCTGCGCCCCGCCGGAGATCGGCGCATCCAGATAGTGCCGGCCGGTCGCCTCCAACTGCTTGGCGAGACGCCGCGCCACGTCGGGATCCATGGTCGCCGACGACAGAAAGACGCTGTCCTTGGCCATGGTTTCCGCGACGCCATCCTTGCCGAACAGGATGGTCTCGGTCTGCGCGGCATTGACGACGACGCTGACGACGATGTCGGCGCCCTTGGCAGCTTCGGCCGGCGTCTTGGCGCCCGCCCCGCCCTCCGTCACGAAACGCGCCACCGCATCAGCCGAGACGTCGCAGCCGGTGACGACATGACCGGCGCGCTTCAGCGAGGTCGCCATGCCAAACCCCATCGAGCCGAGCCCGATGACGGCGATGCGCTGATTCTGTGACGTGGAGGCGGACATGCAACTGATCCTTGCGACGTTTCCCGGAGGGCCACCCTTTGCGGCAGCTTGGCAACCGATTAACACGGCTTGGCCGCGCTGCCAAAGCGTGAGACAAACGGACATGACGGCCATGAGCAACGAGACACGGCTCCGCGAAGACATTTGCCGCTTCGGACGGTCCCTGTTCGAGCGTGGGCTGACGCCCGGCTCCTCCGGTAATATCAGCGTCAGGCTGGAGGGCGGCGGCTGGCTGGTGACGCCGACCAATGCCTCGCTCGGCTTCCTCGATCCCGCAAAACTGTCGTGGCTGGACGATCAGGGCCGACTGGTTTCGGGCGATGCGCCGACCAAGGAAGTTCCGCTGCACAATGCGCTCTACGCCACGCGCGGGAGCGCACGGGCGATCGTGCATCTGCATTCCACCCATTCGGTCGCGCTGTCGATGCTGCCGGAGATCGACCCGCGCGCCGCGCTGCCGCCGATGACGGCCTATTATCTGATGAAATGCGGCGCCACCGCGCTCGTGCCCTATTACCGCCCCGGCGATCCCGCGGTCGCCGATGCGATCAAGGGGCTGGCGGGAAAATACTCATCCGTGCTGCTCGCCAATCACGGTCCGGTCGTCGCCGGCGACACGCTGGAAGCAGCCGTGTTCGCGACCGAGGAGCTGGAGGAGACGGCGAAGCTGTATCTCCTGCTGCGCGGGATGAACCCGCGCTATCTCTCGCCCGAGCAGGTGAACGATCTGGGAAAGGTGTTTGGGCTGATGCTGCCGGAGCATGGGCACGAGGAATGACCGATGCAGCACGGCCTACACCGGGTGAGATAGTGGCGGCGGCCCGCGTTCTCCACGAAATTGGCTTACACCGTCACTGGTGGTCTCCCTATACGAAGACATACGATGAACTGACCGCAACTGATCCGATCGGAAAGGAAGAGTTCGACGCAATCGTCGAAGCGGTGTTGCTGGCGGCGGCTAAAGCAAGGCATGGTCAGCGATCGTAGCCCGCATGAGCGAAGCGACATGCGGGAGCACCTGCCCCGGATATCGCTTCGCTCATCCGGGCTACGGCAGTGTGCTTGTAGCTACAGTCCCAGATAGGCCTTGCGCACGTCCGGATTGCCCTTGATCTCGCTTGCCGCACCCTGCATCAGCACGCGGCCGGTTTGCAGGATGTAGGCGCGGTCGGCGATCTCGAGACATTCCGCCATGCGTTGCTCTACGATCAGCACCGTCATGCCGGCGTCGCGGATGCGCTTGACGGCCTGGAAGATCTCGTCGACCAGCTTCGGCATGATGCCCTGCGAGGGCTCGTCCAGCATCAACAGCCGCGGGCGCGTCATCAGCGCACGGCCGATCGCGAGCATCTGCTGTTCGCCGCCGGATAGCGTCTCGGCGCGCTGCTCCAGGCGCTCGGCGAGACGCGGAAACAGCTGGAACACGAGATCGAGCGGACTCTCGCGGTCGGCCTCGCCGCGGTAGAGATAACTGCCGAGGCGCAGATTGTCGCGCACGGAGAGGCGCGGAAACAGGCGGCGGTTCTCCGGCACATAGGCGATGCCGGTGGCCGTGATGTGATGCTGCGCCATGCCGTCGAGGCGCTTGCCGTCGAACGTCACCGTGCCCGAACGCGGGCGCTCGGCGCCGGCGATGGATTTCAGCAGCGTCGACTTGCCCGCGCCGTTGGCGCCGGCGACGCAGACGATCTCGCCCTTGGCGACTTCAATGCTGACCGAGGAGATCGCGACCAGGCCCTGATAGGCGGTCGTGACTTCACGCACCGACAGCATGACGATCTCCCAGATATGCGCTGATCACCTTGGGATCGCGGACGATTTCAGTGGGCTTGCCCTCGACCAGCACCTTGCCGAGGTCGAGCACGATGGCACGATCGACCAGCGGCATCACGATCTCCATGACATGCTCGACCATCAGCACGGTGATGCCGGCGTCACGCACCTTGCGCACCAGCGCGACGCCGGTCTGCGCCTCGGTCGGCGTAAGACCAGTGAGGACTTCGTCGAGCAGCAGCAGCTTTGGTTCGGTCGCAAGCGCGCGCGCGACTTCGAGGCGGCGCTTTTCGGCCGGCACGAGGTCGCTCGCGAGCACGTTGGCGCGCGCGGCAAGGCCGGTGAACTCCAACACCTCATGCGCCTTGCGGCGTGCCTCGCGCATCACGGTGTTGCGCACCAGTGCGCCGACGATGACGTTGTCGATAACGGTCATGGTCTCAAAGCTCTTGACGACCTGGAAGGTACGCCCGACGCCGCGCTGGCAGCGCTCGGCGGCCGGCATGCTGGTGACATCCTCGCCGTCGAACCAGATCGAGCCTTGCGTCGGCGGCAGCACGCCGGCGATGAGATTGAACAGCGTCGACTTGCCGGCACCATTCGGGCCGATCAGGCCGACGATCTCGCCGCGACCGACCGAGATCGAGACGTCGCTGTTGGCGACGAGGCCGCCGAAGCGCTGCCAGACGCCGCGGGTTTCGAGCAGCGGGGTCATCGCGTGGCTCCCTTCCGCTTCGCACGAGAGAACAGGCTCACCAGACCCTGTGGCAGGGCGAGCGAAATCAGCACGATCAGCGTGCCGTAGACGATGAGATCGACGCCGCGGCCGGAGCCGCCGATATAGGAGCGCGTCAGCTCCGTCATCGGGATCAGGATGGCCGCCCCTAACACGGGCCCCCAGAGGGTGCCGATGCCGCCCAGCACGGCCGGCAACGCCATCAGCAGCGAGAACTGAAAGCCCATGACGCTTTCAGGATCGATGTAGGCGAGGAATTGCGCATAGAAAGCGCCGCCGATGGCAACGAGGAAAGCGGAGACGGCAGCCGCGCCCATCTTGGAGTTGAACACGACGACGCCGAGGCTCTCGGCCGCTTCCGGATTGTCCTTTACCGCGCGCCACCAGAAGCCCCATTTGGAGTCCTCCAACCACCAGGTGACGAACCAGGCGAGGCTGCACAGCACCAGCGCGAAATAGAAGTACGGCAGCTTGCTGCGCATGAACTGGAATTTCAGCCAGCTGTCGCCGCGCACCGGAATGGTGATTCCCATCGCGGCCCCCGCCCATTCCCAATTCTGGAACAAGAGCAAGCCGATCTCGGCAATGACGATGGTCGCGATCACGAAATAATGGCCGCGCAACCGAAAGAAGGGATAGCCGAGCCCCATCGCGATCGCGGCCGCGACTGCGCCGCCGGCGAGCATGCCGAACCATGGCAGCACGCCGAACTTGGTGAACAGCAGCTCGGTGGTGTAGGCGCCGATGCCGAAATAGAGCGCGTGTCCCAGCGAGATCTGCCCGCAATAGCCGGAGAGAATATTCCAGCTCTGCGACAGCGCCGCATACATCAAGGTCAGGATCAGGATGTTCTGGACGTAGACGTCCTTGATGAACAGCGGAGCGAGCGCCGCCAGGGCGGTCAGCACCGCGGCGATGATGAGGTCGCGGCGGCGCCGCGCGGCAAAATCCTTGTCCATCACATCGATCCGAACAGGCCGCGCGGCCGGATGAAGACGACCAGCAGGTACACGGCGTAGATGCCGACCGATTTCAGCGACGGCGGCAGCACCAGCGCGGTGGTGGCCTCGACAAGGCCGACGATGATTCCGCCGGCGAAAGCGCCGAACACGCTGCCGAAGCCACCGAGCGCGACGGTGACGTAGGCGATCAGCGCAAAGGACGCGCCGACGTCGGGATAGATATAGAAGAAGCTCGCCATGATCGCTCCGGCGAGGCCGACCAGCGCGGCACCAAGCCCCCAGCCGAGTGCGAACACGCGGTTCTTGTCGATGCCGACGAGGGCCACCGCGCCGGGATCTTCACGGGTGGCCTCCAGCGCGCGACCGAAATCGGTGCGATGGATGAAGAAGTAGAGGCCGGCAAAGGCCAGGATCGAAACCAGCGCACCCATGAGCTGCGGCTCCGGCAGGAAGACGCCGGCGATAGAGATCGTCTTGCCGCCGAGCCAGGACTGCGGAACGCTGCGATAGTCAGGCGTGAAGAAGAATTGCGCGAGACCGCGCATCACGATGGCGAGGCCGAAGGTGGAGAAGATCTGCACCATGCCCGCATTGGCCTTGGCCCGCATGGCGAAGCGCACGATCAACAAATAGACGACCGCTCCGAATACGAACAGCGCGGCGGCCACCAGCGGCGCCGACAGCAAGGGGTCGATGGCGAAGAACGTGAACAGGAAGAAGCTCACATACATCGCGATCATCAGGAACTCGCCATGGGCGAAGTTCACGACGTCCATCAAGCCGAAGATCAGCGCGAGGCCGACGGCGATCAGTCCGTAGAGCAGGCCCATGAGAAGGCCGCTCGCGAGACTTTGGATAATGGTTTGGGCTGTCACCGGTGGTCCCCCGCTCGAAATATCATCGTTTGCTCCGTCATTGCGAGCGAAGCGAAGCGAAGCAATCCAGAATCTCGTCGCGGAGACAGTCTGGATTGCTTCGTCGCTTCGCTCCTCGCAATGACGAGGCTCTTGCGACGATCTCGATTTGCTTCCCTGCTCCCGCAGCGCTTACTTCATCGGCCAGATCGCCTCGGCGATCGCGGCCTGCGGCGGGAAGATGGTGACGAATTTGCCGCCGACATATTGCAGCAGCACCGGGTCGGCGTCGTTGTTCTGGCCCATCTCGTCGAACTTGACGCGCTTCCAGGGCATGATGGTCTGCTCGCCCGGGATGTCGGTGGCGGCCAGCGCATCGCGGATCTTCTCGCCGTCCGTCGACTTGGCGCGACTGATGGCGTCCGCGAGGATGATCAGGCCCATGAACTGACGCGAGGTGAGATCGTTGAAATCCTTGCCCGAACGCGTCTTGAACATGTCGTTGATCTTGCCGACCATCGGGCGCTTCTGCGCGAGATCGAGCGAGAAGGTGCCGCGCGAGATCACGCCTTCGAGCTTGTCGCCGACGGCGTCGTAGAGCGCCTTCTCGGAGAAGCCGGCGTCCTGCGCCACGATCGCGTTCGGCTTGTAACCGAGCTCGGCCATGGTCTTCACCAGCAGGATGCCATCGGTGGTGTAGCTCGAGGGCATCAGCACGTCGGCGTTCGCGCTCTTGAGCTGCTGCACCTCGGCCGAGAGCGAGGGCGAATTGGCGCGATACTTGATGTCCGCGACGATCTTGTAGCCGCGCTCGCCGGCGATCTTGGCCTGGGCATTGGCGGAATCGGTGCCGAAGATGGTGTCTTCGTGGAACAGCGACAGCGTCTCGATCTTGGTGCCCTTCTTCTTCAAGGCATCGAAGAAGTCGAACATCGCGGCCGAGTACATCTCGTCGTGCGGGGAGGCGCGGAAGTAATATTTGAGGCCGCGGCGATGCAGGCTCGGCGAGGAGTTGTCGGCGGAGACGAACGGGATCTGGTAGCGCTCGCAGATCTGGCTGACGGTGACGGCGACCGCGCTCTGATAGGTGCCGATGATGGCGCAGACCTTCTCCTGCGTGATCAGGCGCTCGGCTTCGGCACGGCCCTTCTGCGGATCGGCCTGATGGTCGGCGAACACGAGGCGCACTTTTGCGCCGCCGAGGCCCGGCAGGCCCTCGCCCTTGGCCAGCGGCAGGTCGAAATCCGTGGCCTTGTTGATGACCTCGAGCGCGGTCTCATAGGCCTTCTGCGCGTCGACGCCCTGCTGCGCGCTGCCGCCGGAGAACGGATAGATCACGCCGATCACGACTTCCGAAGTCTGTGCGCGGGCGGCCAGCGGTACCAGCGCGGCCGTAGCGGTGGCTCCCAACAATACGTCGCGGCGAGTGATCGTCATGGCAAAGTCCCCTGTTACTGAATTTCGGCTGATCGAATGAAGCGATTGATGGATGCGGTAAAGCTCGAAGAAGCAGCAAACGCTGCCCACTAAATCACGGCCATGGTCCTGTTCTTGAGATCCGTCACCAGCATCAGGCCCGGCGAATGCGTGATCGCGAACGGCAGCTTGGCAGCGTTGATGACCGATTGCGGCGTCACGCCGCAGGCCCAGAACACCGGGATCTCGTCGTCGGCGACCGGCACCGGATCGCCGTAGTCGGGCTTGGCGATGTCCTTGATGCCGATCAGATGCGGATGGCCGAGATGCACGGGCGCGCCGTGCACGGCCGGATAGCGCGAGGTGATCTGCACCGCGCGGATCGCATCCGCCGGCTTGAACGGACGCATCGACACCACCATGGGACCGGCGAAGGGACCGGACTCGCCGCAGGCGATGTTGGTGCGATACATCGGCACGCGCACATTGTGCTCGATGTGGCGGATCGGCATGCCCTCGTCGAGCAGCGCCTCTTCGAACGAGAACGAGCAGCCGAGCACGAACGTCACGAGATCGTCGCGCCAATGCTTTGTCACATCGGTCGGCTCGTCCACGACCTCGCCGTCGCGCCAGACGCGGTAGCGCGGCACGTCGGTGCGGATGTCGAGATCGGCGCCCAGCGCCGGGATGTACGGACTGCCGACATCGGACATGCCGATGATCGGGCACGGCTTGGGATTGAGCTGGCAGAAGCGGTGGAAGGCGCCGGCATATTCGGCCGGCAGGATCGCCAGATTGCCCTGGACGAAGCCCGGGGCGACGCCGGCAGTGGAGGCGACCAGCCCTTCGCGGTAGGCGAGCCGCGCCTTGCGGCTCGGGAGCGTGTCGGGTGTTTCAGTTTGCTGCACTGCCACCAAAACAGTCATGGGATCGACCTGCCTATAAACTCGACAAAGACAAGCCAACACCACGCGTGCTATAAAGTCTAATCTTCCTTTCTAATCAATATCGATAAATTTCATTTATCGGACAGGAAAATCCTTCCAATGCTGGACTTCAGATCGATCGAGACGTTTCTGTGGGTTGTGAAGCTCGGCAGCTTTCGCGGCGCCGCAGCACGCCTCAACACGACCCAGCCGGCGATCTCCCAGCGCATCGCCCAGCTCGAGCGCGAGATGGGGGTGAAGCTCCTGAACCGCGACCACCGCGTGGCCTCGCCGACGCCGAGCGGCCGGCAGATGATGGTCTACGCGGAGAAGCTGATCGGCCTGCGCGCTGCGATGATCGCCGAGATCGGCGATCGCTCCGCAATGCGCGGCGTGATGCGGCTCGGCGTCGCCGAGACCATCGTGCACACCTGGCTGCCGCGGCTGGTGAAGAGCATGAACCAAGTCTACCCGAACCTGTCGCTGGAGATCGAGGTCGACATCACGCCGAACCTGACCGCGCGCCTGCTCGCGCAGGAGATCGAGCTTGCTTTCGTCGTCGGTCCGCTCTCGGCTTCCGGGGTGCACAACCGCGTCCTCGCCGACTATCCGATCGGATTTCTCGCCAGCCCCTCGCTCGGCCTCGGCCATGGACCGGTCACGCGGGCCGAGCTCGCGCGGTTTCCGATCATTACCTTCCCGCGGAAGACGCGGCCCTACGAGGTCGTGCGCGAAGTGTTCGACCGGCCGGAGCTGCCGCCGATCCGGCTGCATGCCTCCGCCTCGCTTGCGACCGTGATCCACATGGCGGTCGAGGGCCTCGGCATCGCCGTGATCCCCGACGCGATCGTCGAGAACGAGCTTGCAGACGGGCGGCTGCAACTGCTCGACACCGATCTCAAAATCGCGCCGCTGACATTCACCGCCAGCTGGCTCGCCTCGCCCGACGTCGTGGCGGTGGAGCGGGTCGCAGAGCTTGCATGTCAGATTGCGCAGGGCAGCCTTACAGTTGACGCGCCCGCGCCGGCGCGTCATTGAAACAGCCGCCGGACAATTGAGAGACTGACCGCATGAGCCGAGCCGCCACCAATTTGCAAATCGATTCCGCCCGCCTTTGGGGGTCCATCCACGAGACCGCGCAGTTCGGCGCGACGGCCAAGGGCGGCGTGCGGCGGCTGACGCTGAGCGTGGAGGACAAGCTGGTGCGCGACTGGTTCCGCAAGGCCTGCGAGGACGCCGGCTTGGAGGTGCACACCGATGCGCTCGGCTCGCAGTTCGGCCTGCGCAAGGGCCGCGACATGTCGAAGCCGCCGGTCGGCATCGGCTCTCATCTCGACACGCAACCCACCGGCGGCAAGTATGACGGCATTCTGGGAACGCTCGGCGCACTGGAAGTGATCCGCACGTTGAACGACGCCGGCATTGAGACCGAGGCGCCGATCTGCGTCGTCAACTGGACCAACGAAGAGGGATCACGCTTCGCTCCCGCGATGATGGCCTCCGCCGCCTATGTCGGCGACTTCACCACCGACGACATCCTGTCGCGCAAGGATGCCGACGGCACCACCGTCGGCCAGGCGCTCGATAGCATCGGTTATCGCGGCGACAAGCCGGTCGGTTTCCAGAAGCTCGGCTGTTTCGTCGAATTGCACATTGAGCAGGGCCCGATCCTGGAAGCCGAAGGCAAGACCATCGGCGTCGTCGATTCCGGCCAGGGCGTGCTTTGGTACGACGGCAAGATTTCCGGCTTCGAGAGCCATGCCGGATCGACGCCGATGCCGCTGCGGCGCGATGCGCTGGCGACGCTGTCCGAGATCGTGCTGGCGCTGGAAGCCATCGCGAGCAAGCACGGGCCGAAGGCCGTCGGCACCATCGGCGAGGCCGTGATCGCAAACCCCTCGCGCAATGTCATCCCCGGCGAGATCGCCTTCACGATGGACTGCCGCAGTGCGGATGGCGCGATCATGGATGCGCTCGATCGCGATCTGCGCAGTGCGATTGTCGAGATCGCCGCACGCCGCAAGGTCGAGGTGAAGATCGACCTGGTCTGGCGCAAGCCGCCGACGCATTTCGATCCCAAGTTGATTGCGGCCGTCGAGAACGCGGCGAAGACGCTCGGCTACTCCTCTCGCCGCATCACCTCCGGCGCTGGCCATGACGCCTGTAACCTCAACACAATCATGCCGGCCGCAATGGTGTTCGTGCCCTGCAAGGACGGCATCAGCCACAACGAGCTCGAAGACGCCACGCAGCCCGATTGCGCCGCGGGCACCAATGTCCTCATGCACACGGTGCTGGCGATCGCCGGCGTCGCATCCTGACCGGAGAGAGAGTCATGCGCGGAGTTTTCGTCGACGCCAACGAAGCCCTGGCCGTGATCATGGAGCGGCTGGAGCTATCAGGCGATCCCAAGGTGCGGATCCACAGGGACCCCGACATCAAGCCCGAGCAATATCCTGAAATCCTCGACGGCGCCGAGATCGCGATCGTCGACCACACCGCGCTGCCGACCGAGGTCGCAAAGAACTGCGCGGGGCTGAAACATGTCGTGTTCCTCGGCACCGGCGCGCGCAGCTACATGAACCCGGAGGAGCTCGCTGAGCTCGGCATCTCCGTGCACCTGATCAAGGGCTATGGCGACACGGCGGTCGCGGAATGCGCGATCGCGCTGATGTGGGCTTCGAGCCGCGTCATCGCGATGATGGACCGCGAGATGCGCGTCGGAAACTGGCTGCGCGAGGACGGCATGCAGCTCACCGGCAAGACGCTCGGCCTGATCGGCTTCGGCGGTATTGCCGCGGAGGTCGCGCGCATTGCCTCGGGCAGCGGCATGAAGGTGATCGCCTGGAACCGCTCGCCGAAGAGCTATCCGGGCGTGGAATTCGTCGATCTCGATTCGGTGCTGGCGAGAGCAGACGTCGTATCGCTGCATCTGCTGCTCAACGACGAGACGCGCGGCATGATCACTCGCGAGATGATCGCGAAGATGAAGCCGGGCGTCATCCTCATCAACACCGCTCGCGCGGCCGTGGTCGATGAGGCCGCCATGATCGATGCGCTGAAGTCAGGCCACATCCGCCATGCCGGCCTCGACGTCTTCAACATCGAGCCCCTGCCCGGCGATCATCCGCTGACAAAACTGCCGAACGTGACGTTGTCGGCGCATTCGGCGTTCCGGACCCCGGAGGCGAGCGAGAACCTCATTCATGCGGCGTGGGAGCACTGCCGCAGAATCGTAAAGGGATAAGAGCACCAACAATGGCCGACTATCGAACCATCAAGGCACAGCCGCTCATCGAAGCCATCAGTGCCATCGTCAAGGCCGGCGGCTCCACGGACCGCGAGGCCGAGCTCGTATCCACCAATCTGGTCGAGGCCAATCTCAAGGGACACGACTCCCACGGCGTCGGCATGATCCCGCGCTATGTCCAGAGCGTCACCACGGGCGGCCTCGCCGTGAACCAGCACGTCAAGATCGTGCTCGACACCGGTCCGCTGCTCACCCTCGACGGCCTCACCGGCTACGGCCAGGTCATCGGCCATGAAGCGATGGAGCTGGCGGCCGAGCGGGCCAAGCGCAACGGCGTGTGTCTCGTCGGCCTGTCGAACTCGCACCACATCGGCCGCATCGGCCACTGGGCCGAGCAGTGCATCGACCACGGACTGGTCTCGATTCACTTCGTCAACGTGATCTCGCGCCCGATCGTGGCGCCCTGGGGCGGCAGTGATGGGCGCCACGGCACCAATCCGTTCTGCGTCGGCATCCCGCGCGCGGGCAAGGACCCCATCGTGCTCGACTTCGCCACTAGCAGGATCGCGCAGGGCAAAACCCGCGTCGCCCACAACAAGGGCGTCGAACTCGAGCCCGGCACCATCATCGACAACGAGGGCAAGCCGACCACCAACCCGCGCTATACCGTGATCCCGCCGCACGGAGCCATCCTGCCGTTCGGCGAGCACAAGGGGTCGGGGCTCGCGCTGGTGTGCGAAATCCTCGGCGGCGCGCTCTCCGGCGGGCAGGTGGTCAAGGGCCCGTCCGATGGCAAGCACAACGTCCTCAACGGCATGCTCTCGATCATCATCGATCCGACCAAACTCGGCACCGCGGAGAATCTCGCGCGCGAAGTCGAGAGCTTCGTCGCCTGGCACACCGGCTCACCTCCGGCGGCCGGCGTCGATAAGGTGAAGATCGCAGGCGAGCCCGAACGCGAGACGAAGAAAAAGCGCCTGGCTGAGGGTATTCCGGTCGATCCGACCACCTGGCGAGATATTTTGCTGGCTGGAAAACCGTTCGGGCTCGATGAGGCGGCGATCGAGAAGATCGCGGGGTAGTGAGACAGAGCACGGTGCTCTTCCCTTCTCCCCTTGTGGGAGAAGGTGGCGCGAAGCGCCGGATGAGGGGTTCTGTCCGCGAAGAGAAATGCACAATTGAGAGGTCTGTCTCCGCGGAGACAACCCCTCACCCGTCTTCGATGCTTCGCATCGAAGCCACCCTCCCCCACAAGGGGGGAGGGAAAGCAGTGCTCTAATCCACCATATCCGCAACCGCCTTGCCGCAAGCCGTGGTGTCAGCGTTGCCGCCGAGATCCTTGGTGCGGAGCGTGCGCTCCGCCAGCGTGCGCTCGATCGCATCGACGATCGACTTGCCGGCTTCCTTTTCGCCGAGATGTTCGAGCATCATCGCGCCGGACCAGATTGCGCCGATCGGATTGGCGATGCCCTGCCCCGCGATGTCGGGCGCCGAGCCGTGCACCGGCTCGAACACCGACGGGAAATTGCCCTCGGGATTGATGTTGCCCGACGGCGCGATGCCGATGGTGCCGGTGCAGGCCGGGCCGAGATCGGACAGGATGTCACCAAACAGATTGGAGCCGACCACGACGTCGAACCAATCCGGATGCAGCACGAAGTTCGCAGTCAGGATGTCGATGTGGTACTTGTCCCACTTCACACTTGGATACTTCTTCGCCATCGCCTCCACGCGCTCGTCCCAATAGGGCATGGTGATGGAGATGCCGTTCGACTTGGTCGCCGAGGTCAGGTGCTTCTTCGGCCGCGACTGCGCGAGCTCGAACGCGAACTTCAGGATGCGATCGACGCCGATGCGGGTCATCACCGTCTGCTGCGTCACGAACTCACGGTCGGTGTCCGGGAACATGCGACCGCCGACGGAGGAATATTCGCCTTCAGTGTTCTCGCGCACCACCCAGAAATCGATGTCGCCGGGCTTGCGGTTTGCCAGCGGCGACGGCACGCCCGGCATCAGCCGCACCGGGCGCAGATTCACATATTGGTCGAACTCGCGGCGGAACTTGATCAGCGAACCCCAAAGTGAGACGTGATCCGGAATCTTGGCCGGCCAGCCGACTGCGCCGAAGTAGATGGCATCGTGCTTGCCGATCTTATCCTTCCAATCGTCCGGCATCATCTGGCCGTGCTTCTCGTAATAGTCCCAGGACGAGAAGTCGAAATGATCGAAATGAAGGGACACCCCGTGCTTCTTCGCCGCGGTCTCCAGAACGCGCAGACCTTCGGGCATCACTTCCTTGCCGATGCCGTCGCCGGGAATGACCGCGATCCGGTATTGTTTCTTGCTCATCGAGAACGTCCTTGATTGCTCCGGCAGCCGCCGCCTTTTTGACCGCACTGCAATGGACCAAACGCGGCGGCAGTGCAACGCTGCACTGCAATGTTGACCATGGCGCGGCCGACCGCCTACTGATTTTATTCCCGTTCCTCTCCTGCGAGTTATTCCCATGGATCTGCATCTGCGTGGCAAGCGCGTCCTGATCACGGGCGCGTCCAAGGGTATTGGCGCAGCTGCCGCCGAGGCTTTTGCCGAGGAAGGCTGCCATCTCCTCCTCGCCGCCCGCAACGGCGATCAGCTCAAGGCTCTGGCCGAGCGCTTGCGCTCGGCGCACCAGATCGATGCCGCCACGAGCATCGTCGATTTGCGTAAGAGCGAGGATTTGACGCGGCTCGCCAAGGAAGCCGCCGACATCGACGTCCTCGTCAATAATGCCGGCGACATTCCCGGCGGCTCCATCGACAAGATCGACGAGGCGACCTGGCGCCACGCCTGGGAATTGAAAGTGTTCGGCTACATCAACCTCACGCGCATGATCTATGCGCAGATGAAGGCGAAGGGCGGCGGCGTGATCGTCAACGACATCGGCGCCGCCGGCGAGAAATTCGACGCCAACTACATTTGCGGCAGCGCCGGCAATGCCGCACTGATGGCCTTCACCCGCGCGCTCGGGGGCAAGAGCCTCACCGACAACATCCGCGTGGTCGGCATCAATCCCGGCCCTGTCGGCACCGACCGTCACGTCACCCTGCTGAAGACGCGGGCAAAACACCAGTTCGGCGACGAGAGCCGCTACAAGGAATTCCAGAAGAGCCTGCCGCTCGGCAGGCCTGCGCATGCGCGCGAGATCGGCGACCTCATGGCGTTCCTGGCGTCGGATCGCGCCGGCTACACGTCCGGCGTGATTTACACGGTGGACGGCGGCATCAGCGCGGGATGGGGTTAACTCTATCCTCGCCATTGCGAGCGAAGCGATGCAATCCAGAAATGTGTCTGCGGCAAAAGTCTGGATTGCTTCGTCGCTTCGCTCCTCGCAATGACGGAGCCTAGAACAAGCACAGGAGTAAAATAGTTGTCTCAAGACCTGATCCGCGAAACCGCTTGCACCGTCGTCGACAAGCTGCGGTCCGGCGACGTCTCGCCGCTGGAGCTCTTGGATGTACTGGAAAAGCGCATCAGCCAAGTCGACGGCAAGGTCAACGCGCTGCCGACGCTGTGCTTCGATCGCGCGCGGGATAGCGCAAAGGCGCTGATGCGGAATCCGGCGGGTGCGCGCGGATTGCTCGCCGGTCTGCCGGTGCCAATCAAGGACCTGACCGATGTTGCTGGCGTGCTGAACACCCAGGGCTCGCCGATCTTCAAGGACAACATCCCGGCGACGTCCGACATCCTGGTCGAAAACCTCGAGGCCAACGGCGCCGTCGTCTACGCCAAATCCAACACGCCGGAGTTCGGCGCCGGCGCCAACACCTTTAACGAGGTGTTCGGCGCAACTCTCAATCCCTGGGATACGTCCAAGTCGGCAGCCGGCTCGTCAGGCGGCGCGGCCGTTGCGCTCGCCACCGGCATGGCCTGGCTCGCGCAAGGCTCCGACATGGGCGGCAGTCTGCGCAGCCCGGCAGCTTTCTGCGGCGTCGTGGGCATGCGGCCGAGCATCGGCCGGGTCGCGCATACTCCAAAATCAGCCATCGATCGTAACCTCGGCGTCGTCGGTCCGATGGCACGCAACGTCGAGGATCTCGCGCTGCTGCTCGATGCCATGAGTGGCGACTATGCAGCCGATCCATTGTCGCTTCCCGCGCCTGCGACCTCATTCCTGTCAGCGGCACAATCAGGCAAGAAACCGAAGCGCATCGCCTACTCGCCCGATCTCGGCATCACGCCAGTCGATCCCGAAGTCAAAGCGATCACACGCAAGGCGGCTCAACGCTTTGCCGAAGCCGGCGCCATCGTCGAGGAGGCGCACCCGGACTGGCGCGAGGCGCATGAGTGCTTCCACGTGCTGCGCGCGTTCGATTTTGCGATCAGCAAGGCCAATCTGTTGCGCACCAAGCGCGACCTGCTCAAGCCCGAAGTGATCTGGAACATCGAGGAAGGCCTCAAGCTCACGATCGAGCAGCTCGAACGCGCCGAGGCGCAGCGCGTCGGCATGACCGGGCGTGCGGTCGAGTTCTTCAAGAGCTACGATCTGCTGCTGGTACCGACCACGATCGTGCCTCCCTTCCCGATCGAGCATCGCTATGTCGCCGAATGCGCCGGCACGACGTTCGACAACTACGTCGAGTGGCTCGGCATCGTCTATGCGATCACGCTCGCCTGCTGTCCCGCGCTGTCGCTGCCGTGCGGCTTCACCGCATCGGGACTTCCGGTCGGCCTGCAGGTCGTCGGGGCTCCACGCGCGGATGCGCAGGTGATCGCCGGCGCCAAGGTGCTGGAGGATATTTTGGGCGTACGCGGCACGACGCCGATTGATCCGCGCGTGAAGAATTAGGACTCGGAAGGCGCAGCGCGCTCGGTAGACCCCCTCGCCCCGCTCTTGCGGGGAGAGGGTTGGGTGAGGGCCTGCTTCCGTGAAGACGGTGGCAGTTCAACTCGCGGAGATTTCCCCTCACCCGATCGCTTCGCGATCGACCTCTCCCCGCAAGCGGGGAGAGGTGAAGAAGCATCACCTTCCGTCCGTCGCCTCCAGACTCCGGCTATACCGCGACATCGCGAAGCAGAAGACAAAATAGATACCGGCGATGAAGATGTAGACTTCGACGGAGAATTGCTGCCACGCCGGATCGATGATCGCGGTCTTGGCCGTCGTCAGCAAGTCGAAGATACCGATGATCAGGACGAGGCTGGTGTCCTTGAAGAAGGCGATGAAGGTATTGACCAGCGGCGGGATGACGTGGCGGATCGCCTGCGGCAGGACGATCAGCCGGTTCTTGCGCCAGTAGGACAGGCCGAGCGCGTCGGCGGCCTCGTATTGCCCGCGCGGCACGGCCTGGAGGCCGCCGCGAATGACTTCGGCAAGATAGGCACCCGCGAACAGGATGATCGCGACCTGCGCGCGCAGGAGCTTGTCGATGTTGAATCCGTTCGGCATGAACAGCGGAAACATCACGCTCGCCATGAACAGCAGACTGACCAGCGGCACGCCGCGGATCAGCTCGACATAGAGCACGCTGAGCGAGCGGATCGCGGGCAGTTTTGAGCGCCGGCCAAGCGCGACCAGGATGCCGAGCGGGAAGCCGAAAGCCAGACCGAAGGTCGCCAGGATCAGCGTCACCGGCAAGCCGCCCCAGCGGTCCTGCGAGACGAACGACAAGCCCAATATGCCGCCCCACATCAGCACGCTGATCAGCACGAGCGCTCCGATCCAGAGATAAGCCAGTTCGCGCCGCCATAAGGCGCGGCGGCTGGACAGATAGAACAGGGCGATGAACAGCAGCACCGCCAGCGCCGGCCGCCACTGCTCGTCGAACGGATAGGTGCCGAACAGGATGAAGCGGTATTTTTCGGGGATGATCGCCCAGCATGCACCGACGCCGCGTACCGCGCGGCATGCGCTGGAATCGTTCGCCGGGGTGAGCCAGACCGCATTGGCGATGCCCCATTGCACGAAGCTGAAAAGGCCCTTTGCGAGCACTGCCAGCAACACGACCGAAAGGATGCCGTTCGGGATCGACGAGAACAAATTGGTGCGCAGCCAGCGCAGCACCGGATTGCCGATCTGCGGGCGGCGGGCGGCGCGCGGTACTTCCGGAATGTCGGCGATCGCCGTCATGGTCAGCGCTCCACCAGCGCGATGCGCGAATTGTACCAGTTCATGAAAAAGCTGATGCCGAGGCTGATGGTCAGAAACACCGCCATGATCAAGGCAATGGCCTCGATCGCCTGACCGGTTTGGTTCAGCGTCGTGTTGGCGATCGAGACCACGTCCTGATAGCCGATCGCCACCGCGAGCGAAGAGTTCTTGGTCAGGTTGAGGTACTGGCTCGTCATCGGTGGCACGATCACGCGTAGCGCCTGTGGCAGGATGATCTGCCGCAGCATGAAGCTGCGTCGCAGTCCGAGCGCATTGGCGGCATCCCACTGGCCGCGCGGCACCGACTGGATGCCGCTGCGCACGATCTCGGCGATGAAGGCCGAGGTGTAGGTGACGAGCGCGATCAGCAGCGCGAAATATTCCGGCGCGAGCGTCAGCCCGCCGACGAAGTTGAAGCCGCGCAACTCCGGCCATTCGATCGTCCAGGATACGCCGAGCAGCACGGACACCGCCGCAGGCAGCACAACGAGCAACCCGAGTCCAAACGGCCAGGCCGGCCGCGGCTTGCCGTCGCGCATTTGCTGCGCGATGAGCCGCCGCTGGATGACATAGAACACGACAAGCCCGAGCACCGCCGTGCCGAGCACCCAAAGCTGCGGCGTCCCGATCGGAATCGCCGGCAGGATCAATCCGCGATTGGACAGGAACACGCCCTCGATCGGCCGCCATGCCGCGCGCGCGGCCGGCAGCGCCTGCATCAGCACGTACCAGAACAGGAGCTGGAGCAGCAGCGGGATGTCGCGGAGCGTTTCGACATACACCGCGGCGAGCCGCGACAGCAGCCAGTTGGCCGACAGCCGCGAGATGCCGATCACCGTGCCCAGGATGGTCGCAAGCACGATTCCAATCACGGCGACGCGCAGGGTGTTGGCGATGCCGACGACGAAGGCCCAGAGATATGAGTCTCTCGGATTATAGGCGAGCAGGCTGTCGGCGATGGGCATGCCGGCCTCACGGCCGAGGAAGGCAAAACCGGTCGTGATGCGGCGCGCGGAGAGATTGGTGACCGTGTTGGACCAGAGGAAGACGATGACCGCGACTGCGATCCCGACCACCAGGGCCTGCCAGAACAGGCCTTTCAGCTCGCGTCGTCCGAAAGCGCCCAAGAAGCGGCGGCGCGGCGGCGGTCTCGGAGCGTCTGACGTCACAGCACAAAAATCCTTCTCAAGACGGCGATTTCCGGCAGCGTACGTCAACTGTTGCACCAAACTCTACTTCGTGCAACAAATGTTTCATGGCCGAGCCCGCCAAATCCTCGCCGCTGAGCGAACTGCGCATTGCATTGCCATCGCTTCCGATGCGGTTGCAGGAGGTCGGGCGTTTCGTCGCGGCCAACGATTACGACGCCACCACGCGTTCGATGCGCGATCTCGCAGCGGTTGCCGGCGCCGATCCCGCCGCCTTCACGCGGCTTGCCAAGGCGATCGGCTATTCGGGCTGGGACGAATTGCGCGCGGCACTGACGGAGGAGCGGCGGCCCTCGCAGATAGCGCCCTTCTCCGGCCGCGCCAGGAGCCGCCGTCACGGCCCGAACGCCGATGTCGCGCTCGTCACCGAAAAGCTCGAGGCCGAGGCCGCCGGACTTCCGCGCATCCCGGCGCAGCCGATTGCGGAGGCGGCACGCGCGCTCCACGATGCCAAGCGAATATGGATCACCGGCTACCGAAGCTGCCGCAGCGTCGCGGAGCTGCTCAACTACGAGCTCCGGCTGTTTCGTCCCGAACAGGTGCAACTCGTCGGCGCGTCCGGCCCCGACGATCTCGACCTCGGCGCATTCCGGCCCGGCGAAGCCGTCATCGTCATCGGTTTCATGCCGTACACTCATGCGAGCGTCCGCGTCGCGCAGGCCGCGTATCGTGCCGGCGCGGCCCTGATCGCGATCGCCGATAGCCCTTCGGCGCCGATGGCCGAGGGCGCGGACCACGTACTGCTGTTCGAGGCGGCCTCCTCTCCCGGCTTTTTCCCCAGTCTCACCGGCGCCATTGCGATCGCGCAATCGCTCGCCGCCGTGACGTTTTCGCTCGGCGGCACGGCCGCCAAGAAACGCCTGGAGAATACCGAGGCGCGGCTGGCCGCGGCCTCAACTTACGTTTCAGAGAAAGGTTGACCCATGGCCGCTCGCACCAGCCGCGTGCTGCATCGCTCGCTGCGCGAAACGCCGCCCAAGGCGATCGGCGGCGAAGGCGTCTATCTCTTCGCTGAGGACGGGCGCCGCATCATCGACGCCTCCGGCGGAGCTGCGGTCTCCTGTCTCGGCCACCAGCATCCGCGCGTGATCGCAGCGATCACGAAGCAGGCGTCGACCCTCGCTTATGCCCACACATCCTTCTTCTCGTCCGAGCCGGCGGAGGCGCTGGCGGAGAGGCTGGTCGGCCATGAGCCCGGCGGCCTCGCCTACGCCTATTTCGTCAGCGGCGGATCGGAAGCGGTTGAAGCCAGCATCAAGCTCGCGCGGCAATATTTCATCGAGCGCGGCGAGCCGCAGCGGCAGCACTTCATTGCGCGGCGGCAGAGCTATCACGGCAATACGCTCGGCGCGCTCGCGGCCGGCGGCAATGCCTGGCGCCGCGCGCCCTACGCTCCGCTGCTCTCCGACGCCTTCAGCCACGTGACGCCGGCCTTCGCCTATCACGAGAAGCACGATGGCGAATCCGATGCGCAATTCGTCGCCCGGCTTGCGGCCGAGCTCGAAGCCGAGTTTCAGCGCCTCGGCCCCGACACGGTCGCCGCGTTCCTCGCAGAGCCCGTCGTCGGCGCCACCGCAGGTGCCGTGACGGCGCCGGACGGCTACTTCAAGGCGGTGCGCGAGATCTGCGACCGCCACGGTGCGCTGCTCATTCTCGACGAGGTCATGAGCGGCATGGGCCGCACCGGCACCACGCACGCCTGGGAGCAGGAAGGCGTGGCGCCCGACATTCAGGCGATCGCGAAGGGCCTCGGCGGCGGCTACCAACCGATCGGTGCAATGCTGGCGAGCGGCAGGATCATCGAAACAATCCGCTCAGGTTCGGGCGCCTTCCTACACGGCCACACTTATCTGGCGCACCCTCTCGCTTGCGCCGCCGCGCTCGCGGTGCAGGACGTGATCCGCGAGGACGACCTGCTCGACCGGGTCAAGGAGCGCGGCAAGCAGCTCGAGCAGCGGCTCATCGAGCGATTCGGCAATCACCGCCATGTCGGCGACATCAGGGGCCGTGGCCTGTTCTGGGCGATCGAGCTCGTCGCCGATCGCGCCGGCCGGACCTCGTTCGATCCCGCGCTGAAGCTGAACCAGAAGATCAAGGCGGAGGCCTTGGCCAACGGTCTCGGCTGCTATCCCGGCGGCGGCACCGTGGACGGCGTCCGTGGCGACCACGTGCTTCTGGCGCCGCCCTATATCACCTCCGCGGAGGAGATCGATCTGATCGTCGACAAGCTCGGCACGGCTGTCGACAACTTATTGCGTCGTGTCAATCAGTGAGGGGAGAATAGCATGATGAGGAAAGTGGTTATCGTAGCCGGCTTGCTCGCGGCATCGACGGTGGTCGCGTCGGCGGCAACGCTCGACACGGTGAAGAGCCGCGGCACGCTGATATGCGGCGTCAGCGCCGGTTTTGCCGGCTTCTCCGCGCCGGATTCGCAAGGCAACTACAAGGGTCTTGACGTCGATTATTGCCGCGCGCTCGCCGCCGGCGTGCTCGGCGACGCCAGCAAGGTGCGTTACGTCTCGCTGACCGCGCAGAACCGCTTCACCGCGCTCCAGTCCGGCGAGATCGACGTGCTCTACCGCAACTCGACGCAGACCTATCTGCGCGGCGTGACACTCGGCCTGCGGCAGGGACCGGTCAACTTCTACGACGGCCAGGGCTTTGTCGTGAAGAAGGACCTCGGCGTGAAGGAGATCAAGGATCTCAAGGGCGCCACCGTCTGTGTCGCGCAGGGCACCACGCATGAGGTCACGCTCGGCGATTACGGCCGCGCCAATGGCATCGACTGGAAGCCGCTGGTGTTCGACCGCGTCGACACCATGTACCAGACCTTCTTCGGCGGGCGTTGCGACGCCATGACCCAGGACGCTTCCGCGCTTGCCGGCGCCGTGACGACCGCGGCGCCGAACGCGGCCGACTACGTCGTGCTGCCGCAGACCATCAGCAAGGAGCCGCTCGGCCCCTTCACCCGCAATGGCGATGAAGTCTGGAGCGACATCATCACCTGGCTGCATTACGGCTTGATCGAGGCCGAAGAGCTTGGCGTCACACAAGGCAATGTCGACGAGATGGCGAAGTCGCAGACGCCCGCGATCCAGCGCCTGCTCGGTGCCTCCGGCGATCTCGGCTCGCGGCTCGGGCTCGACAACAAATGGCTGGTCACGGCCATCAAGGCCACAGGCAATTACGGCGAGATCTACGAGCGCAATGTCGGCAAGGCGAGCCCGCTCAAGCTCGAGCGCGGCCTCAACGGCCTCTGGAGCAAGGGCGGTTTGATGTACGCGGTGCCGTTCAAGTAAAAGGCGCGTCACCTCTCCCCGCTTGCGGGGAGAGGTCGGATTGCACAGCAATCCGGGTGAGGGGGACTCTCCGCGAGTTCAACTCTCACCGCCAACGTGGATAGAGCCCCTCACCCCACCCTCTCCCCGTAAGAACGGGGAGAGGGAGAAGAAACGCCGAACCCAATGCGCATCGCCCTGATCCACGCCCTCAAGCATTCCGTCGCCCCGATCGAAGCTGCGTTCGCGAAGGCGTGGCCGGAGGCGCGGCTGATGAACCTGCTCGACGACAGCCTGTCGTCGGATCTGGCGCGTGACGGCAAGCTCAACGATGCCATGGCCGAGCGCTTTCTTGCGCTGGGTCGCTACGCCACGGCGACGGGCGCGGATGCGATCCTGTTCACCTGCTCGGCGTTCGGTCCCTGCATCGAGGCGGTTGCGCGCGCACATGCGCCGATGCCGGTGCTCAAGCCGAACGAAGCCATGATCGAGCGCGCGGTGACGATGGGCCGGCGCATCGGCCTGCTCTCGACCTTCGCGCCGACGCTGGCCTCGATGCCGCCGGAGTTTCCTTCCTCCGTCCAGGTCGTGCCGAAACTAGCCGAAGGCGCGCTTGCCGCGCTGGACCGCGGCGACCGCGCTACGCATGACCGGCTGATCGTGGAAGCCTCACGCGATTTGCGCGATTGCGACGTCATCGCGCTCGCGCAATTCAGCATCGCGGCAACGGCGCCCGTCGTGGTAGAAGCTACCGGCCGCCCAGTCGTGACCACGCCTGACAGCGCCGTCGAGAGGCTGAGGAAGCTGTTGGCGGCAAAGGCTTAAGCGCCAGCCTTTTTCGACCGCCGTGCGCCCTTGATCGCCGCCGCAAGTGCCGCCTTGGTTTCGCTGACAAAATCCTCGACCAGGTCTTCGCGCGTGGCATGGGCAGCCTCGCCGGTGAACAGTCCCTGCTCAGCCAGCATCACCACGCCGTGCACTGCCGCCCAGATCTTGAGCGCCTGCCGCTCGCGCAAGTAATCAACTGCCGGAGCTTCCAGCGCCTCGATCACGAGCGCAAAGGTTTCGCGGGTCGCTTCGTGCAGCTCGCTGCCTTTCGCCGCACACGACACCGTGCGCGAGGCGAACATCAAGCGGTAGATGCCATTGCGGCGTAAGCCGAAATCCAGCGTCGCCTGCGCCAGCAGCGACAGCTTCGACCGCTTCGACGGCTTTGCCATCGCCGCACGCAGAAGCACGCTGAGCTGCCGGAATGCCTCCGCCGTCACCGCCGCAAGCAGCGCCTCGCGATCGGCAAAATGCCGGTAGGGCGCCGGCTGCGAGACGCCCAGCTGCTTTGCCAGCGCCTTGATGCTGATCGCCTCCGTCCCGCCCTGCTCGGCTTCGCGCAGCGCGGCCTTGATCAAGGCGTCGCGGAGATCGCCATGGTGGTAGGTGTTCTCGGGCTTGCGGGCAAGTTGTGAACGCATGTTGCGCAGAGCCTATAAGTTTGCGCTTGACAGGGGAAGCCCGCCGCGAATGTAATATCCTATAACTTGAATAAGAACTCAGATGGGAGCGCGCGCCGCCTTCAGGCCGGAGCGCATACGACCGAGGAAGCCGCCATGACAGAGCGACTGAGGGTTCACGTCGATCCGGACAAATGCCAGGGGCACGCGCGCTGCAAGGCGCTTGCGCCGGAGCTGTTCGAACTGGACGAATACGGTAACGCCCACGAAGCCGGCGACGGCACCGTCCCACCCGGCCTCGAAGACAAGGCCTGGCTTGCCAAATCCAATTGTCCGGAAATCGCGATCGACGTGATCGAGGAGTAGCGCAGCCGCTGCCCGCGAGCCTTCCGCGACCACGAGCCCCAAGGGATTTCGAGATGTCCGACGTCAGCCAGCCCGCCGCCCATCCGCCCGTGACCGACTGGGTCCATGATTTCGACCACACCGATCCGCAATGGACGGAAGATCCCTTCCCGATCTGGGACGAGCTGCGCGCCGCAAGCCCGGTCGTGCATACCGACCGCTTCCTCGGCTGCTACCTGCCGACGACCTATGAAGCGGTGCGCCAGATCGCCAACGATAGCGAGCATTTCTCCTCGCGTCGCATCATCGTCCGTGACGTTCGGCCGGAGATCACCAGCAGAAACTCCGCCCCGCCGATCACGTCCGATCCGCCGGTACACAAGCCAGCCAAGCAATTGCTGCTGCCGCCGTTCACGCCGGACGCGATGAAGAAGCTGGAACCGCGGGTGCGCGCGATCTGCAACGAGTTGATCGACGGTTTCATCACTGAAGGCCGAGTGGACGCGGCAGAGCGCTACACCAAGCACATTCCGGTTCGCGCGATCGCCCACATGCTCGGCATCCCCGAGACAGACAGCGATCTCTTCATCCGCTGGATCCACATGATCCTGGAACTTGGCATCAAGGACGAAAACACGCTGCTCCAGGCGGTGCAGGAGATGACCGTCTATTTCAGCGGCCATATCGAGGCGCGCAAGAACAAGCCGACCGACGACCTCATTTCCTACCTGATGAATGCCAGGGACAAGGACGGCAATCCGCTCGAGGATTCGCACGTGCTGGGCTCGCTGCGCCTGCTCCTGATTGCCGGCATCGACACCACCTGGAGCGCGATCGGCTCCTCGCTCTGGCACCTCGCCCGGACGCCCGCCGACCGCGAGCGCCTGGTCGCCGAGCCCGGGCTGATCCCGACCGCGGTGGAAGAGCTGCTGCGCGCCTATTCGCCGGTGACGATGGCGCGCGAAGTGGTCAAGGAGACCACGATCTCAGGCTGCCCGGTCAAGCCGGGCAACATGGTGCTGCTGTCCTTCCCGGCCGCCAACCGTGACCCGAAAATGTTTCCGGATGCTGACAAGGTCGTGATTGACCGCCGTGAGAACCGCCACGCGGCCTTCGGCCTCGGCATCCACCGCTGCGTCGGCTCGAACCTTGCGCGCATGGAGATGCAGGTTGCGCTGGAGGAATGGCTGAAGCGAATTCCGGACTTCGCCCTCGATCCGGCAGGCACGGTGACCTGGTCACAGGGAACCGTCAGAGGCCCCCGCCAGTTGCCATTTTTGCTTGGAAAGGCGATGTAGACCTCTCCAAAGAGCAATACCGAGAGGCCGGACGTGACTGAGCAAATAACCCGACCGGCTTCCGACCACATTGACCTCGCCGACGCCAAGCGCCGGATCAAGGCGATCTTCATCGGCTCGATCGGCAATCTCGTCGAGTGGTATGACTTCTACGCCTACACCGCGTTTGCGCTCTATTTCGCTCCCGCCTTCTTTCCCGGCAACGACCCCGTCGTCCAGCAATTGAATGTCGCCGTCGTATTCGCGGCGACCTTCCTGATGCGGCCGCTGGGCGGCTGGCTGTTCGGCTATATCGCCGATCATTACGGGCGGCGCATCTCGCTGACGCTGTCGGTCGTCTTCATGTGCTTCGGCTCGCTGATCATCGCGTTGACGCCGACCTACGCCACGATCGGCTTCGCCGCGCCGGTGATCCTGGCACTCGCCCGCGTCATCGAAGGCTTGAGTCTCGGCGGCGAATACGGCGCCAGCGCCACCTATCTCAGCGAGGTCGCCGACCCCAAGCACCGCGGCTTCTATTCGAGCTTCCAATACGTCACCCTGATCGGCGGCCAGCTCACCGCGATCATCGTCCTTCTGCTTCTGCAAAAGATCTTCCTCACGCCGGAGGAACTGAGAGCCTGGGGCTGGCGCATCCCGTTTGCGATCGGTGCGGCGCTCGCGATCTTTGCTGCGGTGATGCGGCGCGGCTTGCACGAGACCGAGGCCTTCGAAGAAGCCAGAAAGGTGGTGAAGCCGACCGGCTCGCTCACCAATTTGCTGCGCTATCCCCGCGAGTTGCTCCTGGTGGTCGGCCTGACCGCGGGCGGCACTGCGGCGTTCTACACTTTCACCACCTATATGCAGACCTTCGTCAAGCTTTCGGTTGGGTTGACCGAGGACCAGACCACGTTCGTGATCTTCGGCACGCTGATCTTCGCGACCATCCTGCAGCCGATCTATGGCGCCATCTCCGACAAGATCGGCCGCAAGCCGCTGCTGATCTTCTTCGGCGTCGCCGGCACGCTCGCAACCGTGCCCCTGCTGATGACGCTGAAGGAGACCAAGTCGCCCTTCATCGCGTTCATCCTGATCTGCTGCGCCTGGCTGTTCGTCGCCGGATACACCTCGATCAACGCCGTGGTGAAGGCCGAGCTGTTCCCGACCAATGTCCGCGCCCTCGGCGTCGGCCTGCCCTATGCGATCACCGTCTCCCTGTTCGGCGGCACGGCGCCGGCGATCGCGCTCTATTTCAAGAGCATCGGGCATGAGGAGTGGTTCTACTACTATCTCGCCGGCATCATCTGCCTGTCACTGATCATCTATTCCACCATGCGCGACACCAAGCACGCCTCCGCGATGCACCGACACGAGTAGCCGATGGCCGAAGACAACGAGCGCCCCGACAGCAAGCTGACGCGCACCAAGGAGAAATGGGCGCGCGAAGGCCGCTTTTTGACCGGCAAGGTCACGCGCCCGGAAGATCAGCGCCTGCCGCCCGGCCAGCATCTGACAAAAGACTGGCCGGTGCTCGATCTCGGCGTCGTGCCGCCGATTTCGCGCGAGCGCTGGCGGCTCGACGTCTACGGCGCGATCGAGACCCCCGTGTTCTGGACCTTTGCCGAGTTCGCCGCCCAGAAGCAGGCGCAGTTCACCTCCGACATCCACTGCGTCACCACCTGGTCGCGCTACGACAATGAGTGGGAGGGGCTCGCCACGCGCGAGCTGCTCGCGGCCTGCCAGCCGCGCGAGGACGCGCGCTTCGTCGTGCTGCATTCCCATGACGGCTACACCACCAACCTCGCGCTGGACGACTTTGCAGCCGAGGATGCATTGCTCGCCCATAGCTGGTCCGGAGAGCCACTGTCGGACGAACATGGCGGCCCGGTGCGGCTGGTGGTGCCGCATCTGTATTTCTGGAAGAGCGCCAAATGGGTTCAGTCGATCGAGTTCCTGACCGAGGACGCGCCGGGCTTCTGGGAAGTCCGCGGCTACCATAACCGCGGCGATCCCTGGGCAGAGCAACGCTATTCGGGCGATTAGGTTCAGCAAGGACGGGGGAAGCCCATGCCGACAGAGCGCTTTCAATTCACCGGCGAAGGCGGCCATCAACTTTCGGCCGCGCTGGAGCTACCCGACAGCGAGCCTGCAGCCTTCGCGCTGTTCGCGCATTGCTTCACCTGCGGCAAGGACACGCTGGCCGCCAAACGCATCTCGGTCGCGCTCGCCGCCAAGGGCATCGCGGTGCTGCGCTTCGACTTCACCGGGCTCGGCTCCAGTGAAGGAGATTTCGCCAATTCGACGTTTTCCTCCAACGTCGCCGATCTCGTGCGCGCGGCCGATCATCTGCGTAGCGTCCGCAAGGCGCCGTCGATCCTGATCGGTCACAGCCTCGGCGGCGCCGCGATCCTCGCGGCAGCCGGACGCATCCCCGAGGCCAAGGCGGTTGTGACCATTGCGGCACCCTCCGATCCCGCCCACGTCACCGGCCTGTTCAAAGAGCATCTCGACGACATTCGCACCCAAGGTGAGGTCGAAGTCTCGCTTGCGGGACGCCCGTTCCGGATCAAGCGCGAATTCCTCGACGACATCGCCGAGCACGAGCTGATGAAGGACGTCACCCGCCTGCACAAGGCGCTGTTGGTCATGCATTCTCCGGTCGACGATACTGTCGGCATCGACAATGCGACCAAGCTCTTCGTCTCCGCCCGGCATCCCAAGAGCTTCGTCTCGCTCGATCATGCGGATCATCTGCTGACCAAGCCGGCCGATGCACTCTACGCAGCCGACATGATCGCGGCCTGGGCAAGCCGGTACATCGACACAGCCAAACCCGCGAAGGCAATGGATCTCCCGGAGGCGCCGCGCCGGGTCGTGGTGCAGGAGACCCGCAAGAGCAAGTTCAACCAGATCATCTCCGTCGGTCCGCATCAGCTCATCGCGGACGAGCCGGTCGCCGCCGGCGGCGAGGATGCCGGCCCTGGTCCGTATGATCTTCTGCTCGCTGGCCTCGGGGCCTGTACCTCCATGACCATGCGCCTCTATGCCGACCGCAAGTCGCTGCCGCTCGATCGTGTCACCGTCTCGCTGAAGCATTCCAAAATCTATGCAAAAGACTGCGCGGAGTGCGAGACGCGCGACGGCATGCTCGACCAGATCGAGCGCGACATCGCGATGGACGGCGCGCTCGATCCCGAGCAGCGCAAGAAATTGATGGAGATCGCCGACAAGTGCCCGGTGCACCGGACGCTGACCTCGGAAATCCGCATCGTGACGAAGGCTGTGGATTAGCGCGACTGCGCTAGAAGCACGACGCCATCGTCCGCAACGCCGCGGTGATCTCGCTCTCGCGCCAGGCCGCGAAGCCGAGCAGTAGGCCGTGATCGCGCGGCCTGCCCAGTGCCAAGCCGGACAGGGCGCGCGTTTCGACGCCCGCTTCGACCAGCCGCTTGACCGCCGCCTGATCGGCGCGGCCACGCTTGAGGCGGGCGACGAGCTGAAGGCCGCCCGGAGGCGCTTCGACCGAGACAACCTCGCCGAGATGACGCTCCAAACCCTCGACGAGGCGATCACGGCGGGCGTGATAGATCCGGCGCATCCGGCGCAGATGCGCCAGGAAATGCCCGTCGGCAATGAACTCGGCCAGCGCGTCCTGGACGTGGCTCGCGGCAATCAGTCCGATGTGCCGCTGTACGATCTCGAGAGTGTTGACCAGTGCCGGCGGAACGACGAGATAGCCGAGCCGGATGTCCGAGGTCATGGCCTTGGAGAACGTACCGACATAGAACACGCGGCCATGGGCATCTAGTCCCTGCAAGGCCGGCACCGGCCGGCTGTCATAGTGGAATTCGCCGTCGTAATCGTCCTCTACGATCCAGGTCTTGCCGGGCCTGCTCAGGCCAAGAAACTCCGTGCGGCGCGAGAGCGACATCAGGCGGCCGGTCGGGTGCTGGTGCGATGGCGTCATGAAGATCAAGGTCGGGGCCGCCAGTCCCGGAATCCGCTGCATGCCCTGCTCGTCCAGTCTCATCCCGATCACGTTCGCACCGGACGCGCGGAAGGCGGCCGCGGCACCGGGAAAGCCGGGATCCTCGACCCAGACGTCGTCACCGGGCGTGATGACGGCGGCCGCAATCAAGGTCAGCGCAGCCTGCGCGCTCGGCAGAATCAGGATCTGATCCGCCGTCGCGCGCACGCCCCTGCTGGTCGCCAGATAATGCGCCAGCACCTCGCGCAGGCGCGTCCGGTTGACCGGTCCAAGCTCGCGCTTGGCCGCGCGCACGGCGCTGCGGCGCAGGCAGCGCGCCCAGACCTCGTTCGGAAACTCCCGGAAATCGCCGTGCCCGGGACGCAAGGGTCTTAGTCGCGCCTGATAAGACATCGGCCAGTCGGTCTGCGTGAGGCTCGAAGCCCAAGGCGAAAGCCGCGGCTTGCCAGGGCGTACGCGAGATGCGACGGCGCCCGCCTCTGCGATGCGCTCGCCGCCCTCGACCGTGACCATCGGACGGCGGCCGTGCGAGGCCTCGAGATATCCCTCGGCGGCGAGCTGCTCGAACGCATAGGTGACGGTGTTGCGCGAGACGCCGAGATCGCTCGCAAGCCGGCGGCTCGACGGCAGCGTGCGGCCTTTGCCGAGGCGGCCCGTCGCGATCAAGCTTCGGAGCTGGCTCGTCAGCTGAGCCACCAGTCCGTCGTCTTCGGCCCGGTTCAGGTCGATCAGGGCGGAAATCAAGCTGTCCGGAACTGGCACCTTAATCCTTTCCAATCTGGCACTTTTTCAGGTGCCAAACGGGATGCTATTCGCCTGATAGAACTGCTTCAAGGATTTTGCGATGAACTCCCTCTCACCCCGCGCGGCCGTCGGCCTGTTTCTCATCGTCGTGCTGGCCTGGGGCGTGAACTGGTCGGTGACAAAGCAACTCGTCCAGTTCCTTCCGCCGCTCTGGACCTCGGCGATCCGCAGTTGGATCGCTCTGGCAGCATTGTTCGTGATCCTGGGGCTCAGCAACAATCTGGTGATCCCCAAGCGGCGCGACATTCCGGTGGTCCTGAGCGTCGCGCTGCTGCACATGACGATATTCTCTGTCCTGGTGGCGGCGGGTGTGCGCTTCCTGCCCGCGAGTAAGGCCATTGTGCTCGGCTACACCACGCCGCTCTGGGTCGCGATCGCAGCGCCCCTGCTGGGGAAGGATACGCTGACTGCGCCAAAACTGGCCGGCGCCCTGCTCGGGCTGATTGGTCTTGCCGTTATCCTGAACCCCACCTCGATCGACTGGACCAATGCCAACGTCGTGCTCGGCGCCGGCATGGTGATCCTGGCCGCGATCTCATGGGCTGCGAATATCATCTATATCCGCGCGCATCGCTGGATCGCATCCCCACTTCAGCTCCTGATCTGGCAGGTGCTCGTTGCCACGATCGTGCTGTCAGCGGCTGCGATGATCGTGGAGGGGCTGCCGCACGCGGAATGGTCATGGAAACTCGTCCTGCTGTTCCTGTACTCCGGTCTGATCGGGACAGCGCTGGCTTATTGGGCCATGTCGATGGTCAACAAGAGCATCTCGGCTCTGACGACGGCGCTCGGGACCACCGGAACGCCGCTCGTCGGGATCGCCTGCGCTGCGATCCTGCTGGGCGAGCCTATTGATATTAGTCTTGCCGTTGCGGCCGGACTGATCATCGCTGGCATTGGCTTTGCCACGCTCGGCGATCGTATGCTGCGCCGTCAGGCTACCGCGAACGGCTGAACGCGCAGGACCCCGCGCAAGCCCGCCGTCGTGCCGAGCAGGATGCCGGCGACGGCGACGAAGGAGCCCAGCGCGAGCGTCGACACGCCTGTAAGTCCTTGCCCGATCGAACAACCGAACGCCATCACGCCGCCGATGCCCATCAGCGCGGCGCCACCCGCCGATCGCAGCATGTGGCGTGGTGAGGAATAGCCTTCGAGATGGAAACGGCCCGTAGCAAGCGCGGTGGCCAGACTGCCAGCGAAGACGCCGACAACTGTCGCAATGCCGAAATTCGGCGTCAGACCGGTCGAGAGCATGGCATATTGCAGGCTGTCCGCGATCGGCGCGACGAAGGTGAGCGAGGTCACCGGCACCGGGTTGAAGTCATCCGCGCCAAGATAGCCTGTGACGAACCAGCCGCCGGCGACGAGGAGACCGACGATGACACCGGCTGCAATCTGGCCGGTGGAACGCCGGAACGCCGGGTGCGCGAAAGCAAACAGGATCAGCGCAACGACGACGATAGCAGCAGCCATCGCGCGCGAAACCGCTTCAGCCGGACCGAACGTCGCCAACAGCGACGGCAGCGAATTCAAATTGACTGTGGTTTGCGAGGCCTGGACCAGCGCGATGCGCGCTGGCGCGATCAAGCCCTTCAGCGTCATCTGCGCGGCGATGGCGAGCACGACCACCACGACGAAGGAGCGGAGATTGCCGCGACCGAGCAGCACCAGCGCGCGCGAACCGCAGCCGTTCGACAGCACCATGCCGTATCCGAACAGAAGTCCGCCGAGAAACAGCACCGGCACCGAAAAGGACTGTTGCAGGTAGATCGATTTGCCGAGATCGACCATGCCGTTGCCGGCGAGGAATTGACTCGCGGCGGTCGCAACCGCGATCGCCAACGCGTAGGTGCGTACCAGCCGCCCATCCCCCTTCGCCAACCAGCCGCGCATGCTGCTCATCAGGCAGAAGCCGCTGAGCAGGCCGACGGCGCCGTAAACCAGGCCGATGACGAGGCCCGCGAGGATGACGAGTTGGGTGGACGATTCCATGATCAAGGCTTCAGGATCACGCGATCCCGCGACGAGCCTGCAACGGCGACATAGGCCTCCTTCGCGCGTTCGAGCGGATAGACGGCGTTCGCCTTGATCGCGAACGGTTTCAGGTGCCCGCTCGCGAAGCCCGGGCCGAGGTCACGCAGCACAGCGCCTGTCGCTATCGACGAGAGGCCGAGCGTGTCGATGCCGACATAGGTGTGTTGCCCGCGGTAGAATTCGAGAATGTTGAACTGCACGATGCGGTCGATCGCGGCGATCAGGATCTGGCGGCCGCGAAGCGCGAGCGACTTGTGCGCCGCCTGGAAATAGGGATCGCCGACCGTGTTGAAGACGATGTCGGCACCTTTACTCCCGGTCAACTCGCGCACGCGTGTGGCGACGTCGGTCGCGGAAGCGTCGATCACCTCGATGGCCGCGTTGGTATGGCCCTCATAAGCTTCCGCTTTGCGCACCACGCCGATGACACGCGCGCCCTGCCAGGTCGCGATCTGCACCGCCGCTTGACCGACCTTGCCGTTGACGCCGAATACCAGCACCGTTTCCCCGGGCTTTGGAATGCCGGCGCGGCGAAAGCCCTCCATGGCGGTGACGAAGGGCACGCCGATGCCGGCGGCCTCCTCCCACGATACGGTTTTCGGCTTGTCGACAACCGCGTCAGATTCAACGACAAGATGGCTGGCGTGGGTGCCGTCGCGACGGATGCCGAGATCGCCGGAGGAGCCGAACACCTCGTGGCCGATCGTACCGGCGGGCCCGTCGATCACCACACCGGCGTAATCGCGACCCGGCGTGCGCGGGAACACGGCGTAGGGCATCAGCCCAGTTGCGGCCTTGACGTCGGAGGGATTGACCGCAGCGGCCCTGACCTCGATCAGGAGATCGCTAGGGCCGCGAGCGACCGTCCGACGCTCAACCACCGGCGCAACCGCAGCCGCGTTCTCGGCCTTCGCGGTGAGGCGCACACAGCGCGCATCGACGGCTTTGGGATCGGCTATTGACATGGAAAGACCCGCGATTTCTCGCCGGCCTTGTCGCCTTTGGGGGCGGTCGAGTCAATCCGTCAAGTCAATCCTTCGGCCGCTTGTCGTAGAGGCGCTTGGCCTTGCCGAGCGAGCGCTCCAGCGTGGCCGGCGCAACCACGCTCACCCTGGAGCTGATGCCGATGGTGTTCTTGATGTGCGTCGAGATCCGGCTCGCGTGGTCGAGGAGGCCCCGGCCGTCCCAGCTCTCCGGCCGCGCCTCGGCAATGATGGTCAACTCGTCCATGCGGCCTTCGCGGGTCAGTTCCAGAATGAAATGCCCGCCGCACCAGTCGGTGGCGAGCAGAACCTCCTCGATCTGGGTCGGGAACAGATTGACCCCGCGCAGGATGATCATGTCGTCCGAGCGCCCCGTCACCTTCTCCATCCGCCGCATGCCCGGCCGCGCCGTGCCCGGCAACAGGCGTGTGAGATCGCGGGTGCGATAGCGGATCACCGGAAAGGCTTCCTTGGTGAGCGAAGTAAAGACCAGTTCGCCCTTCTCGCCGTCGGGCAGCACCGCACCGGTGTCGGGGTCGATGACTTCGGGATAGAAATGGTCTTCCCATATGTGCAGGCCGTCCTTGCTCTCGATACATTCCTGCGCAACGCCGGGCCCGATCACCTCGGAAAGACCGTAGATGTCGGTCGCGTCCATGTCGAAGGCGTCCTCGATCTCGCCGCGCATGGCATTGGTCCAGGGCTCGGCGCCGAAAATGCCGACCTTGAGCGAGCATTGACGCGGATCGAGCTTCTGGCGCTTGAATTCGTCGAGGATCGCCAGCATGTAGCTCGGGGTCACCGTGATGATGTCGGGCCGGAAGTCGTTGATGAGCTGCACCTGCCGCTCGGTCATGCCCCCGGAGATCGGCACCACGGTGCAGCCGAGTTTTTCGGCGCCATAGTGCACCCCTAACCCGCCGGTGAAGAGCCCGTAGCCATAGGCATTGTGGATGATCATGCCAGTTCGACCGCCGGCCGCGCGGATCGAGCGCGCCATCACGTCCGACCATGTGTCGATGTCGTGTTGTGTATAGCCGACCACGATCGGCTTGCCCGTCGTGCCGGAGGACGCGTGCACGCGCACCAGCTTTTCACGGGGCACGGCAAACATGCCGAAGGGATAATTGTCGCGCAGATCCGTCTTCACGGTGAACGGAAATTTCGCAAGATCGGAGAGCTCGCGAAAGTCCGACGGATGCACGCCGACCGCGTCGAAGGCCTTGCGATAATGCGCGACGTTGTCGTAGGCGTGCTTCAGCGACCAGGCCAGCCGCTCCGTCTGGAGCGCCATGATCTCGTCGCGCGATGCGCGCTCGTGCGCATCCAGCTCGGCCTTATAGGTGTCGCCACCTTCCTTGAGCCTCGTCAGAGCCATCCTCGTTTCCCCGTATCATTGCTTTTCTTTATTGGCCCTGCGCCGGCAGCCAATTGCCGGAAATAACCCGCGAATGCCCGCGGAATTCGGCGATGACTGTATCGCCGGCGGTGACGCGCACGTCATAGATGCCGGAGCGGCCGCCGCGCGTAACCTCGCGCGCTTTTGCGACGAGGCAATCGCCGAGCTTGCCCGGCTTGATGAAGGTGATCTGGCCTTGCGCCGCCACGACGCGATCGTTGTGCGAGTTGCACGCGAAAGCGAAGGCGGAATCGGCCAGCGTGAAAATGAAACCGCCATGGGCGATGCGCTGGCCGTTGACCATGTCCGGCCGTACAGTCATGGCGAGCGTGGCATAGCCCGGCCCGATCTCAATGATCTCCATGCCGAGTCCCTTGGAGGCGTCGTCCTCCGCCCACATCGCATCGGCGCAGGCGCGGGCAACATCCTCGGGCGACAAGGCGGCTTTGACGTTCACGCGCTTCTCCCGTCCGATTGTTTGGACACGATGTTCTGCTGCCTGGCTAAAACTGTCAAACGTGGTCGTAATCGACGACGACCCGCTCCGACGATGGCTTGGCCTGACAGGTCAGGACAAAGCCGGCCTTCAGCTCCCAGGGTTCCAGCGAGTAGTTGATATCCATCGGCGCCTCACCCTCCACCAGTTTTGCACGGCAGGTCGAGCACATGCCGCCCTTGCAGGCGAAGGGCAGATCGACACCGGCGCGCAGCGCGGCATCGAGGATCGCCTCGTCCTGGGCAACCGGCACGTCGCGGCGCTTGCCGTCGATGATCAGCGACGCGATCGCTTTCGGCGGCGCGTCCGGCGCAACGATCTTCTTCGGCCGCGGCTTGCCGCCGAACTCGGAGACAAACCGCTCGACATGGATGCGCTCGTCCGCGATGCCGAGATGGCGGCAGGTCGCCTCGATGTCCTCGCTCATGCCGGACGGACCGCAGATGAAGACGTGGTCGACGCTTTCCGCCGGCACGAGCGAACGCAACAGTACCTTCACCTTGTCGCCGTCGAGCCGGCCATGCAGGATCGGGATATCCTGCTCCTCGCCGGAGATGACGTGGAAGATCGAGAGCCGGTCGATGAAGCGATCCTTGAGCTCTTCAAGCGCCTCGAGGAACATGATGTTGTCGGTCGTGCGATTGCCGTAGAACAGGAAGAAGCGGCTGTCCGATTCGCGGGCGAGCACGCCCTTGACGATCGACAGGATCGGCGTGATGCCGGAGCCGGCGGCAAAGCCGACATGGATGCGGCCGGCGCCGGCCGGCGGGATCACGCCGAAACGTCCCGTGGGCGTCATCACGTCCAGCGCGTCGCCACACTTCAAATCGTCCGCTGCCCAGCTCGAAAACGCGCCACCATCGATCTTCTTTACGGCGATGCGTATCTCGCCGTCGTCGGGGCCGGAGCAGATCGAATAGGAGCGGCGCACTTCCTCGCCATCCAGCGTGGTGCGGAGGGTCAGGTATTGGCCGGGTGTGAAGGCGTAGTCGGTCGCAAGCTCCGCCGGGATGGCGAATGTCAGCGATACGGCGTCCGACGCTTCGCGGCGGAGGTCGTTGACGGCCAGGCGATGAAAGCGCGGTGCGGCTGCTGACATGGTCAATGACACTTGAAATAATCGAAGGGTTCGCGGCAGGCCCTGCAGCGCCAGAGCGCCTTGCAGGAGGTGGAGCCGAATTCGGACAGCAACTCGGTATTCGCCGAGCCGCATTGCGGGCACATAACGGCTTGCTCGCCGAACAGCGCGCGGCGTGAATTCGAATCCTGCGGCGGCGCGATCCCGTAGGCGTGAAGCTTCCGGCGGCCCTCTTCGCTCATCCAGTCGGTGGTCCAGGCCGGCGAGAGCACAGTGCGGACCTTTGGACCGCAGAAACCGGCGCGCTCCAGCGCGACCTCGATTTCCAGCGCGATCATGTTCATGGCCGGGCAGCCCGAATAGGTCGGGGTGATCGCGACCTCGACGTGATCGCCGTCGAGGATGACATCACGGAGTACACCGAGATCGGCGATGGTCAAAACCGGGATTTCGGGATCGACTACGCTCGCCGCCGCATCCCAGGCCCGTTGGCGCAGTTTGCTATGGGGCTCCAGCACCGTCACCATGTCTGCCCCGGGAAAGTGCGCTGCATCGATTGCAGGTCTGCGAGAAGATGGCCGAGATGCTCGCTGTGCCGGCCCACGCGGCCGCCCTGCTGCATCCAGTCGTTCTGCGGCAGCTTGAGCGTGGCTTCACTGATCACATCCGAGAGTGTCGTCAGCCAGCGACCCCGCAAGGTCCCTGGGTCTACAGCGATACCGGCATGGATCAAGGCGCGCTCGCCGTCGTCGACGGCAAACATCTCGCCGGTGAACGCCCAGAGATGATCGATCGCAGCCTGCGCGCGGGCATGGCTCTCGTCGGTGCCGTCGCCGAGCCGAATGATCCACTCCGAGGAATGCCGCAAATGATAGGCACTCTCCTTCTCCGACTTGGCGGCAATCGCCGCGAGCGTCGTATCGCGCGAGATCATCATGGCGCGCCAGTAGAGATCGGCGAAGGCGGAATAGAAGAACTGCCGCACCAGCGTCTGGGCAAAGTCGCCGTTCGGCTGCTCGAGGAGCAGCAGATTGCGATACTGCCTGACATCGCGAAGGTAGGCGAGCTTGTCTTCGTCGTTGTCCTTGCCTTCGGCTTTGGCTGCGTAGGTGTAGAGCTCGCGGGCCTGGCCGATGAGGTCGAGCGCGATATTAGAGAGCGCCATATCCTCCTCCAGCATCGGCGCGTGCCCGCACCATTCCGACAGCCGGTGGCCGAGGATCAGCGCATCGTCGGCGCGGCGCAATGCGTAGAGCACCAACGGCGTTTCGGAGACCTGGGTGTTGGCGCTCGCCATCACATGTGCCCCACTTCTTCAGGCACCTCGTAAAACGTCGGGTGCCGGTAGATCTTCGATTCCGCCGGCTCGAACATCATGCCCTTCTCCGCGGGATCGCTTGCGGTGATCGCCGTCGACGGCACGACCCAGATCGAAAGGCCCTCGCCGCGACGGGTGTAGATATCGCGGGCGGCCTGCAAGGCCATGGTGGCGTCGCTCGCATGCAGCGAGCCGACATGCTTGTGCGCGAGCCCATTGCGGCTGCGAATGAAGACTTCCCACAGCGGCGTGTTCGGCGTGGCCATCGTGATCTCCCTACTCTGCCGCTTGTGCAGTTCGACGCTGCGCGCGCTTGGCGGCATAGCTAGCTGCCGCCTCGCGTACCCAGGCGCCCTCGTCGTGCGCCTTGCGGCGCGCAGCCATCCGGTCACGGTTGCACGGGCCATTGCCGGCGAGCACCTGTTTGAACTCGGTCCAGTCGATCTCGCTGTAGCGCCAGTGCCCATCCGCATCCTGAATCATGCCGGGATCGGGAATCGTGAGGCCGAGATATTGCGCCTGCGGCACGGTGGCATCGACGAATTTCTGCCGCAGCTCGTCATTGGAGAAGCGCTTGATCTTCCATCTCGTCGAGGTGTCGCTGTGCTGGCTGGTGGCATCCGGCGGGCCGAACATCATCAGCACCGGCCACCACCATCTGTTCAGGGCATCCTGCGCCATCGCCTTCTGCTCGTCCGAGCCGCGGCACAGCGTCAGCATGATCTCATAGCCCTGGCGCTGGTGGAACGACTCCTCCTTGCAGACGCGGATCATCGCGCGGGCATAGGGGCCGTAGGAGCAGCGGCACAGCGGGATCTGGTTCATGATCGCGGCGCCGTCGACCAGCCAGCCGATGGTGCCGATGTCGGCCCAGGTCAGCGTCGGATAGTTGAAGATCGAGGAATATTTTGCCTTGCCCGCGAGCATGGCGTCGACCAGCTCTTCGCGCGAGGTGCCGAGTGTCTCGGCCGCGGCATAGAGATAAAGCCCGTGGCCGCACTCGTCCTGCACCTTCGCGAGCAGCGCGGCCTTGCGGCGCAACGACGGTGCGCGCGTGATCCAGTTGCCTTCGGGCAGCATGCCGACGATTTCGGAATGAGCGTGCTGGGAGATCTGGCGGGTCAGCGTCTTGCGATAGGCCGCCGGCATCCAGTCGTTCGGCTCGATGCGCTCCTCGGCATCGATGCGGGCCTGAAACTGCGCCGCCTTAGCTGCGTCCTCGAGGCTGCGGTCATCCGCCTCGGTCGTGTTCAGCGCCTGGGTATACATGCGCATCCTCCCATTTTATTGAGAGGCAATATATAACAAGAATTATATCATGCAAGATATTTCTGTAACATAATGATCAAGCCTGGAATCTCCGTTCCAGGAGTTTTCGCGCCGGCGGCAATGACCCCTTTTCATTTGTTCCGTGGCCATCAAGCCATTGTTCCGATGGGGCAAGCAGCGCGCGATAGATGTCGCCGCACAACGCGCGGGCGGCCTTGCCTGGCCAGTTCGCCGGAAGCAGGCTTTCGGGCAGCAGCGGATCGCGCAGCACAACGCGGCGATAATGGTGGATCAGGAGGATGCGCGCCGTGAAGGCGTCAGCCTCGGACAGCTCCGTGCCGCGCGCGATCGCGGTGCGCAGCGGCTCGAACGTCTTCATGAACTTCAGATAGGCGTCCGCGGTGCGATCCAGCGGCCAGCTCGCACTGAGCAGCCGGCGGCCGCTGTCATCCTCGGCCGAGACTTCCAGACGGATGGCGCCCGCGGCCTCGTCCGGCACTGGCACACCTGACGGGGCGACCCACACGCCCGGCAGCGGACTACCGAAGCCGGCATTGCGGAGCGCCTCGCGCGAGGCGTCGCGGTCCTCGCCATTGCCGATCAGAAGCAGTTCGAAGCGCCCGGTCCAGTCGGATGGCGGCGGATCGTAGATATGGCGTGTCGCGGCCTCGAAGATCTGGCGGCCCTTGTCGGCCAAGCGGTAAAAACTATTGCGGCCGACCTTTTCGCGCGTCAGCCAGCCATCGGCGGCAAGCCGCGACATCGCGGTACGCACCACGCCGTTGTCGATGTCCAGGCTCTCGAAGAATTCCAGCAGCGTGCCGAGCCATACCGAGCCGCCACGCGGCACGATGGCATCGCCGAACACCGTGATGACGATAGAGCCGGTGCGCGACGGTTCGCGTTTGAGCTGCTCGATGATGCGGGACAACGGATGCGCCATGCGCGAGGCATAGCGCGTTTGGTGCGGGCGCGACAATGGACGGGTGCGACGGTCTTGTTTCTGCCTCTCCCCGTCCTCACGGGGAGAGGCAAAGAACTACCGATGCGGATCGGGATAGACCACGCTGCGCCAGCCGCTGCGGTCGAAGGGACGCCAGCTGCCCTCCTTCTGCGCAAGGCGATCAGCCACCGCGAAGACAGCGGCGGGATGATGGCCCATGCCGCAATGGCTGCTCTCGATCTCGATGCTCTCGGTCTGCGTGCCCGTCTTCTCCATGCAGCCCTGCCAGGCGCAGACCCCGTCGGTGCGGCTGAAGATCGCCGTGGTCGGCACCGGCGGCGGGACGGCGAGATCGCCGCCGAACTGCGGATCGACCTCGTCGGACTTCCGCCCGCTCGCCCACTCATAGACGCGCCAGGCATTGGTCGAATGGGGATCGCCGGCAAAGGGGCTGCCGAGCGTGATCACCTGGCGTACGCGGTCGGGCATCATCTTGGCGAGCTGGCGCGCATAGAGACCGCCGAGGCTCCAGCCGACCAGGCTGATCTTGCGGCCATGCCTGTCGCTGAGCTCCTGAACCAGATCCACCATCGCGTGCTGCACGCCCTCGCGCAGGCCATAATTGCGGCCCTGGCGCCAGCCGCTCACCGCATAGCCCTTGCCGGACAGAAAGGTGCGTAGTGCACGCGTGGATGAGTCTGAGGCCACGAGGCCCGGCAGTACCAGCACCGGATGTCCATCACCGCGCGGCGCGAGGCTGAGCAGCGGCAGCGCGCCAAGGAATGCGCCGAACTCGTGGATCGCTCGCCCTTCCAGGAACATCAGGGTGCGGGACGGCGGGCTCAGCGTCTGGGCAGTAGCAGTCATCAATGGTCCCCTTGGGAGAATTGCTGAAAAGGCCACCGGTTGTTTGCCGGCAAATGGGTATGGGATTCCAACACGCCGGCTTCTTGATCGTTCCGCAACGCAACATGAATCAGCTAGGCAGCGGGTTCCCGACATTCAAGCGGGAGACACACCGGGCCACAATAGGCCGGGGCGCTAATGCTGGCGTCCGTGACGCAAAAGTCACAACAATCGAAGCAGGAATTCTACGGAGTAAAGCGCAAGGCCCGCGAGCCCGCCGATCAGCGAACCGTTGAATCGGATGTATTGCAGGTCGCGGCCAATGTTGATTTCGATCAGCGAAATCAGCTGCGCCATGTCCCACGATTTGACCTGGTCGGAAATGAAGGTCGAAACGCCGCTCTTCTGGTCCGCGACGAAACTGCGCAGCACCGCGACCAGGCCCTTGTTGATCTCGCCGCGCAGCTCGGCATCGCCGGCAAGCGCTTCGCCCGCCGCGACACACATTCCGGCGAGATGATGCTGCAGCACCTGCGTCTCGCCGCTTGCACTACGTTCGATGAAGGACCGCGTGTTGTCCCAGACGGTACGGGCGAGATCGGCGAGTTCGGGACGCGCGAGCAGATCGCGCTTCAAGCCGTCGATGCGGTCGATATAGGCCTGGTCGGTGCCGAGCCGGTCGACGAAGCTCAGCACCATGCGGTCGAACTCACCGCGGAACGGATGCTTGGGATCGCTGCGCACCTCATTGAAGAAAGCGGTGGCGGAGGCCACGATCTTGTTGACCAGAAATTTGTCGGCCCGGTAGAGCCTGAGCAGGGTCGGCAACTCCGCGCGCACCTTCTCGCGGATCATCGCCATCGTCTCGGTCTGGTTCAGCGTCTCGTGCATCACGCGCAGGAGATCGTCGAACAAGATCTGGTGGCGTCCCTCGGCAACGAAACCGCGCAACGTGCCGGCCGCGAGCGGCGCGAGGTCGATCGCCTGGAGCTGCGATGACATGCGGCGAAGGATGAAGGTCATCAGGCCCGAGCTTTCCGTCGCGGAGACGGCCTCTGGCAGCAGGCGCAGCGCAAAGCGCGCAAGGTCGTCACTACGCTTGCGGTCGCGCAGCCAGTCGGCGACGAAGGAGCCGAAATCGATCTCGTTCAGCTTGGCCTTGACCGGACCGGCCTCGAGGAAATGCACCTGAATGAACTCGCCGAGCTTGTCGGCAATACGGGCCTGGTTGCTCTGAATGATCGCCGTGTGCGGAATCGGCAGGCCGAGTGGACGCTTGAACAGCGCGACCACCGCATACCAGTCAGCGAGCCCGCCGATGGTCGCGGCTTCCGCGAAGGCCGCGATGAATCCGAACACCGGATGCACGGGCAGCAGCCATTTCGCGACGACGAACAGGACAAGCGTCGAACCCAGCACCATGGTCGCCAGCGCTTTCACGCGGCGCAATTCGGCCGCGCGTTCTGCGTCGCCGGGGGAATCGAAGGAGAAGGCGCCTGATGGAGTCATCACAGCATCACCCTATCCGTCATTGCGAGCGAAGCGAAGCAATCCAGAGTCTTTCCAAGGAGGCAGACTGGATTGCTTCGCTTCGCCGCTTGGCTCGCAATGACGGCTGCGGCGGAAAACAAAAGGCCCGCCGAAGCGGGCCTCAAATTCACTTTGTACGCAGGGCGCCGTATCAGGCGGTCTTGTTGTAGACCTTGGCAAAATTGTCCTGAGCGGACTTCGCACCGTTGGCGGCGAGCTTGCCGAAATAGTCGGTGGTCGCCTTGGCGCGCGAGACGAACGCTTCGCCGCGGGAGCGGAGCAGGCCGGACTGGATCTCGACAGCTTCGCTGAACGACTTGGCGGACGCGAGCTTGTCGATGCCCGCGAAGAACGCCTCGGCGTCCTCGTAGATCGCCTGCTGGATGTTGCGGCTGATCTTGCCCGCTTCGGTAACGGACTCGGTCACCGCATTCTCGACGGCGGCGGTCACGCGCTCGGAGCCAGCGAACACCTCGGCAGCACGGTCCTTGGCGGTATTGGCGGACTTCTTGACGAACTCGCGGGCAGCCTCGGGAACTTCCAGGTTCTGGATGTTCTTGAACGCGTCCTTGAAGCCTTCGAAAGCGGTGTTGGTTTCGGTGGTCATTGGGGTCTCTCCATCCTCATTGGTTGAGCTATGGGCTCACCCCGTCCGGTTTTGGCCCGGGGCACGGCTTATATGGCATAGTTAATTGTGCGGTGCAATATCCATATTGCAGTGCGATATCACGAAACCGTGAACAGCCTTAACGAGAGGCAATCTGGCGCCTCGCTCACCATCCGGGTTCCCCGACACCCGTCCAGAGGTTCTCAGTGCTGGACGGCGCCCGGCAGTCCATAGGCCTCCATCTGGGCCTGGACCTGCGCGATGTTATGACCGAGCACGACGATATCGTGGGTCTTGCCGTCGACGTCCCGAACATGGTCGCGCAGCAGTGCCTCTGCCTTGAAGCCAAGGCTCTCGAACAGCGTGATCGCCGCCTGCTGATCGACTGTCATCTGAACCGAGAGCTTCTCGAGGCCGGCTCCGAGCGCGAGTGCGAAGGTCTCCTGCGACAGCGTCCGTCCCACCCCCTTCCCGCGCACGTCGAGCGAAACCACCATCCGGATCTCGCCGACATGGGGCGACCAGGAGTGCGGGTCACGCACCAGCGTGCCGCAACCGACGACCGTGCCGCCCCTGACCGCGAGCAGGCTCGTGATCGCGCCGCGCTCAATCTCCTTGACCCAGGCGGAGAGCACCTTCGGCTCACTGATGTTGCGCGGCAGGAACAACAGGTCGTGGGTCGGCAGGCCCTTGCCGAAGGCGAGCACCGCGGCTTCGTCCGCAGGCGACATCAGGCGGATCTCGATATCGCCCGCGTCCGTCTTCACATGACGCGGATAGGAACGCTGCTCACTCATGTCGATCTCTTCCCCAGCCAGGAATCCAGTTTCGGCCATAGCCGCTTCACCGCATTGGCGCCGGCGACGAGCGAGACGTGACCGCCCTTCAGCATCACCTCCTCCTTGTCCTCGGATCCGATCTTGGCGATCAGGTGCTTTGCCGCCTCATACGGCACGATGTGGTCGTGTTCCGCCACCGCATGCAGGAACGGCACCTTGATGTCCTCGAGCTTCGCCGCACGGCCGCCGACCGACATGGTGTCGTTGAACAGCTTGTTGTCCCACATCAGGTCCTTGGTGATGGTGCGGAAATATTCGCCGGCCAGCGGCAGCGTGTCGGTCGCCCAGCGGTCGAACATCCGGTAGGATTTGACGAACTCGTCATTCCAGATGTTTTCCCAGAGCTGGATCTGGCTGACGGTGCGCGAGGCCGGGCGCAGCATCTCGAACGACGACAGGATCATCTCGGGCGGCACGTTGCCGACGCTGTCGACGAGGCGATCGACGTCGAAATAGCGACGGTCGGAGAAGTTCGAGAACAGTTTCATCTCGCGAAAGTCGATCGGCGTGGTGAAGCAGATCAAATTCTTCATCGGCCCGTCCCTGTGGATCGAGCCGTAGAGCAGCGACAGCACGCCGCCGAAGCAATAGCCGATGACGGAGACGTCCTGTTCGCCGGAATCCTGCCGTACGCGGCGGATGCAATCCGGAATGAAGTCGAGGACATAGTCCTCCATGCGGAGGCTCTTCTCCTCCGGCCGCGGCGCGCTCCAGTCGAGCATGTAGACGTCGTAACCGCGCTTCAACAGGAACTCGATGAAACTCTGGCCGGGCACGAGGTCGAGAATGTAACCGCGGTTGGTGGTCGCCATCACGATCAAGATCGGAATTCGATAGATCTCGTCGGACATCGGACGATAGTGGTAGAGGCTCATCGTGCCGCGCGAATGCAGCACGTCCTTCGGGGTCGAGCCGAGCGTGGGGCCGGACGTCGAGAAATATTCGACGCCCTTGATGCTGCGCTGGATGGCGCGCTGCACCTCGGACTGGATGCGCTCCGGGATTCCTGCGAAGTCTAATCCGGCGGGTGCATTCATGTCTGCTCTCCGCCTTCAGATGGCGGGCGCTTGGTGCGCGGCGGGCGCAATGCAGTATCGGAGCCCTGAGAAATGCCGGAACTCGCCGCCATCTGGCTCAGCATCGACTTGATCTCACCGATCTGTCCTTCGATGGACTGCAGCCGTTCCGCAAGGCCGGTGACCTGGTCCCGGCTCGGTAGATTCATGGAGACCAGATATTTCTCCATGAGCTCGCCGAGCTGCTTCTGAGCACCTGCAGCAACGCCGCCGGCCCGGTTCACGGCTTGCGAAAACTCGGGCGACGACATGGCCTGATTGGCGAAGGAATTGAACCCCTTCTCCATCTCGCCAACCATCTTCTGCCACATGGCAATGGGGTCGTTGCTCTTGTCGGTCATCGGCGTCCTCCTGAACTCGAGAGCTTCGATGCCCTTCCTTTTTCGCCATACCACACCGTTGCGCGGTGCCGGTCAACCGGCAAGCAGCGGGTCCGGAGTCGCGGACGCGGCTTCATTGCGAGGGGAAACCGTGCGATACAGTATTGATCAAAGCCGAGGGAACGCAGCCGTGAACGCCTATCAGCCGCCGCAAACCGTCCACACCAACGGCATCGACATCTGTTACGAAACTTTCGGCAATGACAGTGCCGAGCCGCTGCTGCTGATCATGGGGTTAGGCGCCCAGATGATCCACTGGGACGATGCGTTCTGCGAGCAGCTCGCAGCGCAGGGCTTTCGCGTCGTTCGGTTCGACAATCGCGACATCGGAAAGTCGAGCCATCTCACCGGCGGCAAGCGTCTGACGCCGCTCGAGCTGTTGAAGCTTCGCTTCCTCAGGATTCCCGTGGCCGCAACCTACAAGCTGATCGACATGGCGAAAGACACTGTCGGGCTGATGGACGCACTCGGCATCAAGTCGGCGCATCTGGTCGGGGCGTCCATGGGCGGCATGATTGCGCAGGAAGTGACGTTGTCGTTTCCCGAGCGCGTGCGCTCGCTCACCTCGATCATGTCGACGACCGGCAATCCGCGCGTGCCGCCGCCGACACGTGAGGCCGCCGCGATGCTGATGGCGCCGCCACCGCGCAGCAAGGAGGAGTTCATCGTCCGCTACGGCCAGACCTGGAACGTGTTGCGGGCCGGGTCCTTTCCGGAGGAAGAGGCGCTCGATCCCGGTCGTGCCGAGCGCGTGTTCGCGCGCGGGCTCAATCCGGCCGGCGTCGGCCGGCAGCTCCGGGCGGTGCTCGCCTCCGGCAGCCGCAAGGAGCGACTGTACGGCGTCAAGACACCGACGCTGGTCATCCATGGCACCGTTGATCCGCTGGTCCGCCCCGAGGGCGGCAGGGACACGGCAGAGTCAATTCCTGGCGCAAAGCTGCTGATGATCGAAGGCATGGGCCACGCGCTGCCGATGCGGTTCTGGCCGGAGATCATCGGCGCCATCGCCCAGCACGCACATGGCGCGGCGGCGCGTGCGGCGTAAACCGACGCAGAAGGTCTCCTCACGGTGACCATGTGAGCTGCCGGTTACTCTCTTAACGCAAGCCGGAACGAAAGCTATACAGGCCTCCTTCAATCGCCGAGACCCTCACTCGCCAACAAAGAGGCCGCGGCCTCTCGGAGTTCACATGCATCTCATCGTCCGGTCGGCCGCAATCGTGGCTGCTTCAGTCCTCACGCTGTCCCTCGCTAGCGGCGCCGCGATGGCGGGTAGCGCGCAAGAAGAAGCCAATCGCAAAACTGTGCTTGCGTTCTATGAGAAGGGGCTCAACCAAAAGGACGCCGATGCAGCCCTCGCCCATGTCGGCGACCGCTACGTCCAGCACAATCCTAATGCGGCCGATGGTCCGGACGGCTTCCGAAAGTTCATCGGCTTCCTCCGGGACAAATTCCCGAACTCGCACAGCGAGATCAAGCGCAGCTTCGTGGATGGCGACTACGTCATCCTGCACGTTCACGCGGTTCGCGAGCCCGGCAGCAGGGGCAACGCGATCGTCGACATCTTCAAGCTGGAGAACGGCAAGGTGGTCGAACACTGGGACGTCGTGCAACCGATCCCGGAAAATCCGGCGAACAACAACACGATGTTCTAGCTCGGAGCCGTAGCCCGGATGGAGCGCAGCGCAATCCGGGTTCTTGCGCGGATCGACCGTCCCGGATTTCGCTGCGCTCATCCGGGCTACAAATAGCTGGGCAGGCGGCCTAGCTCTTCCTGGCCAGCCAGATCACGTGGCGCGCGCCACCGCCTCTTCCGGTGGCGCGAATGTTGACTTCGTTGACGTCGAAGCCAGCACTCCCGAGCCGCTTGGTGAAGGCCGGGTTGGGTCCCGAGGACCAGACCGCGAGCACGCCTCCCGGCCGCAGCGCCGTCTTCGCTGCCTTGAGTCCGCTCGCATTGTAGAGCGCATCATTGCCCTTCCGGGTCAGCCCTTCCGGCCCGTTGTCGACGTCGAGGAGAATGGCATCGAATGCCGACCGCTGCGCCCGGATGATTTCGCCAACGTCGGTTTCCCGTATGCTCACCCTGGAGTCATCGAGACTGTCACCGAACACCGCCGCCATCGGGCCCCGCGCCCAGGCGACCACCGCCGGCACGAGCTCGCAGACCACAATCTTCGCCTTGCTTCCGAGCACGGTCAGCGCCGCACGCAGCGTAAAACCCATGCCCAGGCCCCCGATAAGGACGACAGGTTTTGCGACGGTCTCGATCTGCTTCGCCGCGAGTGTGGCGAGCGCGGCTTCCGAGCCCGACAGGCGGTTGTTCATCAGCTCGTTGGTGCCGAGCTTGATGGAGAACTCCTTGCCTCGCCGCATCAGGCGAAGCTCTTCATCGGAGCCGGGGATTTTGGCGGTGTCGATCTTTTCCCAGGGAATCATGCGAGAGCTTTAGCACGATCGAACGAACAATTACCCACCTGCCCACACGTCCAACACATACCTGTTCTTGGCGCCCATCTCCTCGATCCAGCGCGCGGCCGTCGCGGCATCGCTGCCGCTCTTCTCGCGATGGATCGCGACCAGCGCCGCCTTCACGTCGGGCTCCATCTTGCTGCCGTCGCCACAGACATAGACGATTGCGCCCTGCTCGATCAGCGGCCAGACCTTGTCCTTCTGCGCGGCGAGGACGTGCTGCACATAGGTCTTCGGGCCTTCCGCTCGTGAGAACGCCGTGAACAGCTCGGTGATGCCGCTTGCCGCCAGCGCCTTCAGCTCGTCCGCGTAGAGAAAATCCTGATCGGGATGCCGGCAGCCGAAAAGCAGCATGGCCGGGCCGAGCGCGGCGCCCTTGGCCTTGCGCGCAGCGCGCTCCTGGAGGAAGCCGCGGAACGGCGCCAGTCCCGTGCCCGGGCCGATCATGACGATCGGCACGGATGGATCGTCCGGGAGCCGGAAGCCGGCCTTGGTCTCACGCACGGTGGCATGGATCACGTCGCCCGCGCGTCGATTGGCGAGATAGTTCGAGCAAATACCCTTGTAGGTGCCGCGGCCCGAGGCGGCCGGCCCTTCAACCACGCCGACCGTGACGCTGCAACGAACCGGGTCGACCGACGGCGAAGACGAGATCGAATAATAACGCGGCGCCAGCAGCGAGAGCATTTCCAGATAGACGTGGAACGGCAGTTCGCAGGCCGGATATTCGAGCAGCAGATCGAACACCGATTTTCGTCGCGCCAGAATCTCGCAGCGATAGCGCTCGAGTGGCTCGGGCTCCTCGCCAACGAAGGCCAGCAGTTTTGGTTTCGTGACCGGACAACGCGTGTGCTCGGTCATGATCTGGATCTGCTTCCGTGTCGCTACTTGCTGGAGCTCGACGAACTCGCTGAGCAGACGGCCGACCGACACGGCATCGCCGACCGGCAATTGCGCGCGGCGGCCTTCGGCGACCTGAAGCCTGATCTGGTCGGCCGGCAGGAAGCCGAAGCGACGGGCAACCGAATCCACCAGCGTCGGATCGTTGCGCGGGACCACGCTCAGATGATCGCCGACGCGGTAATTGATGTTGGACGGCAGCTGCACCTCGATGTGGCGCGTCGAACGCTCCGACGGATTGGAACCGGCCTTGTTCTGAAGCTCGTCATTGACCAGCACCTTCATGGCCACCGCGCCGCCCTGGGCGACGATGGTGTTGACGGCGGTCACCGCGACCGGCTCGATCGCGTAGAGCGGATCGTCCTCCGCGGTACGGGTGAAATTCCAGTCGATGCCGAATTCCTTGGTCGCGACCTGGGCGGCCGCCGGGAACCATTTCTGGAACTGGCCGTCGAGATCGCTGCGCGCATCGCCTTCGCCGCGCGGATAGACCGCGCGCGCGCCATGCTTCGACAACTGCTCATCGATGAAGCGCGGCACCGACTGGTAGGTCGCGGCCCAGTCACTATTGCCGCAGCCGAACACGGCGTAGCGCACATTGGCAAACGCATCCTTCGGCAGCTCGTCGCCGAGCCATTTGACGAATTGCGTCGCATTGTCCGGCGGCGCGCCGTTATAGGAGGCGCAGATGATCAGCACACCGCCCTCCCGCGGCAGCTTGCCGACGTAATCGTCGAGCGGCCCCAGATGCACGGCAAAGCCGTTGATCTCGGCAAGATCGGCCATCCGAGTCGCCAGCTCCTCGGCGGTGCCGAGATTGGAGCCGTAGAGCACCAGCATTGGCGTGTTGTGGCCGGGACGCGCGGTGGGCTGACGCGGGGCCTTCGGCGTCGACGACACCGCCACAGGTCCGCCATAGGCACCGCGCTCGCGATCGGCGCGCGGACGGACCTTGATCTTGAAGCCTTCCGGCTTCATCGTCAGCGTTTCCTTCAGATGCATCTGGTAGCGCTGGTGGTCGATCAACTTGAAGCGCTGGAGGATCATGCCGAGCGCGAGCGCCGCCTCGTGCATGGCGAAGCCGCGGCCGATGCAGGCGCGCTGACCGTTGCCGAACGGCTTCCAGGCATTGATCGGCCGTTTGGCTTCCGCCTCCCGGCTGAAATTCTCCGGATCGAACGCGTCCGGGTTCGGACCCCAGACCGAGGGATCGCGATGCAGCGCGGTCACCAGGATGGTGGTGAACGTACCCTTCCTGAGCTTGTACTTGCCGGCGCCGATGGTCTCGTCGTTCAGCGGCGAGATGCCATAGGCCGGCGCCGGCGGCCATAGCCGCAGCGCCTCCTTCAGGATCTGCGTGATGTAGGTGAGCTGCGTCACCTGCTGATAAGTTGGCCGAACATTGGCGTCGGGACCGAACACGCGGTCGACCTCGTCATAGGCCTTCTTGAGAATGTCGGGGTGCTTGAGCAGCGCATAGAGCGCGCACGACAACAGGCCGCTGGTGGTCTCGTGGCCTGCGATCAGGAACGTATTGATCTGATAGCGGATGTTGACGTCGTCGAGCTGTTCGCCGGTCGAGCGATCGACGCCCGTCATCATCGCCGCAAGCATATCCTTCTTGTCGTCGGTCGCCTCGCCTCCCTTGCGGCGCTCGGCAATGATCTCGTCGACCATCTTGTTCATGAAGTCGACGTCTTCAGCCATCGTCTTGCGCCGCTTCTGCATCCAGAGCTGCTCGAACGGCAGGCCGCGCGTCATCATGATGGTTTCGAGCGAGCGCACCAGCGACTCGACGAAAGGATGGTAATCACGCCGGTAGAACGAATTGAAGCGGTAGTCGAAGCCGCACAGCCCGATCGTATCCAACGTCAGTGCCGTCATGTCGTGGACGACGTCGATCTCGTCGTCGGCGTTGAGCCGTTCCCATTTGCCAACGAGCTGCTCGGCAATCTCGACCATGCTCGGGTGATAGGACTGCATGGCGCGGTTGCCGAAGGGCTGGAGCAGGATGTTGTGCGCCTTGCTCCAGTTCGGCTCCCTGGTGTCGGCCGTGAACAGGCCGTCGCCACCGACCGCGCGCACCCGCCGCAGTGCGCCGCGCACCGTCTTGTCGAAGCGCTTCTCGTCCGAGAGCTCGTCGACGAGATCGTGGCCGGAGACGACCACGATCGGCGAGCCCATCATGTCGAGCCAGAAGATCGGCCCCAGCTCCTTGGCAAGCCGGGTCAGATGCTGCACCGGTGCGGCCGAATCCAGCGACAGCATGTTGCCGACCACCGGCTTGGTCGGCGGCTGCGGGATCGGGTCCAGACGGTTCTTCGATGACATTAAAAGTGCTTCCCCTGCCTCGGTATTCAACGCCGTCGTTGCGAGCTAGCCAAACCGCCTTCTACGCCATTCGATCAGCTTAGCGCTGACCTCCTCCGGCTTCTCCTGCTGCGTCCAATGGCCGCTGTCCTTCACCAGATACTTCTCCAGATCAGATATCAACGTCTCCATGCCGTCGGCCGCCGACGGCGGCAGCACGGCATCGTTCTCGGCCATGATCATCAATGACGGCACGTACACGTGATGGTCCAGGCCTTTCGCGCGCTCCCAATTGCGAGTGAAGTTGCGATACCAGTTGATGCCACCGGTGAAGCCGGTTTTCGTAAACGTATCGACGAACACCTTCTTCTCGTCGGCCGACAGGATCGGCGTGCGCGGATCGTGCTTCGCATCGTAGGCTGCGATCATCTGCGGGAATGCCAGATTGGTCTTCGACGAGGCGCCGACACCCGCGATCGGCGGCTCCTCCGGTTTCTCCGCCGGCCGCACCAGCGGCTTGCGCATGAACGCGTCGAACGTCTGCTCGACGCGGCTGCCGAAGATCCTGTCCGGCTCACGCGCGGGATCCTGAAACTGGACGATGTACATCTGATCGCCGAAGCGCTGGCGGAACAGCGCGATCGGATCGATCGGCGCGCGGTCCCAATGCGGCGTGTTGACGCCGACCACACCGGCAACCCGCGAAGGATGCCGCAGCGGCATCTGCCAGACGACGAATCCGCCCCAGTCGTGGCCGACGAAGATCGCCTTGTCGATCCCGAGATGATCGAGCAGCCCGACCAGATCGCCGGTCAAATGCTCCATGTCGTAGTCCTCGACCGGCTCTGGCCGGTCGGTCGCGCCGTAGCCGCGCTGGTCCGGCGCAATCACCCGGATGCCGGCCTCGCTCAGCGCCTTGATCTGATGGCGCCAGGAAAATGCGAGTTCGGGCCAGCCATGGCACAGCACCATCGGCGGCTCGTCTGTGACCGGGCCCGCCTCGTAATAGCCCATGCGGATTCCGTTCGTCTGCACGAACTTGAGCGGCGGCATTTCAATCATCGGAACATTCCTACTCAGCGGCGCCCTTGATGTCCGCAGCGGGCGGCGCATAGGCCGCCTCCAGCGCGGCGAATTCTTCCGGCAGCATGTCGCACATCACCTGCACGTGCGGAATGATATTGGCGCCGACGATGAAGCCGAAATCGAGCTGGTCGCGATAGCTCTGCACGGTGATGTTGAGCGCCTGTCCGTGCGTCGAGATCGACACCGGGAAGATGTGCAACAGCTCCGCGCCCGCGGCGTAGAGCGTCTGCCGCGGCCCCGGCACGTTGGACACCGTGATGTTCGCAGCCGGCGGCAGCACATTCGACAAATCGGAGCGGCTGTAGAGCAGCGCCATGATCTGCACGACGATCGGCGCGCCCAGCATCGAGATATTGGAGATCTGCGGCATCAGTGCCCGCAGCGGATGCGACATCTCCTTGGACTTGGTCGATTGCGCGATAATGGCTTCCAGGCGTGCCTTGGGATCGTCGATGTTGGTCGCGATCGAGCAGATCATGCCGAACACCTGGTTGTTGGCTTCGGTGTTGCCTTCTTCGCGCAGCGAGATCGGCACGGCAGCGGTCAGGGACTTTGCCGGCAGCGTTCCGTGTTGCTGGAGGTAGCGCCGGACCACGCCGGAGGCGAGCGCCAGCACGACGTCGTTGAGCTTGCCGCCGGCCTGCTTGGCCAGCGCCTTGGATCGCGACAGCGAAATCGAGACCCCGGCGAAGCTGCGCTCGGACGAGATCGATTTGTTCAGCATGGTCGGCGGCGACACCATGCTGGCGAGGCTCTCGCGCGATTTTGGATCGGATATCTTGCCGAGCACGTCCGAGACGCTCTTGACCATGGTCGGGATGTTGCCGGCAAAGCGCACCGCACTCTCGATCTGGTACATCGCATTGTCGAACAGGATCGAGCCGATGTCGCTCTTGCCGGTGCGCGGCAGCTGCAGGTTCTTCGCGGCCGCCGATGCATCGAGCGGCTGGGTGAAAAGCTGCTGGTAGGAATCGACCAGGTTCGCTGCGATGTCGCGCGGCTCCTGCCCGGGCTTCGCTCCCGCGGTCGGCGCATCGACCTTCCGCGGGATCGGCGAGATATCGTAGATCATGTTGGTCAGCGCCGCACCCGCGCCGCCGTCGATGGCGGCATGATGCATCTTCGAATAGAGCCCGACCTCATTGTCCTTCATGCCCTCGAACACGTAGAACTCCCAGAGCGGGCGGGCGCGGTTCAAGAGCTTGGCGTGCATCCAGCCCACGATGCGTTCGAGCGTGGCGCGGTCGCGCGGCTGCGGCAGGCTGGCGCGGAAGATGTGACGGTCGATGTCGAACTGATCGTCCTCGACCCAGGAGGGATGATCGATGTCGAGCGGCGCCTTCTCCAGTCGCGCCTTGAGGATTGGCGCGATGTGCAGGCGCGAGACGATCATCGCCTTGAAATCTTCGAAGAAGTCGCCCTTGTAGTCGTCCGGCAGGCGAAAGATCGCCATGCTCCCGACATGCATCGGCATTTCCGGCGTTTCCAGATAGAGAAACGACGCGTCCAGCGACGACAGTTTCTTACCGTCAGCCATAGTTCCCTCCCGAGTATTTGACGGGCGCCTTAGGCGGCGCTTCTCGTCAGGCCGATACTGCCTGTTCCGGCGGGGCATATGCAATGGCAAACGGCCCTGCCCTGTCAAATGGCCAGAACTCCCCCTCCGGTTGCGCAAGGCGGTCCGCCACGGCCCACAGCGCTGCGGGATTCACCCCAAGCCCGATATGGCTCGCCAGGTGCACCTCGATGTTCTCGGCGCGGTCGGAGGGACGCAGCAGGCAGGTTCGCCAATTCACGATGCCGTCGGCGCGCGAATAGATCGACGTCGTCGGCACCGGAAGATCGGCGGCGATCGCCGCGCGCAGCTCGGCGAAATCCCCGACACGCTCGCCGGACATCATCTCGTAGAGCCGCGTCGCATTGGTCGCTCTTATGTCATTGGCAAAAGGGCTGCCGAGCGTGATGACATTGCGAACCAAGTCGGGCGCCTGCAGCGCGAGATCGCGTGCATAGACACCGCCGAGGCTCCAGCCCACCAAGCTGACCTTGCGTCCGCTCGCAGCATGGATTTCGGCGAGACGGGCGCGCAATGAATCCCGCATCCGTGCGAACCCGCCGAAATTACGGCCCATCCGCCAGGCATGTGCCTCATAGCCGAGCTCGCTGAGATAGCGCCGCATCGGCGCCATCGAAAGGTCGCTGGCGAGGAAGCCAGGCAGCGCCAGTACCGGATGGCCATCGCCTTTGGGCGCCCGCATCAGGACCGGCGACAGCAGCAGGCTGGCATTGAGTTCGAGCAACCCACGGGCTTCGGCGAGCAGCAAAGCAAGGCCGGGCGGACGAAGCCGGCCTGGGGTCTGCGGCCCGTCGGGACCGGGCGGCATTATTTCTTCTTGTCGCCGCTGCGCGTGCCGCCGAGGCCGGCCATGGTGACGAACATGTCCTGAAACCGCTCGGCAAGCTTGGGATCGAAGGTGAACCAGCTCTGGATCAGCGACTCCGGCGAGACCTTGTCGATGTTGCTCAAGACCTGCTGCTGCAGCTTGTCCATCACCGCCGTCTGCATCGGTGCCAAATCGGGCAATCCGATGAACTGGCGGGCCTCGAGGGGGGTGCAGTCGATTTCGATATTAACCTTCATGTCCCCTCCAGATGAGATTCGAGCGCCCGGCCGCAGTATCGCCGCGAGACGGTGTGCAACGCAAGCGACCTGAGGCCGGTCGCGGCGCTTCGGCTTCCGCGATCGGCGCATATGGTCAATCAAAATCGGCCGCGTCCGCGCCCATCCACCCGTCAATGCCGGTCAGCATTGCTGCACAGCGGTGCAACTTGGCGCGTTCCTTGCTGGAATGGCGCTTGCACGGGTCGAGAACTCTGGGCAACATGGTTCGATCAGCCCCGCCGAACAATCAAAAATGACGGTGCGGGCGAGTGGAGAGGTCAAGAATGTCAGTCGGACGAAGTCTGTTTGCGGCGATGCTCGCCAGTATGCTTGCGTTGGCGGTTTCGCCGGCGTCGAGCCAGACGCTGCGCTATGCCAACCAGGGTGAACTCAAGTCGCTCGACCCGTACACGCTGAACGAGTCGACCACCAGTGCGCATCTCGGTCATGTCTATGAGGGCCTGGTTGCGCGCGGCAAGGACCTGAAGATCGTCCCGGCACTCGCCGAAAGCTGGGAGACGCCGGAGCCGACACGCTGGCGCTTTCACCTGCGCAAGGACGTCAAATTCCACAACGGTGACCCCTTCACCGCGGACGACGTGGTGTTCTCGGCCGAACGAGTGCGGGCGAAAGGTTCGAATTTCCAGAGCCGCGTTCCCGCCGATGCCAAGGTGGTCAAGATCGACGATTACACCGTCGATTTCATCCTGACCTCGCCCAATCCCATTCTGACGGCGCTGTGGGCGACCTGGTACATCATGGACAAGAAATGGGCAGAGGCGAACGATGCGGTGGCACCGACGCCCGCAGCCGCGACGACCCCGAGCTACGCCTCGCTCCATGAAAACGGCACCGGACCCTTCACCATCGAGAGCCATCAACCGGGCGTGAAGACCGTCTTCAAGGCCAATCCGAACTGGTGGCGTAAGCCGGAGCATAATCTGAAGGAGATCGTCTTCACGCCGATCGCCAACCCCGCCACGCGTGTTGCGGCGCTGTTGTCCGGCGAAGTCGACGTGATCGAGCCGGTTCCGGTCCAGGACATCGAGCGCGTGAAAGCTAGTCCGAACGCCACCGTGCTGACGGGACCTGAACTCCGCACCATCTTTGTCGGCATGGATCAGGCGCGTGACGAGCTCTTGTACTCCAACGTCAAGGGCAAGAATCCGTTCAAGGACGTCCGCGTCCGCGAAGCCGTCTACCGGGCAATCGACATCGACCTGATCAAGAATCGCGTCATGCGCGGACTGTCCACGCCGTCCGCATTGATGGTCGCACCAGAGATCTTTGCCGCGAAGGATTTCACCCGGCCGAAGCTCGATCCCGACGCCGCCAAGAAGCTTCTGGCTGACGCCGGCTACCCCGAGGGTTTCGAAGTCACGATGGACTGCCCCAACGATCGCTACGTCAATGACGCCGCGATCTGTCAGGCCGTCGTCGGCATGCTCGCCCGCATCGGCCTCAAAGTGGAGCTGCTGGCGCAACCCAAGGCCCAGTATTTCGCCAAGGTTCTGAAGCCCGGCGGCTACAAGACGTCGTTCTTCATGCTGGGCTGGACCCCCGACACGCTGGACTCCCATAACGTCCTGCACGACATCATGGGTTGCCGCGATGATCCCAAGGATCCCAACCGCGGCGAAGCCAATCTCGCTGGTTACTGCAACAAGCAATTCGACGAACTCGCGGACAAGGTTCTCCTGGAACTCGATACGGCCAAGCGCGATTTGCTGATCAAGCAGGCTTGGGAGATCTCGATGAAGGACTGGGCCTACGTGCCGCTGCATCAGCAGGCGCTGGCCTGGGGCGTGTCCAAGAAGGTCAAGCTGACCCAGCGCGCGGACAACCAGGTCCTGCTCTACTGGGCGACCAAGCAGGACGAGTAGGTGTCGACAAGTTGTGAAGTCCCGGAAGCCCTGGCTTCCGGGACTTGCTATTTCGGGCTAACGCAATGATGCGCTACTGAAGAAATGTGAAAGGAACAGATGCTCGCTTTCACACTGCGCCGGGCTATTCAGGCCATTGGTGTCATGATCGCCGTCGGGATCATCTCCTTTTCGATGTTTCGTTTCGCCGGCGATCCTGTGAACCAGATGGTCGGGATGGACACGTCCGGCGCCGAACGCGCCGCGATCCGCAAATCGCTCGGCCTCGACGATCCCGTGATCGTGCAGTTCGGCCGATATATCGGCAACGCTGCGCAGTTCAAGTTCGGCGTCTCCTACCAGTTCCGTCTGCCTGTCGCCAATCTTCTGATGGAGCGGATGCCCGCGACCCTGGAGCTCGCGATCTGCGCCACCATCTTCGCGATGCTCTGTGGCATCCTGACGGGTGTCTATTCGGCGCTACGCCGCGATAGCTGGCTGACACACGCGTTCCAGGCGATCTCGCTGATCGGCATCTCGCTGCCGACCTTCCTGATCGGCATTCTCATGATCTACCTGTTCTCGGTGACGCTCGGCTGGCTGCCCTCGTTCGGGCGCGGCGACGTCGTGCATATCGGCTGGTGGACGACAGGTCTGCTGACGCTGTCCGGACTGAAGGCGCTGATCATGCCCTCGATCACGCTGGGCTTGTTCCAGATGACGCTGATCATGCGGCTGGTCCGCACCGAGATGCTCGAAGTCATGCGCACCGACTACATTCGCTTCGCCCGTGCCCGCGGCCTCACCACGCGCGCCATCCATTACGGTCATGCGCTGCGCAACACGCTGATCCCGGTCATCACGGTGGCCGGCCTGCAATTTGGCTCGGTAATTGCATTTGCGATCATCACCGAGACCGTATTCCAGTGGCCCGGCATGGGGTTGCTGTTCGTGCAGGCCGTGCAGAATGTCGATATCCCGATCATGGCTGCCTATCTGATGATGGTGTCCCTGATCTTCGTCACCATCAATCTCGTGGTTGATATCCTCTACACCATCGTCGATCCGCGGCTGCGTTCGACGATCAGCCGGGCACATTGAATGAGCGAAGCCGTCGTCCCGCACAAGGTTGAAGAACGCGGCCCGCGCGCCGACGCGCCGGGTTGGTTCAAACGCGCGCTCGACAGCGACCTGTTCTATTCATTTCGTCGCTCCAAGATCACCATGGTCGCAGCGGCGGTGACGCTGCTGTTCTTCCTGGTCGCGATCCTCGCCTCGGTCCTGTCGGTCCAGAATCCCTTTGACCCGGCACAGCTCCAGCTGATGAACTCGCGCATCTCGCCATTATGGACCTCCGACGGCCAGAGCCCGTTCCTGCTCGGCACCGACGAACAAGGTCGGGACGTGTTGTCCGCGATCCTTTACGGCATGCGCATCTCGCTTCTCGTCGGCGTGCTCGGCGTCGTCTTCTCCGGCGCGATCGGCATCCTGCTCGGGCTGACAGCCGGCTATTTCGGCGGTGCCGTCGACGGGCTGATCATGCGCATCGCCGACGTGCAGCTTTCATTCCCGGCGATCCTGATCGCGCTGCTGATCAACGGCATCGCCAAATCGGTCTTCGGCAACAAGCTCGACGAGATGAGTATGCTGGCTGTCCTGGTCTTCGCGATCGGGTTGAGCTTTTGGGTGCAATATGCCCGCACAGTACGCGGCTCCGTCATGGTCGAGAAGAACAAGGACTATGTCGCCGCCGCCCAGCTCATTGGCCTGCCCGCCCCGGTGATCATGTTGCGCCATGTGCTGCCGAACACGATGGGGCCGATTCTCGTCATCGCCACCATCAATCTCGCGCTCGCTATCATCACCGAGGCGACGCTGTCGTTCCTCGGCTCGGGGATGCCCGAGACCATGCCATCGCTGGGCACGCTGATCCGCATCGGCAATAACTATCTGTTCGCGGGCGAATGGTGGATCGTCGCCTTCCCTGGAATCGCACTCGCGGCGCTGATCCTGTCGATCAATCTGCTCGGCGACTGGCTGCGTGACGCGCTTAACCCGAAACTCCGATGAGTATGCAGCGTTCATGACCGAGCCCGTTCTCTCCGTTCGTAATCTTCAGGTCGAGTTCGCCTCCCGCCGGGGCACGTTGCGCGCGATCGATAATGTCTCCTTCGACATCGCCAAAGGCGAGGTGCTCGGTGTTGTCGGCGAGTCCGGCGCAGGCAAATCGGTCACCGGACTCGCGGTCATTGGCCTGATCGATTCCCCGGGCCGCATCTCGGGCGGCGAGATCCGCCTCTCCGGCCTGCGCATCGACAATCTGCCGCAAGAAGAGATGCGCCGCGTGCGGGGAAAACGCATCGGCATGATCTTCCAGGACCCCCTCACCTCGCTCAATCCGCTGTACAAGATCGGCGACCAGCTCATCGAGACGATCAGAACCCATCTGAACCTGTCCGAGACCGCCGCCCGCCGCCGAGCCATCGACCTGCTCGCCGAAGTCGGAATCCCGGCTCCGGAAAAGCGCATCGACGGCTATCCGCACGAATTCTCCGGCGGCATGCGCCAGCGCGTGGTGATTGCGCTCGCGATCTGCGCCGAACCGGAGCTGATCATCGCCGACGAGCCGACCACCGCGCTCGACGTCTCGGTGCAGGCGCAGATCATCTCGCTCATCAAGCGTCTCGGCCGCGACCACGGCACCGCGGTGATGCTGGTGACCCACGACATGGGCGTGATCGCCGAGACCTCCGACCGGGTCGCGGTAATGTATGCCGGCCGCGTCGCGGAGATCGGTCCGGTGCAGGATGTCGTGCAGAACGCGCTGCATCCTTACGCCAAGGGCCTGATGGGCGCGATCCCGACGCTCGCGGGCGACGACAAGCGCCTGGTGCAGATCCCCGGCTCCATGCCGCGCCTGTCGGCGATTCCGCGCGGGTGCTCGTTCAATCCACGCTGCGCGTTGGCGTTCGATCGCTGCCGTGTCGAGCGACCGGAGCCACTGCCACGGGGCGCGCAATCGGTCGCCTGCCATCTCTATGACGGCGTGCCGGCGGAGAGCGCGGCATGAGCACTCCCTTCGTTCAGGCCACGAATCTGCGCCGCGTCTTCGACGTCTCGAAACCCTGGCTCAACCGCATGCTCGAAGGCGGGCAGCTCGAATATCTCAAGGCCGTCGACGGCGTCACCTTCGACATCAGGAAGGGCGAGACCTTTGCACTGGTCGGCGAATCCGGCTCGGGCAAGACCACGGTGGCGAGGATGATCGTCGGCTTGCTGCCGCCAAGCTCCGGCAACGTCCTGATCGACGGCATCTCAATGACCGATCCGCGGCAGGCCCAGGCGCGGCGGAAACTGCGCCGCCGCATCCAGATGATCTTTCAGGATCCCTATGCGAGCCTGAACCCACGCTTCCGGGTCGACGCCATCATCTCCGAGCCGATCCGCGCGTTCGACCTGATCGAGGGCGAGCGCGACATCCAGGCGCGGGTCGGAGAGCTTCTCAGCCTCGTCGGCCTGCATCCCGACGACAGGTTGAAATTTCCGCACGAATTCTCGGGCGGCCAGCGTCAGCGCATCGCGATCGCTCGCGCGCTCGCCTCCGACGCGGAGTTCATTGTCTGCGACGAGCCGACCTCCGCGCTCGACGTCTCCGTACAGGCGCAGATCCTGAACCTGATGCGCGACCTCCAGGACAAGTTCGGCCTGACCTACATGTTCATCAGTCACAACCTCGCCGTGGTCCGCCACATGGCGAGCCGCGTCGGCGTGATGTATCTCGGCCGCATTGTCGAGATCGCGGAAGGGCGCGAGCTGTTTGCCCGTCCGCGCATGCCCTACACCAAGATGCTGCTGGGGGCCGTGCCCGATCTTGCCATGAGCGGCCGCCAGCGCATTCCGGTGAAGGGCGAGATCCCGAACCCGATCAATCCGCCGTCCGGGTGCGCCTTTAATCCGCGCTGTCCGCTGGCGTTCGACCTCTGCCGCAAGGAGGCGCCGAGCCTGATCAACGGCGTCGCCTGCCATGCGGTCAACACCGCGCCGGTACCGGCGTGACGCGCGCGTGCCATGCAGCCTGCGCATTTGGCGGCGGCCTGGCCCTGTGATCAATTGCGCGCGCCGCAAATGAGGTAGTCCATGGCCAGCATCGTCAATCCCGATCCCTTCACGACACGCCCCGAGATCGAAGGCACCTTCGGGGTCGTCGCGACCACGCACTGGATCGCGACTGCTATCGGCATGGCCATCCTGGAAAAGGGCGGCAACGCCTTTGACGCCGGCGTCGCCACCGCTTTCACGCTCCAGGTGGTCGAGCCGCATCTGAACGGCCCCGGCGGCGACGTTCCGATCATCGTGCACGACGTGAAGCGCGGCCGCACCGAGGTGATCTGCGGCCAGGGTCCCGCCCCGGCCCGCGCCACCATCGCGCATTACAAGAGCGAAGGCCTCGACATGGTGCCTGGCACCGGCCTGCTCGCGGCCTGCGTCCCCGGCACCTTCGAATCCTGGATGATGCTGCTGCGTGACTACGGCACGATGCGCGTGCGCGACGTGCTGGAGCCCGCGATCTCCTATGCGCGCGACGGCTATCCGCTGGTCGAGCGCGCCTGCGCCACGATCCAGACCGTCGAGCAATTATTCCGCAAGCATTGGCCGACGTCAGCCGCCGTCTATCTCCCGAACGGCGAAGTGCCAAAGCCCGGCACGCTCTTCACCAACAAGACGCTTGCGGCGACCTACGCACGAATCCTGAGCGAAGCCGAGAGCGGCGGCGGCGGCCGCGACGCCGAGATCGAGCGCGCACGCAAGGCGTGGTCGCAGGGCTTCGTCGCGGAAGCCATCGACAAATTCTGCCGGACGCAGGACGTGATGGACGTCAGCGGCTCGCCGCATCGCGGCGTGCTGTCGGCCGATGACATGGCGCGCTGGCAGCCGACGGTCGAGACCCCGCTCACCTACGATTATGGCCGCTACACTGTCTGCAAGGCCGGGGTCTGGAGCCAGGGTCCGGTAACGCTGCAGCAGCTCGCGCTGCTGAAGGGCTTTGCGCTCGATGGGCTCGACCCGACCGGGCCGGAATTCATCCATCTCCAGATCGAATGCGCCAAGCTCGCCTTCGCCGACCGCGAGAAATTCTACGGCGATCCTGAGTTCAGCGAGATCCCGATCGGAACGCTGCTGTCGGATGCCTACAACAACGAGCGCCGCAAGCTCGTCACCGACAAGGCCTCGCTCGATCTCCGGCCCGGTGCGATCGAGGGCTTTGGCGGCGTGGTCAAGCTGCGCCGCGCCGAGGGCCAGCGCGAGGCTGTCGGCGCGCTCGGCGCCGGCGAGCCGACGGTGGGTCGCTTCGGCGAGGTGCGCGGCGACACCGTGCATTTCGACATCATCGACAAGGCCGGCAACATGGTGTCCTCGACGCCATCAGGCGGCTGGCTGCAATCCTCTCCGATCATTCCCGAGCTCGGCTTCTGCCTCGGCAGCCGCGCGCAGATGTTCGATCTGGAGGAGAACCAACCGAGCTCGCTCGCGCCCGGCAAGCGGCCGCGCACCACGCTGTCCCCCACCATGGCATTGCGCGACGGCGAGCCTTATCTCGCCTGGGGCTCGCCCGGAGGCGACCAGCAGGACCAGTGGATCACGCAGTTCTTCCTGCGGCACGTCCATTGCAACCTCAATCTCCAGGAGGCGATCGACGCCCCGGCCTGGCACTCCGAGCATTTCCCGATCTCGTTCTGGCCCCGCACCGCGCGCCCCGGCGTGCTCGTGGTCGAGAACCGCGTGCCGAAGGCGACGATCGCGAATCTTCGCGAACGCGGACATATCGTCGAGGTCGGACCGGATTGGTCGGAAGGCCGCCTCACCGCGGCCTCGCGCGTCGGTCCGCGTCGCCGCGCCGCCGCCAATCCACGCGGCATGCAGGGCTACGCCGCAGGGCGCTAAAGGCAGCACATGACCTGGTCGATTATCGCGCGCGATTCTGCTACCGGCCAGTTTGGCATCGCCGTAGCCACGCGCTTCTTCGCCGTCGGCGCGCGAGTGCCCTACATCGCTGCGGGCCTTGGCGCCATCGCGACGCAGGCCTTCGTCAATCCTTATTACGGCATCGACGGCGTCAAGCTGCTGCGTCAGGGTCTCAACGCACACGACGCGCTGGCCGCCCTGCTCGCGACCGACGATGGCCGCGAGAGCCGCCAGGTCCACATCATGGACGCCAGCGGCGCGATTGCCGCGCATACCGGGCGCGACTGCGTCGATTGGTGCGGACACATCGCGGGCAGCGGCTTCTCGATCGCCGGCAACATGCTCGCGGGCGCCGATGTGCTCGACGAGACCGCAAAGACCTATATCGCCAATGACAGCCTGCCTTTCCCGCGCCGCCTGCTCGCCGCGATGCGCGGGGGCGAGGCCGCCGGCGGCGACAAGCGCGGCAAGCAGTCCGCCGCGCTCCTGATCCACGGCGAGGAGGAATGGCCGGCATTGGACCTGCGCGCCGACGATCATCCCGATCCGCTCGGTGAGCTCGAGCGGCTCGAACGGGTCAGCCACGAGCTCTGGGTCCACTTCCGCGCCTCCATGCCGACGCGGCAGAACCCGGCCGGCAACACCGATCGCAGCGTCATCGACGCCAGCATCGCCGCAGCGCGCGCAAGACAATCATGAACCCGAGCCCCCTCATCGAGATCAGCCATCTGCGTATTCGTTTTCACGGCGACGACGGCCGCGTCACCCACGCGGTCGACGGCGTCGATCTCAGCGTCGCCAATGGCGCGACGCTCGGCCTCGTCGGCGAATCCGGCTGCGGCAAGAGCGTGACGTCGCTGGCGATCATGGGCCTGCTGCCGAAGCAGAGCGCGGAGATCTCCGGCGCGATCCGCTTCGACGGTTTCGACCTGCTCAAGACGTCGGACCAGACGATGCGCGACCTTCGCGGCAACCGGCTCGCGATGATCTTTCAGGAGCCGATGACCTCGCTCAATCCGAGCTTCACCATCGGCGACCAGATCGTCGAGACGATTCTGCGCCATCGCGGCGGCTCGCGCAGGAGTGCGCGCGAGCGGGCGATCGATCTGCTGCGTCGCGTCCACATCCCCTCGCCCGAGCGGCGGATCGACGAATATCCGCACAAGCTCTCCGGCGGCATGCGCCAGCGCGTCATGATCGCGATGGCGCTGGCCTGCGACCCGCGGCTGCTGATCGCGGACGAGCCGACCACCGCGCTCGATGTCACCCTGCAGGCGCAGATCCTGGAGCTGATGCGCGAGTTGAAGGCGGCGAGCGGCGCGGCCATCATCCTGATCACCCACGATCTCGGCGTGGTCGCCGAAGTCTGCGACGAGGTCGCGGTGATGTATGCCGGCGAGATCGTCGAGCGCGCGCCCGTCGACGAGCTGTTCTCGACGCCGCAACATCCCTACACCGTCGGCCTGCTCGGCTCGATCCCGCGGCTCGACCATCGCGCCGAACAGCTTGCCACGATCGAGGGCATGGTTCCGAACATGGCGCAGCCGCCCGCGGGATGCCGTTTCGCCGCGCGCTGCCCGTTTGTGCTGGACGCCTGCACCAAGGCGCCGCCGCCGCTGGTCGAAGTCGGTCCCGGCCACCTCTCGCGCTGCATCCGCGCGCCGCTCGAACGTCTGGTGTCGTGATGGCGCTGCTCGAGGTCGACGGCCTGGTCAAGCATTTCGTCGCCGAGCGCTCGCTGTTCGGCCGGGCGCTGGCGCATGTCAAAGCCGTCGATGGCGTTTCCTTCTCGCTCGATGCCGGCAAGACGCTGGCGCTGGTCGGTGAATCCGGCTGCGGCAAATCCACCGTCAGCCGCCTGGTGCTGCGGCTGATCGAGCCGGATGCAGGCACAATCCGGTTCGAAGGCCGCGATCTGCTCTCGCTCGACGCCGGCGCGCTGCGCGCCTTTCGTCGCGAGGCGCAGATCATCTTTCAGGATCCCTACGCCTCGCTCAATCCGCGCATGACCGTCGGCCAGATCCTGACCGAGCCGCTGGCGCTGCATGATCTGGTGCCGCCCGCCCGGCGGCGCGAACGCGTCGAGGAGATCTTGCGGCTGGTCGGGCTGGAGCCGCGGCTGGCCCGGCGTTATCCGCACGAGTTTTCCGGCGGCCAGCGCCAGCGCATTGCCATCGCCCGCGCGCTCGCGGTCGAGCCGAAACTGATCATCTGCGATGAGCCGGTCTCGGCGCTCGACGTCTCGATCCGCTCGCAGATCCTCAATCTGCTGCGCGAGCTCCAGGACCGGCTTGGGCTGGCCTACATTTTCGTCTCGCACGACCTCGCGGTGGTCAAGCACATCGCCGACCACGTAGCGGTGATGAATCTCGGCCAGATCGTCGAGACGGCGGCGGCGGACGCGCTGTTCGCCGCACCCCGCCATCCCTATAGCCGGGCCCTGCTGTCCGCGATCCCGGTGCCTAAACCGCGGGCAAAGCGCAGCCGGATTGTGCTGCAGGGAGAGATCCCCAGCGCGCTCAATCCGCCGCCGGCATGCCGCTTCCATACCCGCTGCCCCTACGTGGTCGATCGTTGCCGCAGCGAAATGCCTCAGCTCGTGCCGGATGGCATCGGACATGCAACGGCATGCCACCGAACGTCGGAACTGCCGTCGTCCGAGGCCATCGTCCCAACGGACGGCGGCTTCTCCCCGGTTCTCGAAAAATTGGTTGCCGCCTTCAGCGGCGGCCCGGAAGCAGTCCGCGGCAGCGGGGTTAGTCCATTGGGGACGAACCCGGCATAGCCGTAAAACAGAGGTTGAGAGCGATGAGACCTATGCGTTTGGCACTCCTGGCGTCGGCATTGCTGACGTCGCTCGTGAGCGCGGCCCAAATCCAGGCCCAAGCCCAGACCACGCTTCGCATCGGCATCGGCGAGGACCCTGATATCCTCGACCCCAGCATCGGCCGCACCTATGTCGGCCGCATCGTGTTCTCCGCCTTCTGCGACAAGCTGTTCGACATCGACGAGAAGCTCAACATCGTGCCGCAGCTCGCGCTGTCCCATGAGACCTCGGCCGACGGCAAGGAGATGATCATCAAGCTCCGGCCGAACGTGAAATTCCACGACGGCGAACCGCTCGATGCAGAAGCTGCAAAGTTCTCGATCGAGCGTCACATGACGCTGCCGGGTTCGTTCCGCAAGTCCGAGCTCGCCAGCGTCGACCATGTCGAGGTCGTCGATCCCCTGACCATCAAGCTGGTGCTCAAGACGCCTTACTCGCCCCTGATCGCCCAGCTGACCGACCGCTCCGGCATGATGGTGTCGCCGAAGGCCGCCAAGGAAGCTGGCGACAAGTTTGGCCTGCATCCGGTCTGCGCCGGTCCCTACAAATTCGTCGAGCGCGTACAACAGGACCGCATGGTGTTCGAGAGATTCGCCGACTACTGGAACAAGGACAACATCCATATCGACCGCGTGGTGTTCCTGCCGATCGTGGACGCCACGGTGCGCCTTGCCAACCTGAAGTCCGGCGGACTCGATCTGATCGAGCGCGTGCTCGCCACCGACATCAAGGACGTCCGCGCCGACCCCAAGCTGGTGCTGTCGACCGCGCCTGAGCTGGGCTATCTCGGCCTGACTATCAATATTGGCAACGACAAAGCCAAGGGGCCGCTGAGCCAATCGGCGAAAGTCCGCCAGGCGCTCGATCTGTCGATCGATCGCGAGGCGATCAACCAGGTCGTGTTCAACGGCGAGTTCACCCCCGGCAATCAATGGGTCAGCCCGACGCATCCCTACTACCAGAAGGCATTCCCCCTTCACGGTCGCGACATCGCAAAGGCGAAGGCGCTGTTGAAGGAGGCTGGCGTCAGCCTGCCCGTCACGGTCGACTACATGGTGCCGAAGGGGACCGAGTACGAGGCCGTCGCCCAGGTCGTGCAGTCCATGGCGGCCGAAGCAGGTTTCGACATCAGGGTCCGCGTCGTCGAATTCGCGACCACCTTCAAGCAGGCCCAGGCCGGCGAGTTCCAGATCTTCCAGATCAACTGGAGCGGCCGCATCGACCCCGATGGCAACTCCTATATCTTCATGCGCAGCAAGGCACCGCAGAACGATGGCGTCTATTCGAATCCGGAGACCGATAAGCTGCTGGAAGAAGGAAGGCTGACCGCCAATGTCGCGGAGCGCAAGGCGATCTACGAAAAGATGGCCAAGATCCTGCTCGACGATTTGCCGATCATCTACATCTACCACCGCACGCTTCTGATTGCGCACACGACCAAGCTCCAGGGTTACAGGCAGATGCCCGACGGGCTGGTGCGCGTGGTCGGGCTGAAGTTCAAGTGAGCGTGGCATCGCCTGACAACCGGCCGGCGCCATGCTGAACTTTCTCGCCCGACGCATCGCGCAGATCGTGCCGACACTGTTCTTCGTGTCGTTGCTGATCTTCTCGCTCCAGCAATTGTTGCCGGGTGATCCGGCACTGGTGATGGCCGGCGAGGAGCGTGATCCCGCGGCAATCGAACAGATCCGCCATCAATACCGGCTCGATCAGCCGATCCCCGTGCAGTACGTCTATTGGCTCAAGGGCGTTCTATCAGGCAATTTCGGTGAATCGCTGCGCAACAAGATGCCGGTGCGCGAGCTGATCGCGCAGAAGCTGCCGGTGACGCTCCAGCTCGGCTCGATGGCAATGTTGATCGCCCTCCTGATCGGCATTCCCGCCGGCATCGTCTCCGCCGTGAAAAGGGGCACCGTCTGGGACTATGGCGCCAATTTGTTTGCGCTGTGGGGCATCTCGACGCCGAATTTTTGGCTCGGCATCATGCTCATTTTCCTGTTCTCGATCGAACTCGGCTGGCTGCCGGCGTCCGGCTACGTGCCGCTGACCGAGAACTGGCGTGCGAGCCTCGCCGCCACCATCATGCCGGCCTTCGTGCTCGGCAACGCGATTTCGGCGGTCCTGATGCGGCACACCCGGAGTGCCATGCTGCAGGTGCTGGAAAGCGACTATGTCCGCACCGCGCGCGCCAAGGGATTGTCCGAACGCTCGGTCATCCTCAAGCACGCCATGCGCAACGCACTCACGCCGATCATCACGCTCGGTGCGCTCGAGCTCGGCACGCTGTTGTCGGGGGCGGTCCTGACCGAGCAGATCTTCTCCATTCCCGGCTTCGGAAAACTGATCGTGGACGCCGTGTTCAACCGCGACTACGCGGTGGTACAGGGCGTCGTTCTGGTGACGGCGACCGTCTACATCACGCTGAACCTGGTTGCCGACGTCGCCTACATCCTCGTCAATCCGCGGCTGCGGGGCTAGACTCATGACCGATGCCGCCCTGCCCGCCGCTGCTCCTATCGTGCAAGCTGACGAGCTGGACAGCCCGGCGCGGCGCGCCCGGCGCCGCTTGTTCAAACGCAAGGCCGCAGTGTTCGGACTTGTCATGATCACGTTGTTCGTCGGGATCGCGCTGCTCGCGCCGCTCGTCGTGCCCTACGATCCCATCGCGACGAGCTGGAGCCTGGTCCGCAAGCCGCCCACTGCGGCGCACTGGTTCGGCACCGACGAGCTCGGCCGCGACATCCTGAGCCGCGTCGTCTACGGCGCCCGCGCGTCGCTGCTCGCGGGCCTCATCTCGGTCGCGATCGCGCTGGGCGTCGGCGTCCCGCTCGGCCTGCTTGCCGGCTATCGCGGCGGCTTCGTCGATGCGCTGATCAGCCGGATGACCGACGCGATGCTGGCCTGCCCGTTCCTGATCCTGGCGATCGCGCTCGCCGCATTCCTCGGCCCGAGCCTCGGCAACGCCATGATCGCGATCGGCATCTCGGCAACCCCGATCTTCATCCGCCTGACCCGCGGCCAGGTGTTGAACGTCAAGGCCGAGGATTATGTCGAGGCGGCGCGCGCGCTCGGCAATCCGCCGTGGCGGATCGCGTTCTCGCACATCCTGCCGAACATCCTGCCGGCGCTGCTGGTGCAGGCGACGCTGTCGATTGCGGCCGCCATCATCGCCGAAGCTGCGCTGTCCTTCCTGGGCCTGGGCCAGCAGCCGCCGGCGCCATCCTGGGGCAGCATGCTCAACGCAGCGCAGCGCTTCCTCACCCAAGCGCCCTGGATGGCGCTCTGGCCGGGGCTTGCGATCTTCCTCGTGGTGCTGTCGCTGAACCTGCTCGGGGACGGCCTGCGCGACGCGCTCGATCCGCGCCAGCGCTAGATCACGGTCTCGCGCATCACGCGGCGGCAATCCATCTCGTATTCGAGATCGACGACCGGGGGCCGGGCATAGTGCCAGGTCAGGCCGGACCGCAACGCCCCGCGGCGGACGAGCTCGTCGACCAGCGCGTGGTGGAAGTCGTGCACGGAATAGGCTTGCACGCCGGTCGTGTCCTTCCAGCCGAAGCCGAAGGCCGTCATCCTGTTCTCCATCTGGGACGTCGTCGTGAAGCGCACCTTCTCGCGAAGCCCTTCCGGGCTGAGGTCGCGGTAGCGCACGGTGCGCTCGACATAGGTCCCATTGCCCTCGCGCGCCTCGGCGCCGCCTGATATCACGAAGCTCGGCGTCTTCGAGACTGTCGGCCGCGTGAAGGAGAACGCGTAGAACGACGGCTCGGCCGGTGGATCGATCTCGGGACAGACATTGCTGCGCGCCACCGGATTGGCGGTGCCGTCGAAGATGCGCCATTCGGACAGCGTCTTCACATAGTGCAGGTTGAACGCGCGAAAGCCTTCCTCGCTGAAGGCCGCGGGCGAGCGCAGTTCGCAGGCGCAGAACGCCGTCAGCGGCCGCCCCGCCTCCTGAATATACTTCGCGGCAAGCGCAAACCCCTCCGCGAGCGGCACCAGCCGGTCGAAGCGGACGCGCTCGATCTCGTAGCCGTCGTCCGCGGCCGCACCGGCCGAATACTGGAATACTGACGGAATGAAACGGTAATTGCCGGCGGAGAATTCACCAATCATATCGGACTCCTATTCCAGTTGCATGCGAATGCCCTTGTCGCCATTAAGCAGGCGCTTCAGGTGAAAGCCGGCCAGGGAATCGTCGGCATGCATGCCGACCAGCGCGGCGAAGGCCGGCATGGCTGCGGCATCACCGGCCTCCATCTTGGCAAAAGCCTTGGAATACAGCGCCGTTTCCGGCGCAGCGAATTGGGCCGGTGTCAGCGGCTCGAACGCGCGCAACGGTTCGCTGCGTCCACGCAGCATCAGTTCCCCGACGGGACGACCCCGAAAATTCTCAGCCGCCTCGGCGATGCCGGCACTGACGCAAATGCGCGTGCCCAGATGCTTGTTCGCGGCTTCCAGTCGCGCCGCGATGTTGATGGAGTCGCCATAGGCGGTGTAGTCGAAAAACCGGTTGCCGCCGAAATTTCCGACCAGGGCCGGCCCGGCGTGAATGCCGATGCGGGTGGTGCCGAAATTCACGCCTCTCGCCTTCCAACGCGCGGAAAACTCCTCCGCCCAGGCGTCGAGATCGTGTGCGCAGGCGACTGCGCGTGTCGCATAGTCGGGCTGATCGCCGGGCGCGTTGAAGAGCACCTGGATCGCATCGCCGATGATCTTGGCGACAGTCCCCTCGTGCGCGAAGACAACCTCGGTCATGCCGCCGACATACTCGTTGAGAAGCGCGCCCAGCGTCTCCGGCGGCGCACTCTCGACCAGCGAGGTGAAGCCGGTAATATCCGTGAAGATGGTCGCGACGTCGCGCCACTGCACTTCGATCCCCTCGCTCTCACCACTGGCCGCCAGACGCTTGGCGAGCTCGGGCGAAAAATGACGCGAGAGCGCGGCATGGGCGCGCTCTGCTTCCGCCTGGCGGCCTCGCATCTCACGCAGCATTTCGATATGGCGGATAGTCTTCTGGATCGTCATCTCCAGGTCCGCGAAGTCAATCGGTTTGGTCAGGAAGTCGAACGCACCGCGGTTCATCGCAGTGCGGATGTTGCTCATGTCGCCATAGGCCGACACGATAATGGTGGACTTCTTGTCTTCGGCTTCCTGGAGCTTCGCCAGCAGCGACAGCCCGTCCATCCTGGGCATGTTGATGTCGGAGACCACCATGTCGACATGCGGGTTCTGCTCGAGTGACTGCAGCGCTTCGAGGCCGTCGCGCGCGAACATGATCGTTACCGACCCGTCGCGAATCTGCCTGCGAAATTTTTGCAGGACCAACGCCTCGAGATCCGGCTCGTCGTCGACGAAGAGGATGGTCGCGGTCATGCGGCTTGCCCGAGCCTCGTGTCGATTTCCTGCCGCAGCAGCGCGAAATCGATCGGCTTGGTGAGAAGTCCGACTGCGCCGCGCTCGATCGCCTTCCGGCGCGTCTCGGCGTCGCCATAGGCGGTGATCATGATGACGGGAACGTCCGGATGCGCATCACGCACCTTCGGCAGCATGTCGAGCCCGCTCATGCCGGGCATGTTGATGTCGGACAGAATCAGGATCAACGAGGGATCGCGAACCTCGGCGGCGAGCTTCAGCGCTTCGGGCGCGGACGGCGCGAATTCCATCTGGAAGCGGCCGGCGCGCAAATCGCGCCGGAACTGCTGCCGGAACAGCGCCTCGACGTCGGGCTCGTCATCGACGACCAGGATGTAAACGTTCAACTCTTGCCTCCGGAAGTGTCGCCCGCCGCCATCATGCGCGGCAGGCTGATGATGAATTCGGTGAACACACCGGACTCGGTGTTCACGTCGATCGTGCCGCCGTGCTGATTCACGACGATGTCATGACTCATGGAAAGGCCGAGCCCGGTGCCTTCGCCGGCCGGCTTGGTGGTGAAGAAGGGATTGAACATCTTCTCCTTCACCTCGGACGAGATGCCGGTGCCGTTGTCGCGAATGCGGATCTCGACCCTGTCGCCGAAAGTTCTGGTTGCCGCGCACAGGGTGGGCTCGAAGGCGTCTGGGGCGCTCTCCTTGCGCTGGGCAGTGGCGTAGAAGCCGTTCGAGATCAGATTGAGGAAGACGCGCGTAATCTCCTGTGGATAGATATCGACCATGCCTGCGGCGGGGTCGAAGCCGCGCTCGATCGTGACGTTGAAGCCAGGCTTCTCGGCGCGCGCGCCGTGATAGGCGAGGTTGAGGCTTTCCTCGACGATGGCATTGATGTCCGCCGGACGGTGCTCGCCTGAGCCTTCGCGCGAATGCAAGAGCATGTTCCTGACGATGGAGTCGGCGCGCTTGCCGTGCTGCACAATCTTCTCGAGATTGCTCTTGAGCATGCCAGTCAGCTCCTCGACCTCCTCTTTTGTCGTGCCGTCGAGCGAGGCCGCTTGCAAGGCCTCGTTGAGCTCGTCGATCAGCTCGGTCGAGACCGCCGAGAAATTGTTGACGAAATTGAGCGGGTTCTTGATCTCGTGCGCGATCCCCGCCGTGAGCTGGCCGAGGGACGCCAGCTTCTCGGTCTGGATCAGACGGTCCTGCGCGGTGCGAAGATCGTCGAGGGATTGCGACAGCTCCGTCGTACGCTTGCGCAACTCGTTCAGCAGCCGCGTATTCTCGATTGCAATGACGGCTTGCTTCGTGAAGTTCTCAACCAACGCGATTTGCTTGTCGGTGAACGGCCGGACCTCCTTGCGATAAACCGCGACGGTTCCGATTAGCTCGCTGTCCCTCATCATGGGCACGATGACGATCGTGCGGGCGCCGGCAACGTCGGAGATTCCACGAATGGTCGGACCTCCGGCCAGATAGGCCGGAGTTTGTTGCACATCGTGAACGTGGACAACCTGACGTGTCCTGACGACCTCAGCAAGCGCGCTCTCCGGATGAGGACGGATCGCCATATCTTTCCGCGAAGCCGCGAACGCGGGCGGCACATTGTAATCCGCAGCAATCGTGAAACTCTCACCATTCCACAAATTCATCACGCCGAAACTCGCGCCACAGACGCGTGTGGCATTCTCGAGCATCTTGTTGAACACCGGCGCGAGTTCGCCCGGAGACGAGCTGATGACCTGCAACACTTCCGACGTAGCCGTTTGTTGCTCGAGCGACTCGGTCAACTCGGCCGTTCTCACCTCGACCTTTTTCTCCAGGTCTGCATACGATTCCTGCAGGCGCTCGCCCATGTGGTTGAACTGGTCTGCGAGACCCTCGAGCTCGTCACCGGTTCTGATCGAGATGCGCTGGGAGAAATCGCCGCTGCCGATGCGCTCGGCGCCGCTCCGCAGCGCCTGGATCGGACCGACCATGCGGCGCGCGAGGAATATCCCGGCAAGCACCGCGAAGGTCGACGCCGCGAGCAGCACGAATGCAAGCCGTTCCAACGCGGCATAGAGCGCCGCATAGGCCTCCTCGACCGGGAGCTCGACGAACATGGTCCAGTGCAGCGGCGCGATCGGGGCCGACGCGGTCAGCACCTTCCGTCCCTGGAGATTGCGCGCTTCGGAAAGCGCGTCGAGCGTGGCGCTGCCTCCGGCAAGTGCGGCGCGCACCTGGGTGAGACCAGACATGTCGGTGTTGCGCAGGACCAGGCTGATATCGGGGTGCGCGATCAGGCGTCCCTCCGGGCCGACCACGTAGGCGTGTCCATGCTCGCCGACCTTGATCTGGGATACAACGTCCCAGATCAGCTTGAGATTGACTTCCGCGATGCTGACGCCGGCATCCTTGCGCGACCCGGCCTGCGCCAGGGTCATGTACGGCTCGGACTCCCTGCGGAAATAGACCGGACCGTAAAAAACCTTGTGCGCGACCGCCTCGGTGAACTTCGGATCGTCCGACAGGTCGATGCCGCTGTCGATTGCGTCCATGGCGAGCCGCGAGACCCGCAGCCGCTCCCTGCCGGTCGCATCGACCTGGGCGAGCTCGGTGACCGCGGGGACCTGGCGCAGCAGCCGCAGCGCATCGAAGCGGCGCTGCTCGATCGAACCCACCGACCAGGGCAGCTGCGTGGTCCAGCCGAGCTGGCTCTCGATCTCCTTGACGAACTGACCGATCTTGGCCGCGGCTGCCTCGGCCTGTTCATGCTGGACCCGGATCAGCGCGGCCTTGTGCTCGCGATAATAGAAGAGGACCTCGAACAGCCCGTTGGCCAGCAGCGCGATCGCGACGACAGCCACGAACAGCGCCACATATTTCGTGAAGAGCCGGCTCCTGATCCCCTGCCCTGGCGTCGTGCCGGACGCGACGGCAACCGGCGACGCGCTTGGCAGCGTCCTGGCTTGCGGGGTGTCGGGGTGGAGGGAAAGGCTCATCCCGCCGAACCTAGCAAGAAGACCGGACCTTGTCTCTCGCGAGCGGGGAAAGGCTAGCCGACGCGCCGGAGGCAATAGAAAAGGGCGGCAGCGGATTGGCCGCTGCCGCCCTCGGGTTCCTTGATTTGCGGCCTCAGGTCGGCCGCAGCGCCTTGGAGCCGAGGTCGAGATCGTTGACCTGCTTGTTGCGCTCGGAATCGGCCGCCGCGCGATGGTCGGTCGCCAGCACCACATAGACCGCCGGCAGCACGAACAGCGTGAACAACGTGCCGATCGACATTCCGGCGACGACCACCAGACCGATCGAGAAGCGGCTGGCCGCGCCTGCGCCGGTCGCGGTCAGAAGCGGGATCAGGCCCGTCACCATCGCGGCCGTGGTCATCAGGATCGGCCGCAGACGAATGCGGGCCGACATTTCGATGGCGGAGCGGCGATCGAGCCGCTCGTTGATCTGGAGCTCGTTGGCGAACTCCACCATCAGGATGCCGTGCTTGGTGATCAGGCCCACCAAGGTCAGCAGGCCGACCTGGGTGTAGATGTTCATGGTCGCCACGCCGAAGAACAGCGGGATCAGCGCGCCAACGATCGCCATCGGCACCGAGATCATGATGACCAGCGGATCGCGCAAGCTCTCGAACTGCGCCGCCAGCACCAGGAAGATGATGATCAGCGCAAAGCCGAAGGTGATCGCGAGCTGGTTGCCTTCCTGCACATACTGCCTGCTGTCAGCAAGATAATCATGGCTGAAACCTTGCGGCAGGTTTTTGGCCTCGCTTTCGAGGAAGTCGACCGCAGCACCGACGGTCACGCCGGGCATCGGCACTGCCGAGAAGGTCGCCGAATTGAGCTGATTGTAATGTGTCAGCGAATTCGGCTCGGTCTTGGTCTCGATCGACACCACCGTCGACAGCGGAAGCTGCTGGCCGGTGTTGGTCGTCACATAGTAGCCGGCAAGCGATTCCGGCGAGAGCCGCTGGCCGCGCGGCACCTGCGGGATGACCTGATAGGAACGGCCCTCCAGGTTGAAGCGGTTGATGTAGTTGCCGCCGAGCAGCACCGCGAGCGAGCTGCCGAGGTTCTGCATACTGACGCCGAGATCCTGCGCCTTGGTGCGGTTGATCGTCACCTTCACGTTCGGCTGGTTGTAGGCAAGGTCGCTGTCTGAGACGATGAACATTCCGCTCTTGCGGGCAGCAGCCTTCAGCTTCTCCATCTGCTCATAGACAGTCTGGAAGCTGGCGGTGGAGTTGATCACCATTTGCACCGGGAGGCCGCCCGGGCCGCCCGGCAGCGGCGGCAGGTTGAACGCGAACGCCTGCACGCCCTCGATCTTGGAAAGCTCGGCCTGCACCAGCGACTTCAGCTGGATCGACGAGCGCTTGCGCTCCTCCCAAGGCTTGAGCAGCATGCCGGCGATACCGCCCTGCGGGCCGTTGATGCCGTTCAGCACGAAGCGCAGATCGGTCTCGGGGAATTTCTGGAATTCCTTGTCGAGCTTCTCGCCGTAAAAGTCGACATAGTCGATGTTGGCGTATTTCGGCGCCTTGGTCACCGCGAACACGATGCCCTGGTCTTCCTCGGGCGCCAGCTCCTTCGAGGTGTGCATGTAGAGGAAGCCGACGAGCCCGAGGATGGTCACCGCAAACAGGCCGGTGATGGCCTTGTAGTCGAGCGAGCGGTCGAGCCTGCGCCCGTACCACCGCGTCAGCGCGCCAAACACCTTGTTGACCGCCTTGGCGAAGCGACCCTCTTCGGTGTTCTTCAGCAGCACCGAGCACATCATCGGCGACAGCGTCAGCGCGATCACGCCGGACACGATCACCGAGCCCGCAAGCGTGAAGGCGAATTCACGAAACAGCGAGCCGGTCAGGCCGCCGAGGAAACCGATCGGCGCGTACACGGCCGCGAGCGTGATGGTCATCGAGACGACGGGACCCACGATTTCACGCGCGCCTTCCAGTGAGGCCTGGACCGGCGTTTTCCCTTCCTCCAGATGCCGATGGATGTTTTCCACCACGACGATTGCGTCGTCGACCACGAGGCCGATCGCGAGCACCATCGCGAGCAGGGTCAACAGGTTGAAGCTGAAGCCCAGCGCCAACATCAGCGTGCAGACGCCGATCATCGACAGCGGGATGGTGACGACGGGAATGATGACCGAACGGAACGACGCCAGGAACAGGAAGATCACCACGATCACGATGATCACGGCTTCACCCAGCGTCTTCTCGACCTCGTCGATCGAGGATTGGATGAACTTGGTAGAATCGTACGCGACCTTCATCTTCATCGAGGGCGGCAGATTGCGCTCGAGCTCGGGGAACAGCGCCCGCACGCCCTTGACCAGCGTCAGCGGGTTGCCCTGCGGCGTTGCCTGCACACCGATGAAGATCGCGTGCTCGCCATTGAAGGCGACGCTCGCGTCCGTGCTTTGGGCCGCAAGTTCGACGGTGGCGATGTCCTCCATCCGCACGAAGCCGCCGTCCTTGGCCTTGACGATCATCTTCTTGAACTGGTTGACGTCGGTCAGGCCCGTATTCGTCGATACGTTCGAGACGATGAGATAGCCCTTGGTCTGCCCCGCCGCAGACTGGAAGTTGTTGGCGGTGATCGCGGTCGCGACATCCGCAGGCGACACGTTGCGGCCGGCCATCTTCAGGGGATCAAGCCACAGCCGCATCGCAAACGTCTGGCCACCGAGAATGTCGGCGGAGGCGACGCCGTCGACGGTCGACAGCACCGGTTGCACAACGCGCGTCAGATAGTCTGAGATCGCCGAGCCCGACAGCTCTTCGGACGAAAATCCGAGATACATCACGGCCGTGGTCTGGCCCGTGGTCTTGGTGACGATCGGGTCGTTGGATTCCTTCGGGATCAGATATTTGACCGAGTTCGTCTTGGCCAGAACCTCGGTCAGCGCCTGGTTCGGATCGAAATTCAGCTTGATGTAGACCTGGATCGTCGAGGTGCCGAGCACCGAGGACGAGGTGATGTAGTCGACGCCTTCGGCGGAAGCGACAGCCTGCTCGATCGGCGTGGTGATGAAGCCCTGGATCAGGTCCGCGGACGCACCCGGATAGACGGTCGTGATGTTGATGACCGTATTCGACAGCTTCGGATACTGCCGGATCGGCAGCGTCGTCGCCGCGCGCAGGCCGATCAGCAGGATCAGCAGGCTGACGACGACCGACAGAACCGGGCGTTTGATGAAAATATCAGTAAAGCGCATCGCGGCGATCTCGATTTCTTTGACTTGCAAAGCGCATGACCCGGCCGTGCCGGATCATGCTGCAACGTGTACGATGTCAGTAGCGCGGCGGCTGCGCCGGGATCTGCGGAGCCGGGTCGGTCGAAATCGACACCGCCGCGCCCGATTGCAGCTTGAGTTGGCCGACGGCGACGACCTTGTCGCCCGGCTTCACGCCCTTGACGATTTCGACGCGGCCTTCGACCCGGCTGCCGGTCTGCACGAAAGTGCGCACCGCGCTCAGGCTGGTCTTGCCGTCAGCTTCCTTCTTCTCGGTGATCACGAACACGGAGTCGCCGTACAGCGTGTAGTCGACCGCCGTCTCCGGCACGGTGACCACGGCCGGCTTGTCCGGCAGCACCACCGTAGTGGTGACGAACATGCCGGGCTTCAGGATCTTCTCCGGATTGGAGATGGTCGCCTGCACGCGGATGTTGCGGGTGTCGGCCGAGATCTGCGGCTCGATCGTGGTAATCTTGGCGTCGAAGGTGCGACCCGGATAGGCATCGACCTTCAGCCGAACCGGCTGACCGACCTTGAGATTGCCCGAGTCCTTTTCCGTCACCGTGAAGTTGGCCCACAGCTCCGACAGATCTGTCAGCGAAACGATGGCCGTGCCGGCGGTCAGATACTGGCCCACCTCGACCTTGCGGACGCCGAGATCGCCGGAGAACGGCGCGCGGACCAGCTTCTGCGAGATCAATGCTTCGGTCTTGGCGATACCCGCCAGCGCCTGATCGTACGCGGCCTGCGCGGTGTCGACGGTTGCCTGCGGGCCGAACTGGCGCGACGCGAGTTGCTTGGCGCGGTCCAGCGACAGCTGTGCGACGGTGGACTGCGCCTTGTAATTGGCGAGGTCGCCCTGCTCCGGCGCGTCGAACATCTGCACCAGCGGCGTGCCGGCCTCGACATGCGTGCCCGGCTCGAACTTGATCTCGGTGACGCGGCCGTTGACGTCGGCGCTGACGTCAACCTGGTGCACAGCGGACAGCCCGCCGACGGCCGTCAGCAGGTTCGGCACCACCTCGGACTTCGCCTCGGCGGCGCTGACCGCGACCGGCGGCGGCTTGTTGTTGGCGAAGAACTGCTTGATCATCTGGCCGCGGAAATAATTGAACCAGACGAGGCCACCGACGAGCACGGCCAGAAGCGCGCCGACGATGATGAACCAGAGCACCGGCCGGACCGGACGCTTCGGAGCCTTGTTGTCGATCGGTTCGCCCGAAATCTTGTGTTCGGTGACGATGTTCATGTCATGCACTCTCTGCAATCGCCGTCTTGTCCGCACACGCGGCCTGATCGCGGCCTAAATGCGAAGCAATTGCGGCGTCGTTAAGTCCGATACCCCTCAGGAGAAACTCACAGAGCTGCCGCTCGAGGTCGTTCGCCTTGCCGTAAGCGAGACACGGCGTGGCCGGCAGCCTAGTCAGCGCAGCGGTCATCACGGTGTGATGCGCAAACCAGAACAGGTTGAGCGGTTCGCCGTTGTATGGCCGCGCGTCCCCCGCGGCAACCGCACGCTTGAGCGAGGCAACGAAGGCCGCCCCGATCAGCGTCTCGATCTTGGCATATAGCAAACGCGCGAATTCGCCATCATCCAAATGACTCGTGGTCATCAGTCGCAGGCGCTGGGCCTCTTCCTGGTCGGGCCCGTCGGCGATGTGCATGAAATGTCCGACCATGCCGCGGATCAGCTCGACCAACGTGGCGGTCGACGGCTCCCGTTCGAGGAGCTCCATGAGCGCTGGGTCCGCCTCGCATTCGTCGCTGAGAATTTCGGCGTAAAGCGCGGCCTTGGACGGGAAATGCTTGAACAGCAGCGCTTCGGAAATGGCAGCGGCGGCCGCCACGCTCTTGGTCGTGGTGCCGGTATAGCCGTGTCGGGCAAAGCAACGCTTTGCGGCGCCGAGGATCAATTGACGCCTCAGGTCGCTCGTCATACGCAATGAGCTCATGCTGGTGAGTAAGCACTCACCCACGCAAAAGTCAAGCACTATGCTGCATCGCAACCTGAGTGCGTTGTAATTCCAGTGGAAATTGACCTCGCCCGCACGGTCTCCGTGCAGGACGGGAGCGCCTAGATTGGCCGGAAGCCGAGGTCGCCGCGAATCCGGTTGAGAATGTAAGTCCCGTCCCGGCTCGGCAAAATCCGCTCCAGATTGGCGCTGTCGATCTTCACATTGGCAAAACGCGGCCCGGCCGTGACGTCGTGGACGGCTCTGGCGAACGCCTCGACCTCGGCCATGGTCGTCACAGACCGGCTATCCCCGATGCCGCAGGCCCTGGCGACGCCGACGAGGTCGGCGGCTGCGGCCGTGTGGCTGGCCTGGCCCCCGGTCTCGCCATAGGCCTCGTTATCGAGCACCGCGATCGAGAGATTGGACGGCTTCTGAAGGCCGATGGTGGCAAGGCTGCCCATGCCCATCAACATCTCGCCGTCGCCGGTGATGACCAGCACCGGCAATTTTGGCTGCGCCAGAGCGAGGCCCAACCCGATCATCGCCGCCCCGCCCATGCCGCCCCAGAGGTAGAAATTCCGGGCATGATCGCCGGCCGCGCACATGTCGTTGGTAGAGGCGCCGAGGCCGCCGATCGCAACCACGTCCTTGCGATCCGCGAGAAGCGTGGACACCACCTGACGGCGGTCGAGGAGATTGGCCTTGCTCATTTGGTGAAAACCTTGGCGCCGATCAGGCGCTGCGACAGCAGGACGGCGGTGGGCGTGAGCGCGTTGTAGGCCTGAGCGGCCGCCGCCTCGAGCACGGCCGGCACCTCGGCTGCGTTAGACGCCCGCAGCACCTTGACACCCGAGAGCTCGAACACGCCCTGCGTGGTCGATCCCATCGGCACCTGCCACGGATTGAACTCGCCCCACTCGCCACGCATGGTCACCAGCGTGAGGAAGGGAAAGCGCAGGATCGGGATCAGCGACAGCATGTTGATGCAATTGCCGACCCCGCTCGACTGCATCAACAGCACGCCGCGCTGGCCACCCGTCCAGGCGCCGGCGAGCAGCGCCACGCCCTCCTCCTCCGTCGTCAGCGGAATGCCGCGCATCGTGGACGATGCCAGCACGCGCTGGATCAGCCTCGAATGGCCGGCGTCGGGCACGTAAGGCACCTGCCGAACGTCGAAGCGTTGCAGGGCCGCGAAGATATCGTCTGGCCATGAAGGAGCCGTGTCGGCAGCATCAAAGCGGGCGTGCATTTTCCTGTCCGGTCGGCTTGCAAATCGCAGCTCGACTGTAGACGGTGAACCGAGCCGCCCAAAAGAGCGAATACAGCATATCGGACTCAACCGGCGAGTATGGCGGCATGAACGCAAGTGCGAATGAACTGGCGGCCAGTTTCGATCTGGAGAAGCTGACGCCGGAATTCTACGACAATCCCTACCCGACCTATCGTGCACTGCGGGAGAACGAGCCGGTCAAGCGCCTGCGCAACGGCACCGTGTTCCTGACCCGCTATGACGATCTCGTCACGACCTACAAGAACACAAAATCGTTCAGCTCGGACAAGAAGCGCGAGTTCGCGCCGAAATACGGCGACACCCCGCTCTACGAGCACCACACCACGAGCCTCGTCTTCAACGATCCGCCGGCGCATACGCGCGTGCGGCGGCTGATCATGGGCGCGCTGTCGCCGCGCGCGATCGCGGGGATGGAGCCCGATATCGTCAAGCTGGTCGGCGGACTGCTCGACGCCATCGCCGTCAAAGGCGATTGCGAGCTGATCGAGGACTTCGCCGCCTCGATCCCGATCGAGGTGATCGGCAATTTGCTCGATGTGCCCCATGACGAGCGCGCGCCGCTGCGCGAGTGGTCGCTGGCGATCCTGGGCGCCCTCGAACCGGTGGTGTCGCCTGAAGTCGCTGCGCGCGGCAACAAGGCCGTGACGGATTTTCTCGCCTATCTCGAAACGCTGGTCGCACGCCGACGAGGGAAGCCTGGCAACCCCGAACGCGACGTGCTGACGCGCCTGATACAGGGCGAGGATAACAGCGAACGCCTGACCGAGAAGGAACTGCTGCACAACTGCATCTTCCTGCTCAACGCCGGCCACGAGACCACCACCAATTTGATCGGCAACGGCCTCGTGGCGCTCGACCGGAATCCGGATCAGAAGCGGCGGCTGATCGACCAGCCCGAGCTGATCAAGACTGCGGTCGAAGAGATGCTGCGTTACGAGAGTTCGAACCAGCTCGGCAATCGCATGACCACCGAGCGGGTCGAGCTCGGCGGAATCATGCTCGATGCTGGCACGTCGATCACGCTGTGCATCGGCGCGGCCAACCGCGACCCGGCGCAGTTTCCGGACCCCGAGAGCTTCGACATCGCGCGCACGCCGAACCGGCATCTCGCCTTCGCCACCGGCGCACATCAATGCGCCGGCATGGCGCTGGCGCGGCTGGAAGGCGCCATCGCGGTCTCACGCTTCTTGGCGCGCTTCCCGAACTATGCCGTGAGCGGACAGCCGGTCAGGGGCGGACGGGTGCGGTTCCGCGGCTTTTTGAGCGTGCCCTGCGCGATCGGCTGAGGCGTCGAAACAAAAAAACGCGAAAACAACCCCATGCACAGTAGAAGGTTACCGCCGCGGGATGCGCCGGTGATCCCGCGCAACCAATTGACATCTCAGGCCATCGGCGCCGTTGCGCGCAACAAATTCCGGAAGGCCTAAACCACCGTCTTGTGCCGCGCGATGCAGGTTTGCAGCACCTCGTCCATCGGTTTACTCCACCAGTCGTTGGAGAAGATTTCAATCTCCGAATAGCCGGCAAAGCCCTGTGCTTCGACCGCTTCGCGCACCGATTTGATGTCGATGACGCCGTCGCCCATCATGCCGCGGTCGTTGAGAATGTCCCTGGTCGGAACCAGCCAGTCGCAGACGTGGAAGGCGAGCAGGCGATCCCGGCCGGCGCGCGCGATCTGGCCCATCAGCTCCGGATCCCACCAGATGTGATAGACGTCGAGCGCGACGCCGAGCATGCCGCTGCGATCAGGGTCGAGCCGGTCGCAGATGTCGAGCGCCTGCTTCGTGGTGTTGACGCAGGCGCGGTCCGCCGCATAGGCCGGATGCAGCGGCTCGATCGCCAGCGGCAGCTTGGCCTGTTTGGCGTAATCGAGCATATCGGCGAGCGCTTCCTCGACCTGCGTCCGCGCGCCGGCGATGTCCTTCGACGCCTCGCTGCCCGGCCGCGAATATTGCGGCAGGCCGCCGACGACGAGAACGATGCAGGGGGCTCCCAGCGCCTTGGCTTCGTCGACGCAGCGCCGGTTGTCGTCGCGCACCTCGCTCCGGCGCGACGCGTCCGAGGTGAACATGCCGCCACGGCAATAGCCCGACAGGTCGAGACCGGCGTCGCGCACCGCGCGCGCGGCACGCTCGAGGCCGACGGCTGCGACCTGGTCGCGCCAGGGATCGATGGCGCGGATGCCGTGCCTGGCACAGGCGTCGACGATTTCGACGAGATCACCCTGCTTGCGGATCGTCGCCGTGTTGAGCGACAGCCAGCGATGGTCGGACGAAAAATCGCGCATCAGGATTCGATTCCGTGCGTTGAGAGCACCGCCTTCATCCGCAGCGTCGCCAGCTCCGGATTGGCGAGCAGCCCGGCCTTGTCGGCCAGCCGGAACAGCTCCGCCAGATGCAGCGTCGAGCGCGTGCTCTCCTGCCCGCCGACCATGGTGAAGTGGTCCTGATGGCCGTTGAGATAGGCCATGAACACCACGCCGGTCTTGTAGAACCGCGTCGGCGCCTTGAAGATGTGCCGCGACAGCGACACGGTCGGTCCCAGCACGTCGTGGAAGCCCGCTTCGTCACCAGCAGCCAACCGCGACAAGGCGTAGGACGCCGCCGGCGCGATCGCGTCAAAAATGCCGAGCAGCGCGTGCGAAAAGCCCTGTTCGTCGCCGGCGATCAGCTCCGCATAATTAAAATCGTCGCCGGTGTACATCTTGATGCGCTTGTCGAGACGACGGCGCATGTCGATCTCGCGCTGCTTGTCGAGCAGCGAAACCTTGACACCGTCGACCTTGGCAGCATTGCCGTTGATGATGGCGACCGCAATATCCATCGCCATGTCGAGATCGCTGGTGCCCCAATATCCCGTCAGCGCCGGATCGAACATGTCGCCGAGCCAGTGGATGATCACGGGCTCGCGAACCTGCGAGAGCACGCGGTCATAGACCTTTGCGTAATCGTCGGCGTTACGGCCAAGCTTCGCCAGCGCGCGCGACGCCATCAGGATGATGCGGCCGCCGACCTTCTCGACCGCCGATATCTGCTCCTCATAGGCGCGGATCACGTCGTCGAGATTTTTGGCCTCCTCGACCGGGAGATGGTCCGTGCCCGCTCCGGAAAACACCAGCGCGTTGCGGCGCTTGGCGGCGGACACCGAGCGCGTGATCAGCTCGAGCGAGGTCGGCCAATCCAGCCCCATGCCGCGCTGCGCGGTATCCATGGCTTCCGCAACGCCGAGCCCGAGGTCCCAGACGTGCTCGCGAAAGGCGATGGTCTTGTCCCAGTCGACGGCAGCGGACAGCCACGGGTCGTTGTCGGCGAAGGGATCGACCACGGTATGGACGGCCGAGAACGCGATGCGGTTCAGCGGCCCCTCGAGCTTTGCGGGAAAGGTGCGCGATGCAGCAAGACGATAGGTTTCGATCGAGCGATCGGCCTTCGGCAGCTTGAGCGACAGGGACGACACTGAAGGGACGGGTTTGGGCGGGACGGGCTTGTTCATGATTTCAGACCTCTCCCCGTCATTGCGAGGAGCGAAGCGACGAATCAATCCAGACTCTTGCCGCGGAGGCACTCTGGATTGCTTCGCTTCGCTCGCAATGACGGCTCAATAACATCGACACTTGTCCAATAAACCTCAGACCTTGATCGGGGCGACGTCGATCCAGCGCCGCTCCTTCCAGCTCTTCAGCGCGCATTCGGCGAGCTGCACGCCTTTGACGCCTTCGAGCAGCGTGAACTTGTAGGGCGCATCCTCGTAGACGTGGCGGATGAACATCTCCCACTGCTCCTTAAAGCCGTTGTCGTAGGTGACGTTGTCAGGCAGTTTCTGCCAGTCGCCGTAGAAATCGTGCAGCCGCTTCTCGTCGGGATTCCATACCGGCCGGGGCGTCGCCTGCCGCGCCTGGATCATGCAGTCGGAAAGGCCGGCCACGGCCGAGCCGAGTGTGCCGTCGACCTGGAAGGTGACGAGATCGTCGCGATAGACGCGCGTCACCCAGGACATATTGATGTGGGCGATGGCGCCGCCCTTGAGCTGGAACGTGGCATAGGCGGAGTCGTCCGCGGTCGCCTTGTACTTCTTGCCCTGCTCGTCGAAACGCTCCGGGATGTCGGTGTTGCCGATGCAGCTCACGCTCTCGACCTCGCCGAAGAGATTGTCGAGCACGTAGCGCCAGTGGCAAACCATGTCGAGGATGATGCCGCCGCCGTCCTCGTCGCGATAATTCCATGACGGCCGCTGCGCCTCCTGCCAGCCACCTTCGAACACCCAATAGCCGAACTCGCCGCGCACCGAGAGGATGCGACCGAAGAAGCCGGAGTCGCGCAGGAAGGCAATCTTCTTCAGGCCGGGCAGGAACAGCTTGTCCTGCACCGTGCCGTGCTTGATGCCCTTGGAATTGGCGAGCTTGACGACCTCGAGCGCGGCCTCGAAATTGGTCGCGATCGGCTTCTCGCAATAAACGTGCTTGCCGGCATTGATGGCCTGGGTCAGCAGCCCGGGGCGCGCCTGCGTGGTTGCGGCATCGAAGAACATGGTATCGTTCTTGTCGGCGAGGGCCGCATCGAGATCCGTGGTCCAGCGCGTGATGTTGTAGCGCTTGGCAAGCGCCTCGACCTTCTCGGCGCTGCGGCCGACCAGGATCGGATCGGGCATCACGCGGTCGCCGTTCTTCAAGCGGACGCCGCCCTGCTCACGGATCGCGACGATCGAGCGGATCAGATGCTGGTTGAGTCCCATGCGGCCGGTGACGCCGTTCATGATGAGGCCGAGGCGTTGGGTGGTCATGCCGATTTCTCCCAGAGTGATTTTGGCTGTTCGAGCGGGCGTAGCGCCGACCAGTCCGGATGGACCGACGTCGCAAATCCCGCTTGGTTGAGCGATCCCGTCAGGAGATCGCCGTTGTGAATGGAGAGGCGGATGCCCTGCCGGGCATCGGCGTAGAGATCCGGGTGCGCGGCGGCGAAGGCCCGGGCTTCCGCGGCGGGCGTGTCACCGAAGCCGTCCACGTAATGATGGCCGTTGCGTTCGGCATGGGTGATGCCGATGAAGGCGCCGAGCGCAAGGTCCTGCTGCACGGAAAGGCCGGCCTGGCAGGTCAGGTCCTCGCTGGTCACGAAGAATCTTTCGCCGGCCGCGCTCCATTTCGCTGCGCGCGTCGCGTTGATGATGGACTTGTAAAGCCCTTTGCAGGATTTCGAGGAGATGCCGTGATAGCCGAGCGCCCGCGCCGCAGGAAACGCGTCGTAGGAATCGTCGGCTTCGTCGATGATAAAGCCGCGCGCCGCGAGCGAGCCGAGCGGCGACTGCCTCGTGACATCGCGCGGCATCGGCTGCTCGATATAGAGCAGCCTGGATGCAATCGATGGCAGCGCGGGATCATGGTCAAGCCGGTCGATCAGTGCCTGCAACGCCGCGAGATCGGCATATTGCTCGTTGGCATCGAGCGTCACCTTGTAGTCACGGTCCAGCGCGTCGAGCTCCTTGCCAATGCGCGCCAGCCGCGCTGCATCGCCGACGGGGTCCCCCGACAGCTTCAGCTTGAAGTATCTTGCACCGGAGTTCTCGTGGGGATCTGCAACTCCGCCCGCGCCTTCAACGGTGTCGTCGAGACCGACGGTATGCCTGATGGCAACGCGCGCCAGCGGCTTCCGGCCGGATAGAAACGTCGTGAGATCCGTTTCCTTCAGGTCGGGCGAAAGCCGCGCATCGATGCCGGCGATGTTGCCGGCCATGCCGTCGAAAAAATTGGTCTCGGCCGCACGGAGCAGCGCGTCGAGGATCGCCTTGTCGATTTCCGCAGGGCCGTAGGCCGCGGCAAGCGCCGGAATGTTCTTTTTCGCACAAGTTGCGACCTGGGCACCGATACACGATGCATGCAGATCGAATGCCGTGAGAAATCCGGTTCGCGCAAGATAAAGCCCCCGCGCGATCTCCAGCGAGCGGCGCAAATCATCGACGGTCTGCGCCGGCGACAGTTCCGGCCGCTTGTCGAACCATTTCGGCACCAGCAGCTCGGCGGCGGCACCGACCGCGCTTCCCCTGCCCTCGACCTCGATCTCGACCCGCACGAACAGCTGCGGCGTCGCGTTGATGGTAACAGCGCCGAAGCGGAACGGCCGGGCGAAATGCACGGGTCGCTCGAAGAAGGTGATGTCTCGCAGCTTCAGGCGCGGTGCCATGGTCGTCAGTCCAGTGAACCTTGCGAGAAAAAGTGCTTGCGGATGCGCTGCACGAGTTCGGTGAACACAGGATCCGCCATCACGTCCAGCGAACGGGGCCGCGGCAGCGGCACGTCGTAGATGGCGGCGACCGCGCCGGGCCGCTCGGTCATGACCAGCACGCGGTCGGCGAGGAACACGGCCTCGGGGATCGAATGCGTGATCAGCAGCACCGTCTTCCGGGTCTCGCGCTGGATCCGCATCAGCTCGACATTCATGCGCTCGCGCGTCAACGCGTCGAGCGCGCCGAACGGCTCGTCCATCAGCATGATCCTGGGATCATGCACCAGGGCACGGCAGATCGAGGCGCGCTGCTGCATGCCGCCGGAGAGCTGCCACGGCAGCTTCTTCTCGAAGCCGTCGAGCCCGACGAGCTTCAACAGCGCCTTGGCGCGGTCGAGATATGTCTGCCGCGGCAGCCGCTTCATGTCGATCGGCAGCATCACGTTTGACAGGATGTTCCGCCATGGCAGCAGCAGCGCGTTCTGGAAGACGATGCCGACATTGCCGTGCGGCGCCGTCACCTTCTCGCCCTCGACCAGGATCTCGCCTGTCGTCGGCGGCAGCAATCCCGAGATCAGCTTGAGTAGCGTGGACTTGCCACAGCCGCTTGGACCGACCACGACGAAGAACTCGCCGTCATTGATGTGAAAATCCAGCGGCCGCAGCGACGGCACATCGCCGTCGCGCGTCCGATAGGTCTTCGACACGCCTGACAGCTTGATGCCCGACGCATCGCCGGCAGCCCGGTCGCTCACCAGTCTCAGATGCGCGGCCGGTTGCAGGGTTTCGCTCATGGTTGTCGCAGGTTTCACGAGCCGCTCTTCGGCAGATAGTCGTTGGTATAGAACGCCTTCGGGTTCTCCTTGGCCTTGGCATCGAGCCCGCCATATTCGACCATCAGGTTGACCGAGTCCGTCATGTTCTGGTCGGTGACCTGGAACGGCCGCTTGCTCTTGGTCTCGGGCGTCCGGTAGAGCGGAATGGTCAGCTCAAATCCTTGCGTCAGCGTGTCGATCTTGCCGCCCTTGGGGTTGGCATCGAGGATCGACTGCGCCGCGGCCTTCGGCTCCTTCTCAGCGGCCTCGACCGCCTTGGTCGTGGCCGACATGAAGCGGCGGACGAGATCGGCATTGGCCTTCACATAATCAGTGTTGGCGATGATGCCGGAGGAGACCATGTTGATGCCGTAGTCGGCGAACTTGATCGGATAGACGTCCTTGCCGGTGGCGTCCTTGATCTTCATCGACTGGTCCATGACGTAGCCGAGCAAGAGATCAGCCTGGCCGTTGATGACCGCGTTGAGCTTGGTCTGGCCATCGCCCGCCACCGTCTGGAAGTCGCTTTCCTTCAGGCCGGTCTTCTTCAGGAACAGCGGCCAGATCTGGGTCATGGAATCGGCCGGCGTGATCGCGACCGTCTTACCCTTGATGTCCTCGGGCTTCCTGATGTTCTTGTCGACGAAACCCATGGCAGACATCGGGCTGGTCTGGAGCAGCACGCCAGTCGCAACCACTGGCGCGCCCTTGATCGCGGCGCGCATCATGGTGGGCACGTCGACATAGCCGAAATCGGCGGTCTTGGCGGCCACCGCCTGCGTGGTCGCCGCCGAGCCGCGGCCTTCCTGGATCTCGAGGTCGATGCCTTCGGCTGCGTAAATGCCCTTGGCCTTGCCGTAATAGAACGGCGCGTGCTCGCCATAGACATACCAATTCAGCATCAGCACGACCTTGTCGGCTGCTTGCGCAGGCATGGCCGCGAACACCATCAGCGCCGCCGAGACAGCTCCTATCCACCGCTTCATCGTCACTCTCCCTTGTCGTTGTTGCGTCGGCCGTTGGCGGCCGTTCGTTGCTTTGGTTGCTGTTAAGAGGCGAAAATCACGTCCTCGCGCTGGCTGACATGCCAGGGAATGACCAGCTTCTCGATCCGGTCCACGATCCAGAACAGGATGACGCCGAGCAGCGCGAGGATCACGAGCGCTGCGAACATCGTCGGCAGGTCGAAGGTGCCGATCGAGCGCTGCATCACATAGCCGATGCCGGAATTGGAGCCGACGAACTCGCCGACGACGGCGCCGACCACGGCGAGCGTCACCGACACTTTGAGGCCGGAGAAGATCGCGGGCAGCGCATGCGGCAGGTTCACCGCGCAAAACACCTGGAAGCGGCTGCCCTGCATGGCGCGGGCGAGATCGACCATATCGGGATCCACGGACTTGAAGCCCTGCACCGCGGAGACCACCACCGGAAAGAAGCCGAGCAGGAACGCCGAGATTACTTTCGGAATGATGCCGAAGCCGAACCAGACCACGAACAGCGGCGCGATCGCGATCTTCGGCACGGATTGCGAGAACACCAGCAGCGGATAGACGTAGCTCTCCACGGTCTTGGAGCCCGCGATCAGCATCGCGATGGGGATACCGAACAGCGCCGAGAGCGCGAAGCCGCAGACGGTCGCATAAGTCGTCGGCCATGACTGGCGCAGCAGTTCCGGCCAGTCGGTGCGCAGCACCGCAATGACATCGCCCGGCGACGGAATCTGGTAGGCGGGAATCCTAAACAGCCGGATCGCGAGATCCCAGGCCACGACGATGAACACCAGGAACAAAAACGGCCGGATCCAGGCCGCATTCAGCATCTTGGACACCGCACTCTGCGGCTTCAGCTCAGCCACGTCTCACTCCCGGTCGTCTTGTTCGTTGGGCGAGAAATTAACCCGTTGGGTAAATACTGTCCAGCGGTTTTCCTGCGACGTTTTGGGCGCGGGTTCCGGAAGGTTTGGGCGGGGGGATCGCGGCGGAACGTGCCGTCCCTCCAAACATTCGGTGTCGTCCTGGCGAAGGCCAGGACCCATAACCACAGGGTGAAGTTTGGCGAAGGCTGATCGTTCGGGATTGGCACCACGCGCGATCGATGGATCACGCGGTATGGGTCCTGGCCTTCGCCAGGACGACGTTGGGGGAGCAGTCCGACCCCACAATTTCCATTATCGCAAGCAGCGATACGACGAAGTCGCGCTACACCGTCTGCGCCACCGCGGCGCGCGACTTCGGCGCCTTTGTCATGGCTAACAGTGCAGCCGACTGCCCCGTCAGCGCCGCCAGCACGAGGCCGACCATGTGATCCAGCCGCTCGTCCTTGGCGTCCTTGGCCAGCAAATCGCGACCGAAGATCACGCTGAGCGTCGCCGAGTTCGACAGATAGAAGAAGCAGAGTCCCGCGATCGAGATGTAGAGCTGGACAGGATCGACCGCGACCTTGAAGTCGCCGCCGGACACACCGCGCCGCACCACGGTGCCGATCATCTCGACGAAGGGCGAGTGCATCGACTTGACCTTGGTCGAGCGCTTCAGGTGCTTTGCGCGCGCAAGGTTTTCGGTCTGGAGCAACGACAGGAATTCGGGATTGCGCAGGAAGTAATTCCAGGTGAACTCGATCAGGCGGCGGATCGCCTCAGGCGGATCGAGATGTTCGAGATCGAGCCCGCGCTCCTCGCTGCGGATCTTGTCATAGGCACCTTCGAGCACCGCGAGATAGAGCTCGTCCTTGTTGCCGACGTGATAATAGAGCATCCGCTTGTTGGCGCCGGCGTTGGCCGCGATGCGGTCGACGCGCGCACCGGCAAGCCCGTGCGCCGAGAATTCCTGCTTGGCGGCTTCGAGAATGCGCAACCGCATCCCCTCGGGATCGCGCTGCCATTTCAGAGTTCGCTTTGCCGCTGCTTTCGCCAAACCGGGTGCTCGCTGGGTGGTCTTAGGACGGATGTAACACGCGCTCGCCGTCATTGCGAGGAGACCTTGCGACGAAGCAATCCAGACTGTCTCCGTGGAGGGATTCTGGATTGCTTCGCTGCGCTCGCAATGACGAGAAAAAGGCTTAGCCTACTCCACCGGCTTCGGCGAGCGCTCCAGCAGGACCGTCTGGATGCCGCAGGTGCCGGTCCGCACCGTCATCACCCGCGTGCCCGGCTTGCGGCCGTTGCGCACGTCGCTGACGTCGAGGCCGGCGGCGATCAGGCGGGCGCGCGTGGCGTCGATGTCGGCCACCCGCCAGCTCAGGCCCCAGAGGCGGTCATGCAGGGAATCGCCACCCGCGACGGGGCGGCGCACCAGCTCGACGACGAGATCGCCGCAGCGGAAGAACATCAGCTGGCCCCAATCCTGGTGCGAGCGGTCGAGCGCCAGATCGAGCCCGAGCCGCGCGCCATAGAGCGCGGCGGCGCGATCGGAATCCTCCGTGGTGATCACGACGTGGTCGAGCGCATCGATCGGCCCGATATCAGTCGTCTTCGAAAGCGGGCGCTCATCAGCCAGTTCGAGGAAGAACATGCGCACGCCGCGCGTGAGCTCCGTGGCGGCGCGCGTCCGCTTCCAGTGCAGGACCGCGCCGCTCTCCGCGTCGCTGCTTTCGACCTCGGCAACCGGATCCGGCATGAGTGCCACCCGCTCCAGCCGCCGGTGCGTTTTGCTCATGTCCGCGACACGAAAGCACAGGCTGGCGAGCACGCCTTCCTGGTCGCCAAGCAGCGCGCGCATGCGGTCGGCGGTCACGCTGAAGCCGTTCGGCGCCATCAATTCGATCGTCATGTTCGCCAGAGTGAACAGCACCCGGTCGGCGCCCTCGCCCGAATTCTGCCAGGCCGGCGCGCGCCCGAGCAGCGTCTGATAGGCCGCCCTGGCCGCACCGATATCCCTGACCAGTGCGACGACGTGATCGAGGCCGGTGATCATGCTTCCCCCTGTTGAGCGGCCCGGAACCATGGACCGAGAGACGGCGTTTGTCCGGGCTTGGCATTGCCCGGTGATGGTCGTATTCCGGCCGCATGCCGACCTCAAGCACTCCGAGCGCCGGTTTTGCGAATAATTTCAGCGGTCCCGCGGCGGAACCGGTGTTACAGTAAGCACGCCGGCCGGGACCACAAAGCGCATCACGGACAAGCAATGCAGGCTCTCTTCATCGGACAGACCTATATCGACGTCGTCTTCATCACCGACCACATGCCGACCGGCGACGAGAAGCACGTGGCCTCCGACTACGCGGTTTCCTTCGGCGGCAATGCGGTGACAGCGGCGTTCTGCTGCGCCAAGCTCGGCATCGTGCCCGATCTGATCGCCACCGCGGCCAATGACTGGCTCGGCCGCATGTTCATGGACATGTGCGCGAAATATGCGATCTCGCTGCATGGGCGGAAGGTCAACCAGTCCTCGCTGTCCTTCATCATGCCAAAGGACGGCAAGCGCGCCATCGTCCGCTGCCGCGACGACGACCACATCCATCCGTTCCCGATGCTCAATCTCGGCGGCTGCCGCGCGCTGCACGTCGACGGCCATCAGCCGGATGCCGCGATCCACTACGCAAAGGTCTGCCGCGAGGCCGGCATCTTGACCTCGCTCGACGGTGGCGGCCTGCGCACCAACACGCATGAGCTATTGGAATTCATCGACGTCGCGATCGTCGCCGAGCGCCTGTGCGAGCAGATGGATCTGACGCCGGAGAAGATGCTGGATTACCTCAAGAGCCGCGGCTGCAAGATCGGCGGCATCACCATGGGCGAGAAGGGCCTGCTCTGGTACGACGAGACCGGAACGGTGCAGGTGATGCCGGCGATGCCGATCCCGCGCGAGCGCGTGATCGACACCAACGGCGCCGGCGACGTCTTCCACGGCGCCTATGTCTATTCTTATCTCGCCCATCCCGGCAAAAGTTGGCGCGAGCATTTTGATTTTGCCCGGGCAGCCTCGACCTTCAAGATCCAACGTCTTGGCAACGAAGCCGGCCTGCCGACGCTTGTCGACATCGCCAAGGTCAGGCACGAGTTCGAGGTCAGGGTCTAGCGTTCGCCGAGGTTTCTCATCTGAGGTTTCTTATGGGGCGCGTCTTCGTCGCCGGCAGCATCAATATGGATGTGGTGGCGACAGCCGATCGCCATCCGAAGATCGGCGAGACCGTCGCCGGCAAGCAGGTGCTGTATTTTCCGGGTGGCAAGGGCGCCAACCAGGCGGTGGCGGCATCACGGCTTGGCGCGCGGACCACGTTGATCGGCCGGCTGGGCAAGGATTCGTTCGGCGGTGAGCTGAGGACGTTCCTCGGCGCGCAAGGCATCGATCTCGACTACCTCCAGGAGGCGGCCGAGGCGCACACCGGCACCGCCATCATCACGGTGGCGGAGGCCGACAACACCATCGTCGTCATTCCCGGCAGCAATGCGCTCGTCGGCATCGATGACGTCGCGGCCGTCCCACTGGCAAAGGGCGATGTCGCGGTCAGCCAGTTCGAGATCCCGCTGCCGACGATCGCCGCGTTCTTCCGGCGGGCTCGCGAGGCCGGAGCTACGACGCTGCTCAATCCGGCGCCGGCGCAAACCATGTCGGGCGAATTGCTCGCGCTGGTCGACATCCTCGTGCTGAACGAGACCGAGCTCGGTCTCCTCGCCGCCGTGAGGTTGTCCGACGGTGACGAGGCTGCGCGGATCATCGACGTCGCGCGAAAACTTCAGGCGCGCGAGGACCAGACCATCTGTGTGACCCTCGGCAAGCGCGGCGTGCTGGCGCTCGCGGGACGCGAGGAGATTTCGGTGCAAGGCCGCGTGGTGAAGGCGCTCGACACCACAGGCGCGGGCGATTGTTTTGTGGGAGCGCTCGCGGCGCAACTCGCCGACGGCGTCGATTTGGGCCCGGCACTCGCCTTCGCCAATGCCGCCGCCTCGATCTCCGTGCAACGCATGGGCGCGGGGCCGTCGATGCCGACGGCCGGGGAAGTCGCCGCGGTCCTAGACGCAGGCTGATATCTTTCTTACCTCGCCCCGCTTGCGGGGAGAGGTCGGATTGCGAAGCAATCCGGGTGAGGGGGTACAGGTTTCACGCTCATCTCATCTGCGGAGAGAGCCCCTCACCCCAACCCTCTCCCCGTAAGAACGGGGAGAGGGAGAGAGCTCACGCCAGCGCGCCTTTCAGGTCAAAACTTTCGTCGGCGGCCTGCTCCGGCGTGATCGAGCGATCCAGGCCGAACAGGCGGCGGCCGAACATGTGGTCGCCGGCGCGGTTGATCGATTCGATGCCGAGCAGATTGTCGCCCTTGTAGCAGAACGCCGAGAACGCCTTCCTGGCGGGATCGCCGCGCAGCACGACGCGGTCGTAGCCGGTGGTGAGGCCCGCGATCTGGAGCTTGTCCTCGCCCTGGTCGCTCCAGAACCAGGGATGGCTGTCATAGGCCTTGCGGTCGCCGGTCAGCCGTGCCGCGAGGCAGCGCGCGTGGTCGGTGGCGTTCTGCACCGATTCCAGCCGCTGCGATCCGCCGAAGCGCGGGCTTTTGAACAGCGCGCAATCGCCGATCGCCGAGATATCGGGATCGGCGGTCAAGAGATATTCGTCGACGATGATACCGGCCGCGACCGGCAGCCCCGCCTCCGCCGCGAGCTCGATATTCGGCAGCACGCCAACGCCAACCACGACGAGGTCGGCCGGCAGGTGCCTTCCGTCGCTCAAGGAGACGCCGGTGACCTTGCCGCCCTCAGCCTCGATGGACGTTGCCTGCACGCCGAGGTGAATGCGGATGCCGGCCTCGCGATGCCGCGCCTGAAAATACTCCGAGACCTCCGCCGTCACCGCGCGCGCCATCACGCGCGGGGCGAGTTCGAGCACGTCGACCTCGAGGCCCTTGATGCGCGCAGTGGACGCGAATTCGAGGCCGATGAAGCCGGCCCCGATCACCACGACCCGCGTCTTCGACGGGATGATGTTTCGCAGCGCCTCGCTCTCGTCGAGGATGCGCAAATATTTCACGTCGGGGAGGTTCGCATTGGGCAGATCGAGCAGCCGGTTGCGCGCGCCGGTCGCCAGCACGAGGTGGCCATAGGGCAGCGTCCTGCCCGAGGCGAGCAGCACTTTGCGCCCCTCGCGGTCGATCGACACGGCGCGGCCCGCGACGAGCTCGATGGTCTGGTCCTGGTAGAATTTCTCCGGCCGGAACATCAGGCTCTCCGGCCCGGCCGCGCCCTTGATATAGGCCTTGGACAGCGGCGGCCGCTGATAGGGCAGATGCGCCTCGTCATTGACCAGGCAAATGGGCGCGGAAAATCCCGCCTGACGCAGCGATGCCGCGACCTGGTAGCCGCCATGCCCGGCACCGACAATAACCACTGGACCATCCGTCATTGGACAGCCCATTTCCGCAAGACACGAGCGTCACCCATGTCGTCTCCTCTCTCTGATTTTGGCTTGCTAGCCTAGGAGGAGCCGGCGCTCGTGTCCGTCCCTAAACGAAGGCCTGCCCATTTGAGCCTATCGTTCCGGCTTGCGCAAGAGCAGCAGGCGGGGATTGTCACCCCTCGCCTTCTGCGATTTAGTTCGTGCATCGACCTCATGCCGGGGATTTCCGATGACCGCTCCCGTCTCACGACCCGACGATCCCGCCTTGCTGCGAATCGATGGCCCGATCGCGACCATCACGCTCAACCGGCCCGCCGCGTTCAATTCGATCAACCTGGCGATTGCACAAAAGCTCGAACAGCTCGCGGCCTACATTGAGGGCGCCGACGATATCAGGGTCGTGGTCCTCGAAGGTGAGGGCCGCGCCTTCTCGGCCGGCGGCGATCTGCAGACGATCGGCGCCGCCGCCGAAGCGGGCACGGTGACGCCTGTCGTCGGCGAGCTGTTGAAGCACTATCACGCCTTCATCGAGATCATCCGGCGCATGCCGAAGATCTCGCTGTCCAGCGTGCACGGCTCGGCGGCCGGCGCCGGCATGGGCCTCGCCTTCGTCACCGATCTCTGCATCGCTGCGGAGGATGCCAAATTCACGCCGGCCTACGCCAAGATCGGCGTGTCGCCGGATGGCGGTTCCACGGTCGGCATCGTCAACACGGTCGGCCCGCGCCGCGCGCTCCAGATTTTCCTCGCCGAGGACACTTTTACCGCGCAGCAGGCCCATGAATGGGGCCTGGTTGCGAAGGTCGTTCCTGCCGCCGAGCTAAAGGCGGCAACGCGAACCCTCGCCGAGCGTCTCGCGCAGAACCCGATCGCCGCGATTGCCGGCACCAAATCGCTGGTCTACCAGGCCGCCACGACGCCGGTGAAGCAGCAGCTCGACGCCGAGGAGCACAAGATCATCATGGCGATGAACACGGAGGAGTTTCGCGCTGCCGTGAAGAAATTCACGAGCAAGAGCAAGTAGCTCTCACTGCGGACAGATGTACCCCGTCCCCGCCGGCGACTTGAAGCAGCCGACCGACTCGGGGAGCACTTGCCGCGGCAGCCACAGCACCACGCTCGGGAAGTAGATCGCGAACGCGATCGTCCCGAGGAAGACCAGATAGATCGGCAACGCGGCGCGTAGCGCCTTTGCGAAACTGACGCCGACGAATTTCGACGCCATCAGCAGCACCAGGCCGTAAGGCGGCGTGATCAGGCCGAAGGCGAGCGTGGCGATCAGCACCACGCCCATATGCACGGCGTTGATGTCGCCGGCTTCCGTCAGCGTGTTGACCAGCGGCATGAAGATGATGATGGTCGGCACCGGCTCGATGAAATCGCCGACGATCGTGAACAGCAGCACCATCAACAGCATGATCAGATGCGGATCGTTGCCGGCGAGCGACGTGATGACTTCGGCGATGTAGCTTGCACCGCGCAAGTAGGCGAGCATCCAGCCGAACGCATTGGCGGCGCCGATCGTGATCAGCGGTAGCGAGAAGATCAGGCCCGCGAGGCAGAAATCGTATGGGATCTTGCTGATGTGCCCGCGGTTGAGCGCGGGGATCACGACCACGACAATCCAGACCACGGCAACGACGCCGGCTTCCGTCGGCGTGAACCAGCCGGTCAGGATGCCCCCCAACAGGATCACCGGGATCATCAGCGGTAGCGCCGCATCGCCCGCCGCGAACACCACCTGCCGCAGCGGGGCGCGCGGCTTGCGCAGGCCGGACGGGCCGAAGAAGTAACAATAGATCATCAGTCCGAAGCCGATCATCAGGCCCGGCACGACGCCTGCCATGAACAGGCCGGCGATCGAGACGTTGCCCACGGCGCCATAGACCACTGCGGTGATGCTCGGCGGCACCAGCGCCGCAATCGTCGAGGCGGATGCGATGATCGCCGCGATGAAGGCGGGCTCGTAGCCCTCGCGCTTCATCGGGCCGCCCAGCGCGCGGCTCATCACGGCGACGTCGGCCGTGGTCGAGCCCGACATTTCCGAGAAGAACATGCTGAAGACGACCACGACCTGCGACAGGCCGCCTCTGATATGCCCCACCAGCGACACCGAGAGGTTGGCTATTCGAACCACCACATTGGCCGAGCTCATGAGCTCGCCGACCAGCAGGAAAAAGGGGATTGCCAGCAGCGCCTCGGAATCGACGCCGTCAAACACCTTCTGGATGATCGCGGCGAGCGAGACGTCCGACAGCAGCGCGCCGATGAAGACGCCGGCCATCAGCGAGAACGGCACGGGCACGCCGAGATAGCCGAAGGACAGGAAGCAGACCGTCATCAACGCCAGAACGATGGGTGCGCTCACGGCTGCGCCCTCATCTGTGCGTCGGTGATGACGGGTGTCCCGCCGTCCTCCTCGGGCGGCTCGGGATGGTCAAAGCCGTTGCGCAGGCCATTGACGAGCTGCTCGATGGTGAACAGGCCGATCAGCACGCCCGACAGCGGAATGATCGCGTAGAGCGAGGCGATCGGCGTGCCCGACGGCAGGCGAAAACTGCCGAAGCCGCGAAGATAGTTCTGATAGCCGTACACGATCAGGCAGAAGGCGACGCCGAGCACCACGATGCGGATGATGATTTCGACGATCAGACGCGGCGTGCCGTGCATCGCCTCGGAGATCGCGGTGAGATAGAGATGGTCGTTGCGCCGGGTCGCAGCCGCGGTGCCGACGAAGATGGCGTAGATGAACAGCGTCGACGTGACTTCCTGAAGCCACAGCCAGGGATGGCCGATGGTGCGGGTGACGATGTCGGCGGTCACCGACAGCGAGAAGCCGAAGCAGAGCACGCCGCAGAGGATCATCAGCGCGAGCTCGAGCCAGTCGAGCCCGCGCCATTTGAGGTGGCGTTGGCGCTGAACGAGCAGTTTGTCGGCGATGGCCATTAATGTCGTCCCTGCCTAGTGCGCTACTGCGCACGGGGGCCGGGACCCATAGCCCCAGCTGCGTGTGGCCAAAGCAAGCTGGTGGCTACCCTGCCCCAAGCTCCGCCGCGGCGTATCGGTCCCGGCCTTCGCCGGAACGACTCGTGGAGGCACGGACATTTCCGCGGGCGGCCTAGTTGATCGACCGGATCAAATCCTTGATCTTTTCGGCGTGCGGGCCGAGCTCCTTGGCGAGCTTGTCGAGATAGGGATCGGCGACCGCCGTGAAGCTCTTCTTGTCGACGTTGTCGACGATCTTCACGCCCATCTTCTTCAGCTTCTCTGCGGCGGTGCGTTCGAGGTCGAAGGCCTTCTGCGGCTCCTTGGAGCTGACCTCGTTCCCCGCTGCCTGCACCCAGCCTTTCTGCTCGGCCGACAGGCTCTGCCAGAGCTTGTCGGAGATGAACACCAGCGCGTTGTTGGCCTCGTGCTCGGTGATGTTCAGGACCGGGGCGACCTCGTAGTGCTTGTTGACGAGGTAGACGTTGATGCTGTTCTCGGCGACGTCGACCACGCCGGTCTGCAGGCTCGTGTAGACGCTGCCGAACGGCATGTGCACGGTCTGGGCGCCGTAGGCGGGGAACATGGTGTCCTCGGTCGCGGTCGCCTGCACCCGGATTTTCAGGCCCTTGATGTCGCCGACATTGTGGATCTCCTTCTTGGAGTACATGTGGCGCACGCCCTGCGAGCCGGTCGCGATCACATGCAGGCCCTGCGTGGTCTCGTCGATCATGGTCTTGAGCGCCGCGAACACTTTTGGATCGGCCAGGCCCTTGACCACGTGGTTCTCGTCGCGGAAGAGAAAGTGCAACGACATCACGCCCGCTTGCGGCGAGATCGTCGCGGTGTTCGCCGAGGAGATGATCGCAAATTCGACGTCGCCCGCTTTCACGAGCTGAAGCACCTGCGGCTCCTGCCCGAGCTGCGCGCCCGGATATTGATCGATGATCATGGTGCCTTTGCTCAATTCCTTGAGCTTTTCGGCAAAGAGGTCGCCCGCGATGGAATAGCCGGTGTTGCGCGGCTGATCGTAGGCAAAGCGATAATGCTTCACCTCCTGTGCCGATGCGCCCGTAACGAACAGAACAGCGGCCGTTGCCGCCAGCCCAAGCATGGATCGTGCAATCATCGTTTCCCCCTGTTTTATGCCCGCCGCTTGTGCGGTCTGAGCGCTCGTTCGAGTGGTTGATCAGCCTTTGCCAGTCCTCTGCATAAAATCGAAGTCACAGCCCTCGTCGGCTTGCATAATGGTCTCATTGAACAGCCAGGCGTAGCCGCGCCGCGCCTCCTCCGGCGCAGCCGCCGGCTTCAATGCGGCACGGCGGCGCTCCAGCTCGGCGGCATCGACCAGCAGCTCGATGCTGCGTTTCGCAACATCCAGCTGGATCATGTCGCCGTTCTTCACCAGCGCCAGCGGCCCGCCGACAGCGGATTCCGGCGTGATGTGCAGCACGATGGTTCCGAACGCGGTGCCACTCATGCGCGCGTCGGAAATGCGCACCATGTCCTTGGTACCGCCACGCGCGAGCTTCTTCGGGATCGGCAGATAGCCCGCCTCGGGCATGCCGGGCGCGCCCTTGGGGCCGGCGTTGCGCAGCACCAGCACGTCATCGGCGGTGACGTCGAGATCGGGATCGTCAACCCGCAGCGTCATATCCTCGACGGATTCGAACACCACGGCACGTCCGGTGTGCTGCAACAGCTTTGGGCTTGCAGCCGACTGCTTGATCACCGCGCCGCGCGGGGCGAGATTACCGTGCAGGACGGCGAGGCCGCCTTCCTTCTTGATCGGATTGTCGCGCGCGCGGATCACGTCCTGGCCGGGTACGTGTTCCGCGTTGGCGGCGACATCGCGCAGGCTCTCGCCCGTGATCGTCTTCGCATCGAGATCGATGAGGTCGCCGAGCTGCGCCAGCAGTTTCGGCACGCCACCGGCGTGATGGAAATGCTCCATGTAATGCTCGCCCGACGGCTTGAGATCGATCAGCACCGGCACCTCGCGGCCGATCTGGTCGAACACCCCGAGATCGAGCCGGTGCGGCGAGCGATGCGCCATCGCGGTCAAATGAATCAGGCCGTTGGTCGAGCCGCCGATCGCCTGGAGCACGACCTGGGCGTTCTTGAAAGATGCAGGCGTCAGCACCTCGCTCGGCTTCGGGCCCTTGGTCTTGGCCATCTCGGCGGCCACCCTGCCGCTCGCCTCGGCGAGCCGAAAGCGCTCCGCATGCGGCGCGGGAATCGTCGCGCTCATCGGCAGCGACAGGCCCATGGCTTCGATCATGCAGGCCATGGTGGAGGCGGTGCCCATCACCATGCAGGTGCCGACCGACGGCGCGAGCCGGCCGTTGACCGCCTCGATCTCGACATCGTCCATTTCGCCGGCGCGATACTTGCCCCAGAGACGGCGGCAATCGGTGCAGGCGCCCAGCACCTCGCCCTTGTGATGACCAACCACCATGGGGCCCACGGGAATGACCACCGTCGGCAGGTCGGCGCTGATTGCGGCCATCACCTGCGCAGGAAGAGTCTTGTCGCAGCCGCCGATGACGATCACTGAATCCATCGGCTGGGCCCGGATCATCTCCTCGGTGTCCATCGCCATCAGATTGCGCAGATACATCGAGGTCGGATGCGCAAAGCTCTCCGCGATCGAGATGGTCGGGAACACGAACGGCATCGCGCCCGACAGCATCACGCCGCGCTTGGCGGCCTCGATGATCTGCGGGACGTTGCCGTGGCAGGGATTGTAATCGCTGTAGGTATTGGTGATGCCGACGATCGGACGCTCCAGCGCGTCGTCGGAATAGCCCATGGCCTTGATGAACGCCTTGCGCAGGAACAGCGAGAAGCCGGCATCGCCATAGCTCGTCAGCCCTTTGCGCAACCCACTCGTCATCATGCCACTCCCATCACCAGGCCATTGTCGTACAGCCTACTCCCTGATTGTCAATAAGGCAGGCGCCAAACCTGTCGTTTTCCGGATTGGCGTACTGGTAGACGACCAGATTATTGACAATCCGAGCCTTCCCTGCTCCACAGGACGGACCGGCCAGGCGCCGGGGGGCCAAGGGCATGTCCGACACTCACACCGCAGACAGCATGACGGTCCGGCGCGACGATCCGGACGACATCGTCGCGCGGCTTGAAGAGGACATCATCTTCGGCCGACTCGCTCCCGGCGCGCGCCTCACGGAAGACGCGCTGATGTCGGCTTACGGCACCTCGCGGCACTTCGTGCGCCAGGCGCTGGTGGATGCGGAACGCCGCGGCATCGTCCGCCGCGAAAAGAATGTCGGCGCCACCGTGCGGTTCTATTCGGCTGAAGAGGTCCGGCAGATCTACGAGGTCCGGGAGATGCTGACGCGGCAGGCGGCGCTGATGATCCCCCTGCCCGCGCAGCAAGGCCTGATCGACGAGCTCTCAGCATTGCAACGGCAATATTGCGCGCGAGCGGATTTGCAGGACCTGCGCGGCATCCATGAAGCCAACGACGCCTTCCACCTCGCGCTGTTCTCGGCCTGCGGCAATCCATATCTGGTGCGCTCGCTGCAGAACTATATGAACCTGACGCTGCCGATGCGTGCCAAGAACCTCGCCGACAGCGACGGGCTGGCACAGTCGCGGCGCCAGCACGAGTTGATGATCGAGCTGTTGAAGGGCCGCGACAGTTGGGCGCTGGCCCAGCTCTGTGTGGATCACATGCAGTTCAGCAAGAAGGATTACCTGGCGCGGATTGCGGGTGGCGAGGTCGAACGTCGGGACGCGCCGAACAAGTGAAAGACGTCCACTTACAGCGCTGAGATTCGTTCGGACAAAGCCGCGATTTCGGCTTGCGCCTCGCGTTCCGAACCCGATCTTGCACCTTTGGCCGAGACGGTTTCAACTGTATGTTGGTAACAAACAGCTGGCGCACTGGTTGAGTTGCTCATGCCCATGATCGACCGTACGGCGGCGCAGAGCTGCGAGAATATTGATGGTTGACCTGCCTAGCGCGCAGCCGCCGGAGAGAGGCCCGCCGGTCCAGGCGCTCTTGCACAGCAGCGATTGGACCAAGTCACCGCTCGGCCCACCGCAGGGGTGGTCACCGACGCTTCGGTCAGTCGTGAGTCTGGCGCTGGACTCGAAGTTTCCGATGTTCGTGGCTTGGGGCCCGGAACTCGGTTTCATTTACAACGACGCCTACGCTGAGATCCTCGCCGACAAGCATCCGGCTGCTTTCGGCGCTCGCTTCCATGACATTTGGGCGGAGATCTGGGACGATATCTGGCCTCTGATCCAAAAAGCCATGGCTGGCGAGGCAACTTGGCAAGAGAACCTGCCGCTCATCATGAACCGGCGCGGCTACGATGAGCAGACCTGGTTTACCTTCTCCTATTCGGCGGTTCGCGAGCCCACGGGCGAAGTGATGGGCATGTTCTGCGCCGTCGCGGAGACCACCGGCCAGGTGCTTGCAGAAGCGGCGCTGCGCGAAAGCGAAGCCAGGGCCGCGGCGATCACGAACTCCATCGACCAGATGATCTGGTCAACGCGACCTGATGGGTTCCACGACTTCTATAATCAGCGTTGGTACGAGTTCACCGGCGTACCGCAAGGTTCCACAGACGGCGAAGCTTGGAACGGAATGTTCCACCCCGAAGATCGAGAGGCCGCATGGTCCGCTTGGCGTCACTCCCTGGAAACCGGCGAACCGTATCAGATCGAGTATCGTCTCCGTCATCGATCCGGGCAGTACCGATGGGTGCTTGGACGTGCGCAGCCAGTGCGCGACGCAGATGGCGTGATCTTGCGATGGTACGGGACCTGTACAGACATTGAGGACATGGTCGCCGCTCGGGAGATCCTGGCCCGATCGCGCGAACAGCTCGAACGCCTTGTTCAGGAGCGCACGGAGGAGCGCAATCAGCTCTGGAGTGGTACCAACCTCTTGGTCGCGGTGGTTGCTTTCGACTCGACCATACGAGAGGTCAATCCGGCCTGGCCAGCGCTGCTCGGCTGGTCTCAAGCTGAGATCGTGGGACGACCCTATACTCAGTTCATCCACCCGGACGACATCGAAGGATCGCGCCTCTGGGCCGACGAACTCGCGGCTAACGATGAATCCGGCGAATTCGAGAACCGTTACCTTTGCAAAGACGGAGCCTATCGTTGGATCGCCTGGTCGGTCACCGCTAGCAAGGGAGCTTTTCACTGCATCGGTCGTGACATCCATCGTCAGAAAGAGCAGGCCGAAGCACTGAGAGCCGCCGAAGAGGCCCTCCGCCAAGCGCAAAAAATGGAAGCCGTCGGGCATCTCACGGGCGGCATCGCGCACGACTTCAATAACATGTTGTCGATCGTGATGGGCTCACTCGATCTTCTGAAGCGCCGAATGGTCGAGATCGACCCCCGCGCCAAGCGCTATCTCGAAGCTGCCATGGACGGAGCGCGCCGCGCTGCCTTGCTTACGCAGCGCCTCCTTGCGTTCTCCAGGCAACAGCCGTTGAAGCCGCAACCGATCGATATCAACAAGCTCGTCTCCGGGATGTCCGGGTTCATACGCGGCTCACTCGGCAGTGATGTAAGGTTAGAGACTGCGCTGGATTCAGACGTCTGGCGCATCTCAGCCGACGCAAACCAACTTGAAAATGTCCTCCTGAACCTTGCCGTGAATGCCCGCGACGCAATGCCGGAGGGCGGCCGGCTCACCATCGAAACTCACAACGCTGATTTGGACGACCGCTATCTGGCAAGCGAACCAGGCGTCCTGGCAGGGCAATATGTATTAATCGCGGTGACGGACACCGGCTCCGGCATGCCTGCGGACGTAATGGCCAAAGCCTTCGACCCCTTCTTCACCACCAAAGCTGTCGGCAAAGGCACCGGCCTAGGTCTCAGCCAGGTATACGGCTTCGTCAAACAGTCGGGCGGCCACGTCAAGATCTACTCGGAACCCGGCGAAGGGACAACATTCAAGGTCTACCTGCCGAGGCTCGTGGATGCGACCGAGCCCGTTTTCACGGAAAAAGCAGCCGCGTTCCTGCGTACCGACGACAATCACGAGCTTATCCTGGTGGTCGAGGACGAGCCGGCAGTGCGCCAGTATAGTGTCGATGCATTGATTGAACTGGGCTACCGCGTGATGGAGGCAGAAAGCGCAGAAGCGGCGCTGCAGCTTTTGGACGAAACCCCGGACGTCAGCCTACTATTCACAGACATCGTCATGCCGGACATCAACGGGGCGAAGCTCTCTGAAGAAGCGCTTCGACGCCGAGCGGATCTGAAGGTTCTTTTCACGACGGGCTATACGCCCAACGCGATGCTCCAAAATCGTGTGGCAAGACCCGGCGTGGCCGTGCTCAGCAAGCCTTTCACCGTCGAGGAACTCGCAGTGAAGGTGCGAGAGGTGCTGGACGACTAGCCAGCGAGAGCGCACCGGTTCTGCGCAATGAGCTACGTTGCGCCCTGCCGTCATACCCAGATCAAGTTGTCGCTCCCACCAGCCCACTCTCGCGCCGATTCCCGTCAGGCCGCGGCAGGCCAGAACGCGCGTTCAATACCGCCTCAGCAGGCCGCGCTCCACGCTGGTATCGCCATAACCAGCGCAGGCGCCTTTCGGATCTCTGACCAGGTCCGTCCGGACACGCCTGAACGTTTTGGCGGCTGCGTCGGACACCTCGATGCGGAATTTACCGGGATCGGAGGTCTCGCCATCGCGGGCCTTGATGGCCGCCGCATAGGCGTCGATCATCGCCATCGCGGCATCCGTGCTGCCGAGAAGTCGGGCGCCGAGCTGGACACTGCCGGTACCATTGACCTCGTAGCCGACGCATCGTTGTTCGAGCACCGCGGACGCGGTGACGAGCTGGTCGAGAAACGTCGTCTCGGCGTCGCTGAGCATCGCGGATCGCGCCGGGCCCGACATGATCAGCGCGAGCAGTACGACGGCTGGCAATTTGATTTTCATTGTCCTGACTCGCGCTGCCGCAATCGAACCGTAATCGCGGCGCCGGTTGCCGAAAATGCGATCGCACAGATCGAGAACCAAATACCAAAGGCATGGTTGACCTGGATCAATGGGCAGGGCGGCCAAGCCAAAGCTCGGCCCTTGCATGCGCTCGCTCTCAGTGACCCGAGGCACGGCGTCGAGATTGGCATCAAAACCTTTTGTCAACCCATCGAAATAGTGCTCCATCGGAAATAGATAGGACCGGCGCCTAGCGGCGAATCACACGTTCTTCCCGTATTCCTTCCCGACCGAAATGGCATGACCGAACAAACCCTGACCGAGCCGATCGCCGAGCAGCAAGCGCCATCCCGCGGCTTCTCGCGCTACCAGGCGATCCTCGTCGGGCTGCTGGCGCTGGTCCAATTCACGATCATCATTGATTTCATGATCATGTCGCCGCTCGGCGCCATCATGATGCCGGCGCTCGATATTTCGGCCGCCCAGTTCGGGGTGGCGGTCTCGGCCTATGCGTTCAGCGCGGGAATTTCCGGCATCCTGGCGGCCGGCTTCGCCGACCGGTTCGATCGCAAGCGGCTGCTGTTGTTCTTCTACGCCGGCTTCACCCTCGGCACGGCGCTGTGCGCGATCGCGCCCAACTATCATCTGTTGCTGCTGGGGCGGATCGTGACCGGCCTGTTCGGCGGCGTGATCGGCTCGGTCGTGCTCGCCATCGTCACCGATCTGTTCACGCTGCAATTGCGCGGCCGCGTCATGGGTTTCGTGCAAACCGCCTTCGCCGCGAGCCAGGTGCTGGGCATCCCGGCCGGGCTTTTCCTCGCCAACCAGTGGAACTGGCACATCGCGTTCGGCGCGCTGGTCGGCCTGTCGGTGATCGGCATGGCCGCCGTGATGTTCCTGATGAAGCCGGTGAACGGCCATCTCGGGCTGAAGCAGGATCGAAACCCGTTCCGGCATCTGATCGCAACGGTCTCGCAACCGCGTTATTGGATGGCGTTTTCGGTGACGACCCTGCTGGCGACCGGCGGCTACATGCTGATGCCGTTCGGCAGCGCCTACACCGTGCACAATCTCGGCATCGACATCGTGCATCTGCCGACGATCTATCTCGTCTCCGGCCTGTTCAGCATTGTCATCGGCCCGCTGGTGGGACGCGCGAGCGATGCCTTCGGCAAATACCCGACCTTCGTCTTCGGCAGCGCGATGTCTATCGTCATGGTGCTGATCTACACCCATCTCGGCGTGGTGAGCCTGACGGTCGCGATCCTGGTCAACGTCCTGATGTTCGTCGGCATCTTCTCCCGCATGATTCCGTCGCAGGCGCTGATTTCCGCAATCCCCGAGCCGGCGCAACGCGGCTCCTTCAGCGCGGTCGGCGCGTCGCTGCAACAGCTCTCCGGCGGCCTCGGCTCCGTGCTCGCCGCCGCGCTGATCGCGCAGGACCCCGACGGTACGCTGCGGCATTTCGACCGGCTGGGATACGTCGTCGTGACGACGGCCGTGATTTCCCTGATCCTGATGTACTTCGTACAGAGGCCCATCGCGGCCCAGGCCGGCAAGCGCGTTGTCTAGGGCGTCGATTCCGACGCCCTGGATTTGCTAATGCGCCTTACCGCTTATTCCAGTCGATGATGCGACTTGTGTCGCCGTCGAACTCGTTGCTGCAGAACGCGCCGCCCTGGTAGTGATCGCCGACCGGATCGGGCTTCAGCTTGGCTTGCTCGGCCATCGCATGCGCTACGTGGTCCTCGGAGCGCCCCGTGGGGCGGTAGCCGAACTCGTAGGCGCGGTGGTTGTCCCACCACGCGCGCTCGTTCAGGGACACGCCGTAGAAGATCTCGAAATGAATATCGGGATGCTCGAGCCCGATCTGGCAGAGCTGCACCAAATCTTCCGGCTTCAGCCAGATCGAGATGCGGCGAAGGTCCAGCGGCACGTCGCCGAAATTGCCAATGCGAAGGCAAGTCACCTTCAGGCCATGCTTGTCGGCATAGAGCGCGCCGACCGCTTCGCCGAACACCTTGCTGACCCCATAGCGGCCGTCGGGACGCGGGGTCACGTCGGTGCCGATCTTGTGGTGGCGCGGATAGAATCCGACGGCATGGTTCGAGGAGGCGAACACCACGCGCTTGACGCCCTTGCGATACGCGGCCTCGAACAGATTGTAGCCGCCGATGATGTTGGCCTGGAGGATGTCGTTCCAAGGACCTTCGACCGAATAGCCGCCGAAATGGATGATGCCGTCGACGCCCTCGCAGATCGCCTCGCACTGCGCCAGGTCAGAGAGGTCCGCCGCCTTGAATTGCTCGTTCTGGCCGAGATCGGCCGGCGGGCGGATGTCGCTGAGCAGCAGGTCCGGATAGATCGGCGGCAACAGTTTTCGCAGGCGCGTTCCAATCCCGCCTGAAGCTCCCGTCATCAAGATGCGCATGTCATTCCTCGTCTTTGGCGACCGATTTGCCGTCAGGTGTCTCTAATGATAGCTGGATTGTCCAGAGGGAACGAAACGAGAGAACCGAGATGAATGAGGCATCGTCCCACACTCAAGGCTGGCGGCCGGCGACCTATTATCCAGATCCCGCGATAAAAGCACTCGATCCCCGCTTCGAAAAATACTGGCTGAAGCTCTCGGCGGTGGAGCGGCTGACGACCGGCCTGCGCTGGGCCGAGGGTCCGGTGTGGTTCGGCGACGGGCGCTATCTTTTGTGCAGCGATATTCCGAACCAGCGCATCCTCAAATGGGAGGGGGAGACCGGCGCCGTCAGCGTGTTCCGCAAGCCCTCCAATTTCGCCAACGGCAACACCAGGGATCGCCAGGGCCGGCTCGTCACCTGCGAGCATGGTGGGCGGCGCGTCACCCGCACCGAATATGACGGCAGCATCACCGTGCTGATTGACTCGTTCGGCGGCAAGAAGCTCAACTCGCCGAACGACGTCGTGGTGAAGTCCGACGGCGCGGTCTGGTTCACCGATCCCACCTTCGGCCTGCTCGGCAATTACGAGGGCTACAAGGCCGAGCCCGAGCTCGAGCCGAACGTCTACCGGCTCGATCCCACGACCGGCAAGGCGACCATCGTTGCCGAAGGCGTGCTCGGCCCCAACGGGTTGTGCTTCTCGCCGGACGAGAAAATCCTCTACGTCGTGGAATCACGCGGCGTGCCGAACCGCAAGATTCTCGCCTATGACGTCTCGCCTGATGGCACCACGATCTCCAACAAGCGCGTCTTCATCGACGCGGGTCCGGGCACGCCTGACGGCATGCGCTGCGACATCGACGGCAATCTCTGGTGCGGCTGGGGCATGGGCGATCCCGAGCTCGACGGCGTCGTGGTGTTCGCGCCCGACGGCGTCATGATCGGCCGCATCGCCCTGCCCGAACGTTGCGCCAATCTCTGCTTCGGCGGCATCAAGCGCAACCGCCTGTTCATGGCGGCAAGCCAGTCGATCTACGCGTTGTATGTGAACACGCAGGGCGCGGTGGGGGGATAAGGCTTCGCCCGATTCCGCGACGGCCCTTAGCCCGGATGGAGCGAAGCGCAATCCGGGACAGTCCCCGCATTCCGCTTCGCTCCAGGCGGGCTACACCAAACAAAAACGCCGGAGCGGTTTCCCGCTCCGGCGTCATCTTCACCCAGGCGCTAAAGCCTACGCCGCGTTGAAGCCGGCGACGGCCTTCACTTCGAGGAAGTCCTCGAGGCCGTACTTGCCCCATTCGCGGCCGTTGCCGGACTGCTTGTAGCCGCCGAACGGCGCGGAGCGATCGTTGGGCACGCCCTGCAGATTGACGTTGCCGGCGCGGATCTGACGGCCGACGCGCTTGGCGTCTTCGACGGAAGCACCCGTGACGTAGCCGGCAAGCCCATAGGGCGTGTCGTTGGCGATGTGCACCGCCTCGGCTTCGTCCTTGGCGCCGATGATGGTCAGCACCGGTCCGAAGATCTCTTCGCGAGCGATCGTCATGTCGGGGGTGACGTCGGCGAAGATGGTCGGACGGACATAGAAGCCCTTGTTGACGCCCTCGGGCAGGCCCGGGCCGCCGGAGACGAGCGTTGCGCCCTCGTCGATGCCCTTCTTGATCAGGCCCTGGATCTTGTCCCACTGGCCGCGGTTGACGACGGGGCCGATGGTGGTGCCTTCGGCGCGCGGATCGCCCGCCTTGGTCTTGTCGGCGACAGCCTTCGCGATCGCGGCGACTTCCTTCATCTTCGAGGCCGGCACGATCATGCGCGAGGGCGCGTTGCAGGACTGGCCGGAGTTGTTGAACATGTGCATCACGCCGCCGGTCACCGCCTTCGTGAGGTCGGCGCCTTCGAGGATGACGTTCGGCGACTTGCCACCGAGCTCCTGGCTGACGCGCTTCACGGTCGGCGCCGCGCGCTTGGCCACGTCGATGCCGGCGCGGGTCGAGCCGGTGAACGAGATCATGTCGATGTCGGGGTGCTCGCTCATGGCGGCGCCGACCTCGGGACCGAGACCGTTGACGAGGTTGAACACGCCCTTCGGCACGCCGGCTTCATGAAGGATTTGCGCGAAGATCAGCGCCGAGGTCGGGGTGAACTCCGACGGCTTCAGGATCATGGTGCAGCCGGCGGCGAGCGCGGGCGCGACCTTGCAGGCGATCTGGTTGAGCGGCCAGTTCCAGGGCGTGATCATGCCGACCACGCCGACCGGCTCGCGCAGCACCATGGCGGTGCCGACCGGTTCCTCGAAATGATAGTTCTTGAGCACGTCGAGCGTGGTCATGAGGTGGCCAAGGCCGGCGCCGGCCTGGAGTTTTTCGGCCATCGGCAGAGGCGCGCCCATCTCGTCGGAGACGGCGGCTCCGATCTCCTTGAGACGGCCCTTGTAGATCTCGATGACTTTGGTGAGCAGCGCGACGCGCTCGTCACGGCTGGTCTGGGAGAACGTCACGAACGCGCGCTTGGCGGCAGCAACGGCTTTGTCAACGTCGGCCTTGGAGCCCAGCGCAACCTCGTACATCGCCTCTTCCGTCGCCGGATTGACCACGGCGGTGGACTTCTTGACGGCGGGATCGACCCAGGCGCCGTCGATGTAGAACTGCATGCGATTGACCATAGTGAACCTCTTCTTGGGGGCTTGGGGGGCGTTTCGGCAGGCATCCTTGCACGAAAGCGCCGGCAATTGAACCCGCCATGTGCGGGGCCAGCATTGCGGCGGACGGAGGTTATATGAGCCGATGGCGGAGGGGTGGCAAGGCCGTCATGGACGTCGTCCTGGCGAAGGCCAGGACCCATTACCACAAACGTCGGTTGGCTTGCTCAGACGTCTACGACCTGCGGCCACAACAATCGCTGCGGCGTATGGGCCCCGGCCCCCCGTGCGCAATTGCGCACTAGGCCGGGGCGACGAATTACACCGCCATCTTCCGATGCAGCACCGGCGCGCCGGTGGTGAGGCTTTCGGCCGCATCGATGATGGCGTTGGCGTCGATGCCGTGGTGGCGGTAGAGGTCGGCGATGGTGCCGGTCTGGCCGAACTGCTCGACGCCCAGCGCCTCGACGCGGTGGCCACGGACGCTGCCGAGCCAGCCCAGCGCCGCCGGATGGCCGTCGATCACGGTCACGATGCCGCAGTCGCGCGGCAGCGGCGCGAGCAGTTTTTCGATGTGGCTGAGATGCTGCACGCCACGCCGATCACGGCGTAATGTCCGTGCGGCGGTCCACCCCGCATGCAGACGATCCGCGGACGTGATCGCGAGCAGGCCGATGTCGCGCCGGCTCTCGCCGATGAAGCCGGTCGCCTCGATCGCTTCCGGCGCAACGGCGCCGGTATAGGCGATGACGAGTTCGGCATTGGGGCCCGGCTTGCGCAGCCAATAGGCGCCGTCGGTGATGCCCTGTGCAAGCTCGGGTGTCATGATCCGCTGCGCCTGCTCGATGCTGCGCGTCGACAGCCGCAAATAGACCGAGCCGCCCTCGCCCGGATCGCGCTGCATGTGGTTGAAACCCCACCCCATAATCACGGCGAGTTCGTCGACGAAGGCCGGCTCGAACGAGGCGAGGCCGTCCTGCGCCATGCCGATCAAAGGCGTTGCGATCGACTGGTGCGCGCCGCCTTCGGGCGCCAGCGTGATGCCCGACGGCGTTGCCGCCACCATGAAACGGGCATCCTGATAGCAGGCATAATTCAGCGCATCGAGACCGCGCTCGATGAAAGGATCATAGAGCGTGCCGACCGGCAGCAACCGCTCGCCGTTGATCTGGTGCGACAGGCCGAGCGCTGAGAGCATGATAAACAGGTTCATCTCGGCGATGCCGAGCTCGAGATGCTGGCCCTTGGGCGAGAAATCCCAGTTGAAGGTGGACGGAATTTTCTCGCTGCGGAATAAGTCCGCCTTCTCGCCGCGCGCAAACAGGCCGCGCCGGTTCACCCACGGGCCGAGATTGGTCGAGACGGTGACGTCGGGCGATGTCGTCACGATCCGCTGTGCGAGCTCGCTGTCGCCGCGCGCGATCTCGTTCAGCACCAGCCCAAAACCCTGCTGGGTCGACATCTGCGGCGCCGGCTTGAAGGCGAGCTGCGACGGCACCTCGATCACAGGCGCGGTGAGCCGGCGGCCGTCCCGGTTGAACGGCACGCGCGCGAGGAAGGCGTCCAGCTCGGCGGGACTTTGGGCGAGACCCTCGTATCTGTCCCATTCGTGTCCCGGCCGGATGTTCTGGCTGTCGCGATATTTCTCCATCTGCGCGACCGTCATCAGGCCGGCGTGATTGTCCTTGTGGCCCTGGAACGGCAGGCCGACGCCCTTGATGGTGTAGGCGATGAAGCAGACCGGGCGATCGTGATCGATGGATTCGAAGGCGTCCAGCATGCTCGCCATGTCGTGGCCGCCGAGGTTCGACATCAGCGCCAGCAATTCGTCGTCGCTGCGCTTGTCGATCAGCTTGGTGATGGGGCCCTGATCGCCGATCTCGTCGTGGAGATGCTTGCGGAACGCCGCGCCGCCCTGGAAACACAAGGCGGCGTAGAGTGCGTTCGGGCAATTGTCGATCCAGCGCTTCAGTGCCTCGCCGCCAGCTTCCGCAAAGGCCTCGCGCATCAGCCGGCCGTATTTCACGATCACCACGTCCCAGCCGAAATTGCGGAACACGGTCTCGAACTTCTCCCAGAGACCTTCGCGGACAACGGCGTCCAGCGACTGCCTGTTGTAGTCGACCACCCACCAGGTGTTGCGCAGCCCGTGCTTCCAGCCTTCCGCCAGCGCCTCGAAGATGTTGCCCTCGTCCATCTCGGCGTCGCCGACCAGCGCGATCATCCGCCCCTCGCGGCGATCCTTCATCCAGCCATGCGCCTTGACATAGTCCTGCACCAGCGAGGCGAACAGCGTCTGCGCGACGCCGAGTCCGACCGAGCCGGTGGAGAAATCGACGTCGTCGACGTCCTTGGTGCGCGAGGGATAGGACTGCGCACCCTTGAAGCCACGAAAATTCTCCAGCTTCTCGCGGCTCTGCCGGCCGAACAGATACTGGATGGCGTGGAACACCGGGCTCGCATGCGGCTTCACCGCAACGCGATCTTCGGGTTTCAGCACGTGGAAATACAGCGCCGACATGATGGTGGCGAGCGAGGCCGACGAGGCCTGATGTCCGCCAACTTTGAGGCCGTCCGCATTCGGGCGGATGTGGTTGGCGTGATGGATGGTCCATGACGACAGCCACAGCGCCTTGCGGGCGAGCGCAGTCAATGTGTCGAGGCGGTCGGTATCAACGGGCATGGCAATGCTCCCGGAAAACAGGTACCCGATGATACCCCTGCGGAAAGCGCCAAACTTCTCAATTTTTCGCGCAATACCAGCCAATATTGAGATAGTTTACCAATCGATCGGTAAAAGCGACAGGTTCATCCCAATGCCCGCCCTCGACGCCATCGACCGAAAAATCCTCGCTCTGCTCCAGAACGACAGCCGGCTGACCATGCAGGAGCTGGCCGACAGGGTCGGGCTGTCAGTGTCGCCCTGCCACCGCCGGGTCAAGCTGCTGGAGGAGCGCGGCGTCATCTCGCGCTACATCGCGACCGTGGACCAGAAGGCGCTGGGGCTGCATGTCAGCGTCTTCATCTCGATCAAGCTGGCGCGGCAGAAGGAGGAGGATCTCAACCGCTTCGCGCGGGCGATCTCGAAATGGGACGAGGTGCTGGAGTGCTATCTGATGACCGGCAACCGCGACTACCTCCTGCGCGTGGTCGCAGCCGACCTCGCCTCCTACGAGACCTTCCTGAAGACCAAGCTGACCCGACTCGACGGCATCGCCTCGATCGAATCGAGCTTCGCACTGAGCCAGGTGAAGTATTCGATCGCGCTGCCGGTGTAAGGCATCACCGCCACGGCTGCACGATGATCTTGGTGTGGACTTCAGGGTTGGCGAGATCGGCAAACGCTTTCGCGACGCCGTCGATGCCGACTTCCGCAGTTACCATCGCCGCCGCATCGACCTGCCCTTCCGCGATCAGGCGCAGTGAGGCTGCGAATTCGTCCGGCGTATAGCCGAGCACGTACTGGACGTTGAGCTCCTTCATGATGCCGAGCATGGGCTCGCTCCTGTCGGTCTCCATGCAGACGCCGACCACGACGATCCTGGCATCGCGCGGCGCGCCTTCGAACACCTGCTGCAACAGGCCGGGCACGCCGACGCATTCGAAGATGATCGCGGGCTTCAGCGCGGGCAGCATCGCCTGCAACGGCGGGCGCGCCGCCTTTTCCGCATCCGACATCTGCGCATGCTCGGCCCAGGTCGCATAGGGCTGCGACACCCTTGGATCCACGACGATATCGGCGCCGAGTTTTGCCGCAAGCGCGCGCCGCGCCGGCGAATAGTCAGCGGCGACGATCGGATGCAGGCCCTTGAGCTTCAGCGCCGCAATCACCGCCAGCCCGACCGGTCCGCAGCCGATCACGAGCGGCACCTCGCCGCCACGGATGTTGGCCTTGGCGACTGCGTGAACGCCGACCGCGAGCGGTTCGGTGAGCGCGGCATGCTCCGGCGCCAGACCGTTGGGCACCTCGAGCAGCAGCGCTTCGCTCAGCAGCATCGCCTCGGCATAGCCGCCAATATTATCATTGGAATAGCCAATGCCCTCGATGCCCTGCGGCGTCACGAGGGCCGGCAGCGAGCAGACGCGCGTGCCCGGCTTGAGCTTGCGCACAGTGTCCGGCCCGAAGTCGACGATCTCGCAGCAGAACTCATGGCCGAACACGACGTCGCGGGCGAGATCCATCGGCTTGCGGCCGCTCTTTCGCGCCATCTCCACCATGCGATGGGCGTGCTGGCGCGCGTGCAGGTCGGAGCCGCAGATGCCGCAGGCGAGCGTCTTGACCAGCACCTGGCCGGGGCCGGGCTTTGGCTCCGCCATCCGGTCGACGACAATCTCACCGTTCCTGAAAATCGCAGCGCGCATTCGGCTCCTCCCGGCTTGTTGGAGCCATTGATAGCACGAAGCGGACGCGTGAACTTGCGTCAGGGGTTCGGGGACCGCTCTTCCATGATCAGGAGCTGGGCGCGGCGGATGCGCTCGCGATGGGCGATGTAGAGGCCGCTGGCGACGATGAAGGCCGCACCGGTGACGGTCCAGACATCAGGCACTTCGCCGAACAGGAAGAAGCCCAAAATGCTGACCCAGAGCAACTGCGTGTAGGAGAACGGCGCCAGCACCGAGGCATCGCCGTAGCGATAGGCCAGGACGATGATCCACTGGCCGACGGTGGAGGCGACGCCGATCACGATGCCAAGCCCGATCGCGGTCCAGGTTGGCGTGACCCAGACGAACGGTACCATCAGAGAGAGGATCGCAACGCCCGTCAGCGCCGAATAGGCCATCGTGGTGAGGACGGCTTCACGCCCGCTCATCATGCGCGTCAGGATCAGCGCCGCGGCCCAGCAGAATGCCGAGACGATCGGGAAGAACGCGGCGGCGTGAAACGCGCTGGAGCCCGGGCGCAGGATGATCAGCACGCCGGTCAGGCCGATCGCGGTCGCGATCCAGCGGCGCATGCCGACCTTCTCGCTCAGGAAGACGATAGAGAGCGCGGTGACGAACAGCGGCGAGACGAAGCCGGTCGCGGACGCTTCCGCGATCGGCAGGAAGCTCAGGCCGGTGATGAAGAACAGCGAAGAGCCAAGCAATGCCGCGCCGCGCATCAGCTGCAGGCCGAGGCGCTCGGTGCGCATGGCATGAAGCGGCGAGCCCGGCAGCATCACCGGCGTGAACATCAGCGCAAACGTCACGAAGCGGATCCAGGTGATCTCGATCGACGGCAGGCTCGACGACAAATATTTCGCGGTGACATCGGAGCAACCGAGAAAGATGGTCGACAGCAGCACCAGCGCGATGCCCTTGAAGGGATGATCGACGCGCGCGGGCGCGCGGCGCGCCTGCGGCTTCTTTTCCGGCATAGGCATGGGAATACTGTCGAGCCTTGCGGCTGCGGCGGGCGGCGGGGTCACGGCTGGAACCTAGGAATGCGAATCGGGAATGATCGTAAAAAACGATAATTGCGCCGCTTTCACAACTTCCGAAAACAGGATGCCGATATGCGCTCACGTCCGCGCGCGTCAAGACTCCATTAAGAATAGGCGTTTGTGCACTACAGCATGGGCAGGCCGCGCGGCTTCGGACCGCGCGGAAACGCCGCATCGAGGGCCGCAATCTCGTCTTTGGTCAGCACGAGATCGCCGGCTGCGGCATTTTCGCCGGCATGTTCCGCGGACGATGCCTTCGGGATCGCGAACACCGTAGTCGCACGGGTGAGGAAGCTCAGCGCGACCTGGCGCGGCGTCGCGCGACGCGCCTCCGCGATGCGCGCCAGCACCGCGCCGCCCTTGCTGCTGCTTGCAGGGAAATCATCGTGGCCGAATGGCGAATAGGCGACCACGGCGACACCATGCTGTTTGCACCACGGGATCACCGCGTGCTCGATCGCGCGTTCCTTCAGATGATAGAGCACCTGATTGCAGGCGATGCGGTCTTCGCCGGCGGCGTCGAGCATCTCGTCGAGATCATCGGCATCGAAATTGGAAACGCCCCATGATTTGATCTTGCCGGCCTTCACCAGGTCCTCGAATGCGGCCACGGTGTCCTCCAGCGGATACGAACCGCGCCAGTGCAGCAGATAGCAATCGAGCCGATCGGTCTTCAGCCGCTTCAGCGAGCGCTCACAGGCGGTGACGGTTCCGCGGCGCGAGGCGTTGCTCGGCAGTACCTTCGACACGAGGAACACCTCGTCGCGTCGGCCCGCGATCGCATCGGCAATGACGAGCTCGGCATCGCCGTACATCTCGGCGGTGTCGATGTGTGTCATGCCGAGATCGAGCCCGCGCTGAAGCGCCGCGATCGCGCGCTTGCGATCGCCATGGTCGAGATACCAGGTGCCCTGCCCGATGACGGCGACGTTGGCGCCGGTTTTACCGAAAGGTTTCGTGTTCATAATTGCTCCGATACCGCTCGTTCGCTCAGGCAACCGCCATCGAGCTCAAGAGTTCAATACGCCGATGTCAGCGACCAATACGCTACCGGTGGCAGACTCCGTGATGTAGAGCCGATCTTTGTTCGCGCCACCGATCGCGACATTGGTGCAGTTCGGCCCGGCACACGATTTCACCCGCGCGATCAATTCGCCGTTGGGCGCGAACACGAAGACATGGCCGAGCGAGGCGTGACCCACGAACAGCCGGCCCTTGGCATCCATGGTCAAGCCATCGGGGCCACTGGTACCGAACAGCGAGCAGAAGCGGCCGACCTTCGACACGCTGCCGTCCTTCATGAACGGCAGCCGCCACACCGCGTTGTCGCGCGTCATCGCGACGAACAGCACGGTCTCGGTTGGATCGAGCACCAGACCATTCGGACTGATGCCGGTATCGATCAGGCAATCCAGCCGGCCGCCTGGCGTCAGGCGATAGACGCGGCCGCTCGGGTCATGCAGGCCGGTCTGACCCTGGTCGGTGAAATAGATGTCGCCGTTGGAAGCGAGATGCAAATCGTTGCAGCCCCGGAAGGACTCCGAGTTGCGCGAGGTCAGCACCGGCGCCATCCGCCCTGCCTTGGCGTCGAACTCCATGATGCCGTGCCTGTAGTCGGCGATCAGGATGCGGCCGTCGCCCGCAATCTTCAGCCCGTTCGGCCAGCCCTCATATTCAATCGCCAGCGACCATTCACCGTCGGGCGCGATGCGGAAGATGCGCCCGAAGGGAATGTCGACGATGTAGAGATTACCGTCCTTGTCGAACGACGGCCCTTCGACGAAGGAGTCCGTCGGCACGCCCGGCCGGTTGGCATCGGCCCAATCCGTCCGCTCGCCCTTGCGGCGGAATTTGTCGGGCATGGCGGAGAAGAGCCTGGTCTCGATCAGGCGCGGCGGCGTTTCCAGGTACATCATTGTTTTTTTTATCGTTGTTGATGGGAGAGCGCGGCACCATAGGGCACAATGGGGCGTGCGTCGATTGGGGCCGAGGCATAGCCCCGCCCTCGCTGTCATTCCCCGCGAATACGCCATGGCCTCTCCACTTGATCACAGGCATCTCGGCGTACTGGATCGCCCGGTCAAGTGTTTAGACCGGAGACATAGCTGACGCTTGTTCGGACACATCACTGACAGGTTGGCCATTGGTCAAGTCGATTGATG